>CAZZCP010000057.1:0-17900 GCA_964653235.1 uncultured Pseudobdellovibrionaceae bacterium | reverse complement strand
TGTAGATTCTTTGAGCTTTAAAACTCTTTGGATGATTTGTTCTTCGGTTTGTGAATCAAGCGCAATATCGTGCTCGGGACAATGTGGAGTTCCGATTTTGGCAAACAACAATCGAAGATAATCGTAAATTTCTGTTACGGTTCCAACTGTTGATCTTGGATTGCTGCTAATCGTTTTTTGATCAATGGCAATGGCTGGCGATAAGCCCATAATCGAGTCGACTTCAGGGCGTTTCATTTGGTCAATATAATTTCTTGCATAGGTAGAGAGACTGTCTAAGTAGCGCCTTTGTCCTTCGGCATATATAGTGTCAAAGGCGAGAGAGGATTTACCACTACCACTAAGACCGGTAATCACTGTGATTTGATTTCTAGGAATTTCTAAATCAATGCCTTTTAAATTGTGTTCACGAGCATTGTGAATTCGAATTGTTTCTTTCATTGTGCAGGAAGTATAGCTTAATGCAATCGCAATATGCGAAATAATTTATCACGTTTCTACTTTTGTTTATGCATTTTACTAGGATTATTTAATATGCATGAGCGATTTTTAAAAAAAAATGGAAGCGCGTCGCATTAGTTTTTAGAAATGTTTACTCAAATTTACTTTATGTACCGGCATGGTGCATTTTGCCTAAGGTAAAACAATATGAATATTAATAACTTAGAGAAATCGCGAGGCTCCTCTATAAATTATTTGCATGTTGTTAAGTGGATAGAAAAACAGTATTACTGCTCTCGCTAACCCTAAACCATTAACCATAAAGGATGTATTATGAAAAAAACAATTGCAATTCTTGCTACTCTATTCGCGGTTTCTGCTTACGCAGATTCTTCAGATAATATGAAGAATGCTTCTGATGCTTTTAGGAACAATTACAGCAAAAATGTAAATGCTGATTCAATTGATCTTGGAAATGCTCTAGAAGATCTTTTTGATGCCGTTTCTGGAAAAACGACACAGGGTGGAAATGTTTTCGAAGTATCTGCTGACTATGCTTCTGACAATCTTGTAGCCTCTGGTGGTGTTGTATCTCGTACTTTCGAGTTGGTTTACACTACTGTTGAAGGTCCTGTAAAATTATCTGTTGTGGTCGTGGCCAATGTGGCTGGTTCTGTATTGAAAACGGCTGCTGATTCTGCTGGTGTGGTAGTTTCTATTACTGTAGGTTCTTCTACTCTTTTGATTCTTGCCGCTGCAGAAAGCGATGCTAAGTATGCTCTTGAAGCTGGTCAATTGATCGTAGATTTCTTGCCAAACGTAGGCTATGCGCTTCAGAACTCTGCTGAGTTTAAAGTATTCGCAACTCAAAAGGTTATGGATGACACTCAAGCTGCAATCGACAGAGTAAGTGCTCAATAATTTGTTTTTTTGATCTTACCAGCCCACTTCGGTGGGCTTTTTTTAGGAGTTTTTACAATGCATAAAGTCATTTTATTTTTGTTCTTTTTAACTCTTTCACAAGCATTCGCTGGCAAAAAGAGTGATCCAAGCAATATCGTAATGGATGAAAACTTTAATATTGTAGAGGCCCCTTTTTTAAAGACCTGCGGTGATGATGCAGAACTGCCTATAATTTACAATGCTTCTTCAATGAGAAGCATTATGCAATTGCGTCTTTATGAAATCATGCAAGAACGTAAAGCTCAGGGCAAAGAGACCTTAGTTGCCATTATCTCAAGAGCCGGAAGACGAATCAAAAAGGCCAATCTCTTGGTCGATTATCCTGTCGACTTGATTGCTGGCTATATTGATGAATTGGTTAAAATTGCCGAGGGTGGAGTTGAAACTCAAAGGGACAGAGAAGAATTGATATCTAACCTGCGCAAGTTAAGAAATTCGAACAAATACGGAGAACTAGCTCAAAAAGTACGCTTGAGCGCGCAGAGACTCTATGAGCTAATAGTTTCTCACACTCCTCCTGAAACAGGTTCTAGAGCCGATCGCAAGCTCGGGATAGGTTTTAAGGCAGATCTTTTGCAAGAATTCTTTTACGAAGATGTACCTGAATACAGTCAAGATACATGGTTTGAAGATGGGCGAAACAATTACTACTCACACGTAGGTCTTCTATACCGTGTTGTGCATGAAGAAGACTTCTCAAGCAATGATCGCATTATAGAGAATCTAGCAAGAAAAGCGAGAAGAACGGCCTTTCAAAGCAAGTTTGAAGATCTGGTTCGCGAGAATGAAGGTGGTAAATGTGATAACTTTAGTGACTTGAAAGGAAAGATTTCTGATTCTGACTATCGCCTGCTTCGCAATCTTGATTCTTTGGAACTCGATGAACTCAAAGACTTTGTCGATCGCAAATTGGTTGAATACGGCAGAACCTATAGTGCAGAAGCAGCCTATGGCTTTACCAAACAGGTAGTGGATAGTGCTTACGAGCAGAACCCTGAGCATCAGCAGCTTTTTGCTGTGAACCATACATTGACTACATGTGATGTGCCGGTCCCCGCAATGTATTCGGAAGGCCTTTCTCACTTCTTCTTAGATAACAATGATGAGTTTCACACGGTTTTGTTTTTTCCTAGTGATGAAGTGCAAAGAAAAATGCTAAAAATTATTTACGATACTTTAAATCGCACTTCGGGTAATGGCGAAATCTGGCCTGGGCAACCCAAGGCTTACAATGCTTTCTCAAGCCCTTACGATACGCGTTTTGGAAACTCCAACTCTTACCCGCTGAATGTTCTTGCCAGTGCTATGTTGGGAGAAGAGAGCCTTTCTAGCTTTGAAGAAGGCTTAAGACGTCTCAATTCTTCAAAGTTCGCCTCTCCCTATCAAGCAGAAGCATTTCACGTTACAGGCTTTGCCAAGAGTTTTGCTGGAGTAAAAAAGACCATTACCATTGATAAAGATGTAACTCCCTACTACAGCAGTCATGGTTTGCTCGAGTTGATCACAGCCCAGAGCTTTCATCGTTTCATGCAGAAAAACGAAGTTTTGGATGCAGTTTATGAAGTGAAGTTGACAGATGATCAGACGGTCAAGAAGGTATCAAGTTATAAGCCGGATGAGTGTGGAGAAGAGAAGATAGAAAAAATTGAATATAAAGATGGCTCCTATATTGAATTTTTATTAGATGGTTCGAGCACAAAGTACGATGCAAATGGCAGAAGAGTCGAAGTGAGATATACTGATGGTTCCAAAGATGTTTGGAATAAAAATGGGATAAAGACAAGTTACGACTCTTCAGGAAAGCTTGTTTCAAACACAACTCATTGAGTCATTCTTAAAAGGCTATTTTAATTTTCAGTTTCCTACTGAATACTAAGAAGCATGAAATACATTATGCTTCTTGTTTTTTGTTGTTCTATGCAAGCCTATGCCAAGCAAGTGGGAGTCATTGTAGCTACTACTGGTGAGGTTTATGTTCTTTCAAAAAAGAAAAAGAAAGACGCTAAACAACTCTCATTTCAAAACCAAATCTATTTTTTTCTCGATGCTAAAGTTGGTAAGCGCTTAGCCGAGGATGATTATATCCAGACAGGGACTAACGGTAAGTTAAAGCTGCTCTTAAAGAATGGCGACCAGTTTTTTGTTGGCCCAGGAACCATTACGGCTGTTCCAGGAGTTTCAATTAGCGATGACAGAAAAATACAAGACAAGCTACTAGAGCTATTTTACGGAAAGATTCGGGTTGTTGTCTCTCCCAAAAAAGACCTTTCCTCTTCAATACGAATCAAAACCAAAACCGCAGTTGCCGGCGTTCGTGGAACCGACTTCAGCGTAGTTCACTACGATCAGCAAGGCACCTTTACTTCCGTCTTTCGCGGTGAGGTAGAGCTATCCTCGGTTGCGGACCAAGAGGTAAAGACTTTGGCCAAAACCGGTGAGACGGCGCAGATTTTAGATGCTCCCGTAGAGACTACAGAGGCAGCAGATGCTTCCAAAGTGGAAGTAAAGCCTGAACTGAAACTAGAAAAAACCAGCCAAGAAGAAGTTCAAGATTTGGGTAGATCTTTTGATGAGGTTGATACCATCCAAGAGCAAGATCTTCCTGAAGAGGTCAAAGCAGAGGTTGCCGAGCTCAACCAAAAAGCCATTGCCAATGTAAAAGAAGAGATCGCCGCCTCAGCCAAAGATCTCGATCTTAACGCAAAAGACTTAGAGCAAAAGACTTTAAGTGAGCTCAATCAACTTGCGATTGCCAAAGTAGAAGAAAATGCACCAAGCCGTTCTCTTCGCTGGAAACCTTCAGACAAAGAAAAACTTGATGTGGAAGAAGGTCCTGAAGTCAATTACTGGTATTCGCTTCGTTTGGGTTTGATGTATTCAGAAGATAAAGAGGGTGATTCCACTGGTCCTTATGCGGCTTGGAACCCAAGAATTTATAAAGTCAGCGACTCCTTTGCGATGGATGCTCAGTTGGGTCTTTCTTTGATCAAATACATTCAAGATTTCAACCCAAACTTTATTGGCGAAGAAGAAGAAGAAGATTTGCTCGTTTTTGAAGCCTCGATTTTGCTAAGTTATCTTCTCAACGATCATTCAGCTCTCTCTTTAAAACTCTTGGCCTTTGAAATTGAAGATCAAGATGGCGGGCCTGGTGTTGGGATTGACTATCAATATTTATGGTCAGAGGGTTTCATTAGAGGTATTTTTGCCACCTTACAGTTTGTTAGTCTTGGTGAAACCGATCTCACCACACTGCAAGTCGGAGCTAGGTTTTAAAACTTTACCAAAGATCGCGTCTTCGGCGAAGTTCTAAAAAGATCTCTTTTTCATCTTGCAGCTCTAGTTGCTCTTGGATTTTCGGCTCCTTTAGGCGAAAGAAAGGATTGATCTGTTTTTCTTCTCGAATCCGAGTTAAAAAAACTCCTTCTTGTTGCCGGCGATTCATAAACTCATCATGCTTTGCATTGCCTGGTTCTATGCTTTTAGCAAATCGCAAATTGTTTTCGATATAATCATGTCCAGGGTAGACAATGCTTTCCTCTGGCAAACGATGAAAGAAGCTCTTGTAGGTTTCATACATCGTCTCAGGGTCGCCGCCGTTCTTGCAATTTCCAATGCCGGCATTAAACAGCATATCGCCACAAAAGCAGTGTTCCCCAAGCATAAGGCTGATGTGTTTTTGAGTGTGTCCAGGGGTGTAGACGACTTTGATTTTGTGATTACCAAATTCAATGCTTTCACCGCCTCTTAAGGTTTGATCTGCCTCAATTCCCGGCACAGATAGAATCTCTGCCCCTGTTTTGGTCTTGAGTTCTTGATTTCCTCGAATGTGGTCATGGTGCTCATGGGTATTAACAATGTATTTGAGTTTTACACCTTTAAGGGCATCTAAAATGAGCTGTGCATCCCATGGGTCAATACTGATGGCTTCGTTTTGTTCATTGAGTAAAATGTAATTGAGGTTTCTGAGCCGGTTTTTGCATTCGATAGTGATGATTTTCATAGGCTGAGTATATTTTAAAACAGCTCACAAATCATGCGATCTTTCGGGCGAACCGGATCGCGGCCAAAAATCACCTTTAAAATAGAGTTGAGTTTACCCATTTGTTTTTTGCTGCATGTTTGCTGAATCTCTTGCATTTGAATCTTCGCCAATTCTTTTCCTTCTCCTTGAATAAAGGAGTTCACATTCTGATCTTCGTGGCTATAGCGAAAGCTGTAAAGACTGAGCTCTTGACCTGCAAAGGCCTGTTGTACACTATCAGAGTGCTTTAAATGATCATCGACAAAGAAGATGGCTTTGGGCAGAAAGCTAGCTTTGTATAGTAAAATACGCAGCATTGCTCCTTTGTGCTGGCCCGCGGTTAAAAACACACCCTCTTGGTAGATTACTTTTCTCGCATTGCTTTGAAGTTGGTATGATTTTGCCTCTTGCGGGCTAATCACTTTTAGGTCTTTTAGATTGTAGGGGAGCCAAGTATCTTGCTCGTTGATTTTCAATGCCGTTTTTGAAAAATCCATCTGGTTGTTTTTAAGCTCACGCAGAGTTGGCCGCAGCGACTTGTAACCTCTCGAGCTAAGAGCAATCACTCGGTAGCCCTTCTCTTGAAGCTTGCGGATCATGGGCGGAGTTCTATTTTCGGGAGGGCGCATGCGAGATGTTTCAAAGAGCTGGTATTGAATGCTCAAGAGTGTATCGAAGTCTTTGGTGACGAGTCCCTCATCTTTTTGCTCTTTTTTAATCATTGCATTTTGCCACATAAACCATTGGTCACTGCCGAGGTCTTGGTTCATGGTCAAAACCGTATTGTCGATATCAAAAACAACCAAAACCTCATCGGCTTTGTGGTTTAAACGAAAAACTCTCTCTTCGACCTGTTTCATTGACTGGGTTTCAAGAGAGAGCTTTTGTGGTTTTGAGGCGCAGGCACTCAAAAACAAGAGTGCCAATAAAAAAGAAAACTTCAAATTCAAGCCTTACTGAGTGAAGGCCTCTAAGAGAGGTCCACTCAAAACAACTACAGAAGGCCTAGGCATATAGTCTCCTTCTCGGTGAGGCCACATGCTAGTTGGATTGCCTATACTTCTAGTTTCTTCTCCAGGGTGTTGCACCGATAAGAAAAGATTTTTGTATTCAGGATCAAAAAATATTCCTGTGAGTTCTGCATCTTTGGGAGCCGAAGCCACTTTGATGAGTTTTCCGACATAATCTCCGCTTACGGGTACAACAAAAAGTCCATTGTTACCAAAATCTTTGTAGTCTTCATTGCCGATACTGCTACCTGAGATATCCGAAGCGATCCAAAGATTTCCGTTTCTATCAAAGGCTAAATTGTCAGGGCAAGAGATCAATGCATCTTCTTTGCCGGTAATAGCTTCTTGCCATGAAAAAGTATTCGATTCGTGATCTTTGCCATCGGGCATGATTCTGCGAATGCTGCCGTGTAAGTTTTTAGGTCTTTTAGCCTTGTTGTTGGTTAGGGCCACATAAACATCTCCGGTTTCAGGATGAATTTTAATGTCTTCAGGGCGGTCTAAAGGAGTGGCTCCCAAAAGCTTTGCTGCTTTTCTAGCATAGGTCAAAACCTCTACCTGGTTTTCGAAGTTTGCTTTTAGAATTTCATTGCTCTCATAATCCATTGAAATCCACTCACCTCTTTGCTCGCCATTTTCTTCGGTAAATTTGGCAACATAGAGAGTACCTTCATCAAGAGATTGCTTCTTTGATCCTACAAAGCGGTAGAGGTGCTCAAAATTTTTATCATCACCCGTATAAGCAACAACGCGGCCATCATCAAGTTCTACAACTGTGGCGCATTCATGAGCGCAGCGGCCAAGGCCAACCAATTTTTTTGATTTACCAGTAAAAGGATCGACTTCAACAATCCAGCCATAATGCTCGGGTAAGTTTTCAGGATAGAACTTTTGCCAATTGTAGCGAGAGCTACTAGTAAGTTCGCCATTTTCTTTGCGCTCTCCGTAAAACATATCGTAATTTTCTTCGGCGGTTAGAAAGGTTCCCCAAGGAGTATATCCGCCGGCGCAGTTTCCTAAAGTTCCGATAGCATAATCTTGTCCTTTGATTTTTATTCCATTCGAAAAAGGAATTTTGGTGGTAGCATCAATTCTTCGATTGAGAGGATCATTCTCTACAAATGACCACTCTCCATCTACTTTCTTCACTTTGATGATCGAGCCGCCAACTTCTTTTCTCTCTTTATCTACATTCTCTTTGGTTCGAGCATTTCCACTTACAAAAACAGGGTGCACATACTCGTGGTTGACCCACAAAAGACCTTCGTCTTCGCCAGTTGGTAAAAAGGCAATGTAGTCACAGTTAAATCCAAACTTTTCGTTGGCATTAACTGGATCTTGCCATGAGATTAAAAGTTTTTTGTTTAAGCCCTCTAGCAACACTAAGTCATCATCAAAAATAGCACCTAAGCCTTGAATTCTTTCTGTTGTTTGTGCCGTGGCACAAGCAGGTAAAAATGAAAAGAGTTGAACATTGGCTGCCGCTACAGATCCGGCGCCTAAAAATTTTAAAAATTCACGTCTTTGCAATGGCATAAATTCTCCCTTTGTTGGCATACTTAATAACACAAAGCCTGTCTGAGTTTCATGTTAGAAAGAGAAAATTTAATTTTTACAATTTCATTGCAACATAAAATTGGCGTCAAACTGCTCTAGTCACAAGACCTGAAGTGGACAATTTGACTCTAAAACAGTGTCAAGTTGTGAAGCTGATCCATTGTTTAACATAACTTTGGTCTAAGTTTTTTGGTGCCAAACAAAAAACAAATAGTCCCTCCGCCTTAGAGCTAACAAACTAAAGTTCAAGAAGTTAGCCACAAAATTTTTTTATGGAGGGAATATGAAAAAAATTTTAGTGACTGCTTTGCTTGCAAGTAGCTCAGCTATGGCAAGCATCGATTTTACTGTGACCACTCAACGTGTTGTTGAAGGAGAGTACATTGTAAAATTCGCCCGCGACATGGAAGACGCTGAACATAAGTTTGCCGTTGAGTTGATGGGAGCAGAATATGTAAGAACGATTAGTCCAATTTCTAACAGTGTTCTCATAAAAGCAGAGAATATAGAGGCTATCGAAAATAGTCCAATGTTAGAGTATGCAGAGCCAAATGCAATTCTCACTCTGCAAACTGTGAATGACCCAAGATACGGGGAGCTTTGGGGACTTCAAAATAATTCGAACGATGGTTTTGATGTCAATGCCGAAGCAGCTTGGGAAATCACAACTGGTTCAGAAGATGTCATTGTTGGCGTAATCGACACGGGGGTTGATTACACACATCCAGATCTTGTGAACAATATGTGGGTCAATGAGGCCGAAAGAGATGGTCAAGCTGGAGTTGATGACGATGGCAATGGCTATGTTGATGATGTATATGGCTATGACTTTGCCAACAAGGATGGGGATCCTATGGATGACAATCGTCATGGTACACATTGCGCAGGTACAATCGCAGCTGAAGGCAACAACTCGGTCGGGGTCGTAGGAGTTGCACACAAAGCGAAAATTATGGCCATTAAATTTTTGAGCGGCTCAGGTTCTGGGAGTCTTGCCGATGCGGTTTCATCTATTGACTATGCGACTATAAATGGAGCTCACTTAACTTCAAATTCTTGGGGCGGCGGTGGTTTTAACCAAGCAATGGTAGATGCGATTCAAAGAGCCAATGATGCCAATATTCTTTTTGTTGCGGCTGCTGGCAATTCGAACCAAGACAATGATGCTAGAGCTTCATATCCTGCAACATATGATGTGCCCAATGTGGTTTCGGTTGCTGCTATGAATATTTCTGGAATGAAGGCAAGCTTTTCGAGCTATGGCCGCACAACGGTTGATCTTGCAGCACCTGGTAGAAATATTTTAAGTACCGTACCTGGTGGTGGCTATGAATCTTTGTCGGGGACCTCAATGGCAACACCTCATGTATCTGGCGCTGTGGTGCTATTGCTTGCGCAAGAGCTTGGATTGAAGGCACAAGAGATTCGCGATCGTTTGGTTCGCACAGCTAGACCCAACGCCAACTTTCGTGGTTTGGTAGCTTCTAACGGTATGTTAGATGCAGAGTCTTTACTCACAGACTATCAGTACCCGCCTGATCCTAATGATCCATCAAATTGGGATCAAGTGGATTACAATCTATCAAGTATTCACCCTTACGAAAACAACATGAGTGAAGTTTTTGAAATTACTCGTCCTGAAGGTGCAGAGCAATTTGCAATTTACTTTGATCGTTTTGAGCTTGAGAGTGGTTATGATTTTGTCATCTTTGAGGATGAAAACGGCAACGAGTTAGCTCGCTGGACGGGAATTCGTAACGGCCAATTGTCACCTGCCTTCAGCCAAGAAAAAGTGATTCTTAGAATGACTTCTGATGGATCTGTTACTGACTATGGTTTTGATGTTACAGCACTTGCTGTAAAATAATCCCCTGGGAGTCTCAATACTGAGGCTCCCGCCTTAAAAATGAATCCGAAGTCCAGTTGAGAAAATTGCTCCATCGATCGCTTTTAGCAGCAAGACCTCATTGGCATTTTGTGGCAGCGACTCTTCTTCATCCCAATAGGTAAAGAGATTTACCCTGTATTGAACAAAGAAAGAGAATACCCCTTTGTTGGTATTACCAGTGATCAGCTCTAGCCCCAGGGCAAAGGGAATATTCAAAATGCCATCCTCATAGATTAGATCATCGACATAAATCTGGCCAATTCCAAGGCGAGTGTAGGTAAAGAGAATGTCTTTGTAGAGTTTTCCGTCAGATTGCAAAAAGACAGAAAAGTCGCGAATAAAATCAGGAGCAAAAAAAGTTGATTGTGTAGAGTAGTAGTCGATTCCAATTCTATAATTGCTAAAGTACCAGTTAAACAAATGCGGGCTCAATAGAGATTGCCCAAGTACATCATGGGTAGCAGGCTTTTGTCCAAAATGAACATCAAAACCCCAACCGGAAATGTCTGGAGTGCTTTCTAAGATCTCTATTTTGCGATCAAACCAGCTGTCTGCCGAAGCAAAACTAGAACTAAATAAAAACGCCAATACTAGATAGCGAAAAATATGCATATAAAAGCATTTTTTTCAGCAATTTTATCTTCTGGCAAGTCTTTCGTATGTGATGCTTTGAGTCTACTAGCTGCTCCCTTTTATTTCACTTTTTTCGCAGAATTAAATCCAGCTTTCAATAAGCTAGGATATTTGTCCGAAGCTGCACCAGATTTTCAACAACTTCGGACAGAATACACGAATCATTATAAATACTTATTGCTTGCGGACGGACGTCCGAAGTGAAATAAAAGGGAGCAGCTAGTACACTCTAAAAAAAAGGGCCTATTTCTAGGCCCTTAATGTTTACTTATAAAAATTGTGCTTATCGACGATCACAGGTTCGATTGTTTGATCCTGTTATGTCGCTTGCATCAAGGCTTCCATCGCCATTGCAGTCGCAAAGCTTAAGATCAAAACCAATCGATTGGTTCTTTTGCTGCCTATCTAGTATAATCTGGGTAAAGATATTGTCCTGATTGTCGATGACTCCATCTGCATTGCAATCTCCTCTTTCATAACCAAGAAATACTTGTTGATTTTGCGTACCATCACGATCAATTACAGCGATTGCAATAGTGTCAAAAGTATTCACTACACCGTTTCGATCTAAATCACAAACTTCACTATAAATAGAATTCAAATTTACTACGCGATCAGTGATAGTATTTGCATCTGATTCAGTGATATCATCTCTCGTATCAAAATCACAGTTACCCAATCGCACCATCTCTAAATGATCTCTGTGAATCACCTTAAATCTTCGGCTAGCAATTGAATTTGACTCAATCAATCCGTGTCGAACCAGGCCCAATTCAATGATATACTCACGGTTTACTTGGAGCTTTAGTTCATTGCCGTTCGCATCAGAAAAAATCGGGGTTCTACTATCTCCAGAAATAATACCATTAATTGTTCCACTTGAGTCATAGTCAATTTGTGATGAATTTGCACGGTAGCCTGTGTTTAATCTACCGATTGATCCCCAAGGGCGAATCATTTGATTGTTGGCATCTCGAATCTGGTAAACAAGCTCTTCAACATCATTCTCATAAGCTTGAACACTTCCGGTAATTGCGGCAAAGACAATACCATATCCAGTTCCAGATCGGTTTTCGGTTCTCAAATATTGATCAAAAGTAAGGTCTTGCCCATCTCTTTGAGTCGCTCCAAGCCCGATAAAGTCAATTTTTAAGTTCCCTTCAGTAAAAACAGTTACATCAAGAAAGAGGGGAAGCAATTCTCCGGTGACAGACTCTCTTAAGAACAAGACTTCGCGTTTTCCGTTTTGATTGAATAAGATAGAAGCAGTATTGCCTTGAAAAAGTCTTCCGTTGAGAGGGTCTTGGTCTCGAGGAAATTCGTAGAACTCTATCAAATCGGTATAACCTAAACATTCTGGGTTGATTCCACTAAAAGTTAAAGTTGTATTTTCTTGAGTAACAATATGCGTTTGTGATGGCCCGATGGAGCTGATATAGTCAGATACAGGAGTAATATTGACTGTATTGGCTTGCTCTTGGGTAAATGGACAAGTTGGAAAAGCTGCAGGAAAGAAGTCGACTTCTACTTGATTTTGTAAGATTCCATTGTTGTCTGGTAATATTGCTGTAACCAGGTAGTTTCCAACATATCGAAAGGCAAGATCAATTGGATTGCCTGTTTGATTGGCCGGAGTTGGTAGAAGTGAAATGTCTACGCCGCTTGCTCCTTGTAACATTTGAAATGTCCATTGTATTCTAGATGCATCAATATTAAGACAGTTTGGTATATCAACCCGCAAATTGGTGTTGCGATTGACAACTTGTCTTGAGAATCCAGAATTAGAAACCGAGATGTCTAAATCGCTAGGTTGAGGGCAAGTGCCAGCAGCAGCAACACTTACCGTAAAGTTTAAAGTTTGAGTCGTTGATTGACCATTTAGAGTAACAACAACACTTCCGCTGTAGTTACCAGCACTGGCAAATGTATGATTCACTCGAGTTCCCGATTTCGTAGAACCATCGATATTCCAATTGGCTTGAGAAATACTCTGCTCGGGCTCAACAACAAATTCGACACTTTGACCTGCTATAATATTACTAGGTATCTGCACGCTTGGTGTAATTACAGAACCGAGTTGAGCCACATCGATGCGGATTTGAATGCTTTCATTCGAATTTAAGTCTGTAGCAGTAACTGTATAGGCACCAGCTTGTGTGTATGCATGGCTAACTGTGCCTCCATTCAAGTTGCTACTTTGATCACCAAAGTTCCATTGTACTTGATTGAGATCAAGATTTAAACAGGCAGGTACACTGGCAACAGAAAGGCTAATATTTTCATTTACATTAAATTGCGCTCCACCTTGAACAGGATTCGAAGTTGATATGCTCAAGTCACTAAAATCAACACAAGATCGACCCACTTCGGTAATCATAATTGTAGCTGATAGATTCAAGCTGCTTCCTCCTAATAGGCTAACTTTGGCTTCATAGCGCATGCTGCCTGGGGTGTTGAATGTAAGTCGAATTGTTTCACCACTTGCAGTTTGTCCATTTGGAAAGCTCCAATTCACATTCGTAATGGCTTGTTGAGCTTTGATCGAAAAAACCACTTCTTGACCGATTTCAGACTGAGCAGGTGCTTCAATGGATGCCAAAGCGATCTCGTTGGTCGAGGCATTAGAGAAAGGTTCTAATTGTGACTGGCAATTTTGAAATAGCAAAATCAATACTGTTAACAGAATACTGATTTTTAGGTATATTTTCCTATTCATGAGATCCCCCATTTTACTCTATTTTATAAGATTAGAGCAAATTTAGTTATAATAGAGCAAACAACATGCCTTTTGTGCTTGCAGCTGCTTCAAGAAGAGCAAAAATTGCTTTGAAACTGCTTATAAGTTTGACGTCTCAATTTGAGATAGTGGGGAAATAAAAAAACCTGACCAAAGGCCAGGTTTATTAATATCGAATTGTTTTCGATCTTACTTGATTACAGCGCCAGTTCCTTCAACCATAGTGCAGTTACCTTTACTATAAAAAGAGGCATTGGTAATGAAATCAATATTATTCTCTGAGAGAGTATTTGAAACAGCTTTATCCATCAAGCCAACTTCGCCTTCGTCTTCAGTAGAATCAGCACAGAATTGACCTGTAACATCACCAGTTTCTTCTAGCTTTTGTCCCTCTGATATAGAGTAATGCTTTGTAGATACAGCAGCAGTATCTAATATTTTAACCTTAGCCGCACATCCACCTAAGAGTCCCATTGCAATCATACTAAATAATAAATTTTTCATTTGTAACCTATCCCTGTAACAGTTAGACAATCTTTACCAACAACGACAGCATTCCAACCACGATTCTTCGTGCTTACTTTATTGATGTAGCGAAGCCCATCACCCATAGTGTTTTCACTGCCCATAACATCGCCTAGTGCAGATGAGGTACGGTTCATACGAGCATTTGTAAAGGCTCTATCAAGGCTGGGTTGACCACCTAAACGATAGCCCATCACTGTCCAAATACAGTCTTCGCCTTGAATGTTACCAATGGATTTTCCTTTTTTAACGTCTGTGTCAAAAGCAACGATCTTCACATCTTTGGCCTGTCTGTAAGTTGCACAGCCAGATAAAAATGTGAGCCCTGCTAAAAAAACAAAGGCTTTAAACTTCATTTATATCTCCTTTAAAAGTTTTAAATTAATTACAATTATGAGATGATTATTCAATTGAGTTCAATATTTTTTTAACAACTTACGCACAATGACTATGCCGGTTTTTTTATCAATCCCAAACTGTTCCCTTTTATTTCACTTTGGACGTCGGTCCGTAAGCAATAAGTAATTATAATGTTTCGTGTATTCTGTCCGAAACTGATGAAAATTTGATGCAGCTTCGGACAAGTATCCTATGTGATTGAAACTGCGATTCAATTTTGCTAAAAAAGTGAAATAAAAGGGAGCAGCTAATAAAATGATATCTGAAGACGAATATCTTGCTCTTGCAAGCTTTGGTGGGTTTCTAATTCCTGGTATTGTGAGTAAGTATTCTCATGTCAAAGGTGATCCTGAGTTTGAATTTGAGCCTGATTCAAGAGTTTGTGATACAGTTTATTTGCATACAGAGGCCAATAAAGTCGTTTTCTGTATAGCTATTTTCAATCTTTATCAAGACGTAGAAATTACTCTTACTTATTCAGTAAATGGGGAATAGGTATAAGAATTCTCACAAGGCTTTTGATCAATATCCATATAAATTATTGTATTCAGAAACGATGTATAAAAGTGAAAGCAGTTGATAATATTTTCTATGCGCTAGTGACTCGAATGCTTCTGTGCTAGTGATTCACTTGACAGGAGAGTTCATGTATTCGTTTATTCTTTTTCTTTTTTCTTTTCTTTTCTTTTCATTGAATATTGCTCAGGCAGAGTTGATGCCTGAATCTCATTTGTTAGAGTCAAAAAATATCGGCATCGATCAACTTATTGATATCGAGCTGTTTTCACCTTTTGCGGGATTTGAAATTCAAACAAGCCGAATTCGACCTTTAACAATAGTTCCAGAAGATGATTTTAAACGAGAGCAGTTTCAAAAAGTCGCCCAAAAATACAGTTTGCATAAAAAAACAATGGTTGTTGATAACTTCTTACATGGCTGGGTCGATAAATCTGCTGACATTGGTCGTTTTTGGACAGCAATGATTCCTACAGAAGGAGTTAATGATGCAATTCTTCAAGTGGAATGGTTTGATGAAGGCGTAGGCTCTCACCTTCAAGTTCGTATGAAAACGGATGAGCCGATCTTTTTAGTACCTCAAGGATATACTTTTCCTGAAGGTTGGATGGGTCAAATCAAAGATTTTCGCGAGATCAATGATTTAAGCCTTTTAAACCAAGTAGATAACCCCATGTTTATCCCTGGTGATATTGTTTATAGCTTGTTTGGCGCACGCACAAAACAAAGCGATTCTCCTTGGTCGCCACTACAAGGAATATTGGGAGAATATGCTTATATAAAGACTATGTATTCTACTTCACATGCTGCTGACTTTCATGCGGGTAGGGCATACGTTGAGCAATATAAAATACATGCTTTTCGCCAACAAAAAAATCAAATGCTAAGCAAGGCGATTCATTTTTCAGCAGAGAACGGCACCAATGCGATCTACCACACAGTCTTCAATTCCTGTTTTACGGCTGCTTTAGAACTTCTTGCTTCGGTTGGTCTTGCAGTAGATACAAATATCTTTAATCCTTATTCTGTTCTGACGAAATTACAACAAGAGGCTGTGATAGCTAGAGAAAGAATGATAAGCTTGGGTGAAGAATATGACATCAAAAAGTTTCCTCAATTGAGAAATGAGGGAAATGCCGAAACTGTAGAAATGCTTGAAGAACTTTCTCCTGTTTTAGCTTCTGATATGTTTGATCAAATCATTAGACGTTTTAGTTACGTGCTTTTAAAAGATAAGTGGACCCATGATGAGTTGCTGCAAGTTTTTTCGATTTTTAAATCAATTCCTAAAGATCAAAACTCTGTCGCTGAAATCAAGGCTTATGTTAGTGATGCATTAGCAGAAAGCTCTATCAGTCCTAGAAAAGTTCAAAATCTGTTGAGCGGGTTGCCATGGGTTTTTGAAGATTTGACTGAAATTCCGCATGCGGGCCAGATATTTAATGTATTGTCCCAGCTTCGCGCCGACTAAAATGATATTGCCCCCTGTGCAGGGGCAAATCAAGTGTAATACTTTATAGTCATTATCGTTTTTTATGCCTGGCCATTACTTTTTCTTTTAATTCTCTGAATTTTTATTAGAAAAAGTGTCAAAAACCAGTATGAAATTGATTTTTTCATTTTACTCCTTCAAACAGTAATTATGAAAATCTATTTGTGTCTGTTTGTGTTCGTTTTGTTGTTCCATTCTATTTCTATTGCTAGCTGTAAAACTCTATTTCATAAAATTCAGTCAGATTCTTATAAATACATTCACAATGGCGGAGCAGAAATCTTTCGTCTGGTTGAAATCGATATTCGATTTGTGATCGAAAACTCTTATCTTCGAGTGGTCGATTCTAACGGAAAGATTTTAGATGAAGTTCGTACTCATTTTGAAGCAAAGGCTTTAGAGGTTTTTGAGTATCAATTTAAAGGCGTGCGATTTCAGATGCTGGATTTTCCACAAGCGAAAATGGAGACTTTGAAGCTTGTAGCGGTTCATACAAGACAAGGTATAATGATTTACCGTCTCGATTCTTCTACCGAGTTAAAACTTGTTTTTAGTTCTCATGTTTGGGGTCCGGTTCAAAACATTCAACTCACTACTCGAAAGTTGGTGGTAGATGGGGCCGGGACAGAGTACTTTCGCGAAGTCTTGCAGTTTGAAACCCAAGAAGGAAGAACTTTTACTTTCGATCCTATTTATGAAAAGATTCAAGAGCATAGCGAAGCTTAATTCTGAAACACAAAATCTATGGATTACTCTCTGTTGGTATTGTTTCACCATCTGCAAAATACATAAGTTTTCTTCTAAGCATTGATTCCCAGCTTTCGTGAAAGAAGCAATAAGTTTTTGTCCAAGGTAAAGAGCTGAAGATGATTCAATTTTGCTGCTACCAGTAGATGAAAATCGATCCATCCAATAAAAAGTAGATAGTGCAACTGAGAAATGCTCGATCCGCACATCGCTAAGGGTGGCGGATTTTGAATTTTCCTCAGCTGCCATTTTAAGTATAAGAGTTTGGTTTCTATTTCGTTAATACGGTCCTTCCTGAGGATTCGTGTCCAAGATCAGGCAGCTTTTTTAAGTGTGATATTAGGCGATATTCCTAGTGCACTTACAACTCTCATCAAGTAATCAAGAGTAATCCCACGACTCGTGCCTTTTTCAATGCGACTGATTACTGATTGAGTTGTCCCAAGCATCTCAGCCAATTCTTTTTGAGAGATGGACTGTTGCTTTCTCGCTTTTACGATAGAGGCAATAATTTTATTTTTTGTAGAGATAAGCCAACTATCATAATCGTCGAGTCCTAAGACTTCTTTAGAAAAAGATCGAACATCTTTGTAAGTTTTTGTTTTGGCCATTACTTAATCTCCTTTAATCTCTTAATGGATTAATTTCTTTTCTTTATCAGGCAATTTTTGAGTTTTCTTTCTAAAAGCGTGAAGAATATAGATTGCGTCTTTCTTCTTCACAAAATAGATAACTCTAAATTGACCCTTCTTATCTTTCACTCTTATCTCAAAGAGACTGGAGTGAACACTGGCTAAAGGTCTCACATGAGGAAGCCCTAAAGTAAGGCCCAGTTCCAGTTTTTCGAGGATATCTTGTATATCCTCTCGAATCTCCCTGGTCTCATTACTGAGCTTCCCCAAAAAAGGTGGACAAAAAAGATAGGGCGGTTTAACCCGATGGCGGGAGAAAACCGTGATAAAAGAAAA
>CAZZCP010000056.1:0-17907 GCA_964653235.1 uncultured Pseudobdellovibrionaceae bacterium | reverse complement strand
TTAAAAAGCTCCACTGCCACTTAAGATAATAAATACCAGGGTTTCATCTTCAATCTCTTCACCATCATCGGCAACTGCAGAGAGAAAAATTTGTTTTACACCTGCACCCAAAGTAAATCCAGCCAAACGGGCTATCACACCGCCTTCGGCAAAGGGGGCTGAGTTGCCATCATTTGAAAATCGATATCCAGGTCCTGCAAAAGCTGTGAGTATCGGAGGCTCACCGCCAAAATATCCATAAAGACGGCCAGAAGTATCAAGCCCATAAATGTCTTCAGGCTCAACGAAACGATAGAAACCAGCATTTCTCCAGGCAATATGCTTATTAAAAAAGGTATTCAAACCAAGATTGGCTTCTGTATAGCACTCATCATTGGCACAACCAGAAGCCACTCCAAGGTCATAGGTAAAGTGCGGAAAAGTAATTCTTCCTGGTTGCTGTGGTGGTGGAGCTTGATTCTCTTCGGGCGGACCCGTGTAGAGATCATCGGCAATGCCCCCTTCTTCGCCCACATCAATATCTCGAATAAAGAGAGGTCGATTGGATTTGGTGACCAGTCGATAAAAGTTATTTCTCTTCTCGTAATAGACTTTCACCCTGCGGCCTTTCTCTAAATACATCACTGGCTTGGTACCAATTTGGCGAAAGACCGGAGCTCTTTTGTTTACAACCGCATCAAATGCGTAATCCACAGCATAGGTTTTCGAGGCAAAAAGAATAAAACTAAAAAAAAGAAGAAAGCATTTCATAGAGAAAATTCTACGTTCTTTATCGATTAGAAGTCACCCATTGCGCATCGCTTCGCAGGCGCGCCGTCTTCAAACTGCTTCCTTTTATTTCACTTCGGACGTCCGTCCGAGAGCATATAAGTATTTAAAATGTTTAGTATAGCATGTCCGAGAATCTTTAAATTTTGATGCATTTTCGGACAAGTATCTTAGGTCATTGAAACTACAAAATGAATGGATAAAAAAAGTGAAACAAAAGGGAGCAGCTAGGAATGGGTTCGGATCCAGCTGGCACTCATCCAGTCAGTGCGATTAGCGGACAACATTCTAACAAAAGTGGATTTTAAAGCCAGGCATCCGATTTGCTTATACTTAAATTGCTGTAACCGAAAGGAGGTAACCGAGGTTCAAGAAAGAACCTCTTGAAAAGGCGGCCGTTATGAAAAACCAAACCAGTTTTTCTATCGTACAGGTTGAAATAAAACTTAAGCTGAGGCTGCATTTACTGGGCTTTGTGCTAGAATTCCTTTTCCTGATTCTTTTGTCGTTCTTAGGGCTTAAGGTCTGCGAGTGAGGGCTACATGTTCTCTTCAAAAACCACCGAATTTCGGTTGCAGCACCTTTCTTATCCAGCATGACCTACACAAACTGCAATTCAAAACACTGAAGATTCATGCGATTTTTTTTCGTTTTCCGCAGCGAAGCGAGGACTAGAAAAAAAATCGCATGAATCTTTATCTGCGCTTCAACTTCGGATCCAGAGCATCCTTAAACCATCACCAAAAAGATTGAAACCCAAAACCACAAGCAAAATGCAGAGACCTGGCAAGGTCACAAGCCAAGGTGCACTTTCAATAAAAGGCCTAGCATCGGCTAGCATAGTTCCCCATTCGGCAATGGGCGGCTGAGCTCCCAAGCCCAAAAAGCCAAGGGCTGCTGCATCGAGAATGCCGTTAGAAAAACCCAAAGTTCCTTGGACAATCAATGGCGCTGTAATATTTGGAAAAATATTTAAGAGTAAAATACGAGCATTGCACGCACCAAAGCTCTTACTCGCTTCGACATAGGACTTGTGTTTTTCACTTATAACCGAAGCTCGCACCAAGCGAACGAAACTGGGTATGTATACTATACCCACAGCAATCACAGCATTGGTAAGGCTCGGTCCTAAAATTGCAACCACTACTATTGCCAGTAAAATACTGGGCAGAGCCATTAAAATATCTACTCCACGCATGATAATACTATCGACTCGTCCTCCATAATAGCCAGCGAGTAAACCAAGAGCTGAACCTATAGTCAGAGAAAAGATGACAACCAAAAATCCAATTCCAAGAGACACCCGAGCACCATAGATTAAGCGACTCAAAAGATCGCGACCGACATCATCGGTACCGAGAGGATATTTCCATGATCCCCCATCAGACCAAAAGGGAGGAAGGCGCAAATCATTGGTAAAAACGGCAGCGGGTTCATAGGGCGCAAACAAAGGCGCAGCAAGGGCGATGACTAAAGCTAAGAAGACAATCGCAAGTCCGGCAACAGCTGCTTTGTTTTTAGCAAAATGCTTGATAAAGACTTGAAGGTTCTCATTCATCATTGTGCTCCTCGAATTCTTGGATTCACAAAAGCATAAATGGCATCAACAGCGATATTTACAAACATGATCATAATTGCAATCAACAATATACCCCCTTGAATCACGGGGTAATCACGAGCCTCAACACTTTTTACTAACCACTTTCCGATTCCAGGCCAAGAAAATATCGTCTCGGTTAAAATTGCTCCAGTTAATATACTACCAAACATCAAACCAATCACTGTTATGACAGGAATTAAAGCATTCTTAAGAGCATGTCCAACAATCACAGTATAGGCAGACAAACCCTTGGCTCTGGCAGTTCGAATGTAGTCTTCATTGATCACTTCTAAAAGAGAAGACCTCGTCATTCGAGCAATCACCGCGAGTGGAATTGTACCCATGGCAATCGCAGGTAAAATCATATGCGAAATGGCATCGGCAAATGCAGCAAAACCCTCTCCACTCAACCAGGTGTCAATCAGGTAAAATCCCGTCACCTGAGGGATGTAATACACGGCAGAGATTCTACCTGATACAGGAGTAATACCCCAAGTTACCGAGAAAAAAAGAATCAATACCAAACCCCACCAAAAAATCGGCATAGAATAGCCTACTAAGGAAACTCCCATCACGCTGTAGTCAACGGCAGTATTTCTTTTTACTGCAGCTATAATTCCCAAAGGAATTCCTAAGACTATGGCAAAAAACATTGCCAGCATTCCCAGCTCAAAGGTAGCGGGAAAGCGATCGAAAAACTCTTGAGTTACAGGTCTTTTTGATACTACCGAGCTGCCCAAGTCTCCTTGAATCGCATTTTTGATAAAAAGAAAATACTGAGTTACAACAGGTTTATCCAAACCCAAATTGGCTTTCATCTCATTGTAAACTTTCGGGTTCGCAGCTCGTTCTCCCAAAAGAGCAATGATCGGATCACCAGGCACTAAGCGAATCAGTCCGAAGGCGAGAATACTCACACCAAGCAGTGTTGGAATCATACTGAGTGTACGGCGAAATAAAAACTTAAGCATTACTTCAATTCAACTTTGTGAAAGTAATCCCCGGCAAAAGGGTCTAAAGTATATCCAGCCAAATTTTCTCTATAGGCACGAAAATTCTCAGAGTGTGCAATCGGTACCCAAGGCACCTGAGTCTTGAAAATTTCTTGCGCTTTTTTATAGAGCTCTGTGCGCTTTGCGATTTCAGTAATCTGCTGTGCTTTGATCACCAATGCATCAAATTCTTGATTGCACCAAAAGGCCCGGTTCTGGCCAGATTGAGCTGAAGCACAACTCAATAGAGTTGCTAAAAAGTTATCAGGATCACCATTGTCAGCCGACCATCCAAACTGAGCTAAGTCATGCTCACCAGCTTGAGACTTCTTTAAATATGTGGGCCAGTCATAAGAAACCAATTTTGCTTTAATGCCAACCTTGACTAGGTCAGCTTGCATTAGTTCGCCCATTTTTTTGCCGCTTGGGTTGTAGGGTCGAGATACTGGCAATGTCCACAACTCGGTTTCAAAACCATCGGGGTAACCAGCTTCAGCCAAAAGTTTTTTGGCCTTTTCCACATTGTGCTCATACTTTTCAACACTGGTGTTGTAAGACCACATTTTTGGTGGAATTGGATTGTGAGCCACACTTGCGTTTCCAAGATAGATGGCATCGATATAGGCTTTGCGATTCAAAGCATAGGCCATAGCTTGTCGAACTTTTACGTTATCAAAAGGTTTTTTCTTGGTATTCATCGCCAAATACCCAACATTCAATCCAGGCTGTGATACCAACTGAATCTGAGGATCCGACTTCATACCGGCAAGATCTGTTGGTGAGGGTTCGGTCACAAAGTGACACTCTCCCGCTTTGAGCTTTTGAAAACGAACACTGGCATCGGGAGTGATTGCAAAAATCAAATTATCAATTTTAGCGGGACCACGAAAATAATTTTCATGTTTTGCTAAACGAACCAAAGTATCTTTTTGATAGTCGATAAATTTAAAGGGTCCGGTCGACACAGGCAGAGTATCAATTTGCTCGGGAGTTCCTTTTGCCAGCAATTGATCGCCATATTCTTTTGATAAAATACTGTTAAATTCCATCGCCATATTGGCAATAAAAGGAGCATTGACCTCATTAAGAACAAACTGAACTGTATAGTCATCAATTTTTTTAACTTCTTTTACCAGACCATTCATATTCATTGAATCAAAGTACTCGTAGTTTCCTCCGCTTACTTTATGAAAAGGGTGGTCTTCACGAGCCATACGATTGTAAGAAAAAATCACATCATCTGCATTGAAGTTTCGAGTTGGTTTAAAATACTTGGTGGTATGAAATTGAACATCTTTACGTAGCTTAAAAGTATAAGTGAGCTTGTCCGCAGAGACTTCCCAAGATTCGGCAAGAGCAGGAACAATTTCGGTAGTACCTAATTTGAATTCAACCAAGCGATTGGATAGTTGACGAGCAGTTATATTGTATGTGGTGCCATCAACAGCGACTTGTGAGTTGAACGAACTGGGACTTCCTTCAGAGCAATAAACAAGTGTCTTGTTGCTAGACTTCTTGCCTTTACCGGTGCAAGCAACAAAGAACAACGCACTAAGGCATATGCTAAGTAATCGGATCATATCTCTCTCCTTTTGGAAGCCGGACTATAGAGAACTGTGAATATTTTGTGTAGGTTTTTCTGACTCAATTCTAATTATCTCTTTAAAATAACTCTCCTTTTCTAAAACATTAGTGGCAAAATGACCCTAAAGGGAAACCTTGCTCGAAATCCCTAAGTACTCTAAATTGTTAATAGCTTTCTAATTGGAGTATCTATGATCATAGTCACAGGGGCTGCTGGATTTATAGGCAGCGCACTTGTTTGGGAGCTCAACCAACAAGGTATCAATGACATTATTTGCGTCGATCATCTTGGTACAGATGAGAGGTGGAAAAATTTACGCAAAAGAGACTTTGCTGAATTTGTTATCGCCAAAGACCTATTTGATTTTTTAAGTGCTTTTGAAACCACTAGCCATATTGATGCTGTCTACCACCTTGGCGCCTGTTCAGATACGACAGAGAAAAACGGAGATTTCTTACTTGAAAACAATTACTACTATTCTCAAGCTCTTGCCGAGTGGTGCTTTACCAACAACCTAAGTTTTGTTCATGCTAGCAGCGGCGCCACATATGGCCTTGGCGAAAAGGGATTTGACGATCAAACGCCCTCTACAGAATTGATCCCTCTCAATCCTTATGGATATTCTAAGGTTTTGGTTGATCGCTGGCTACAAAGAGAAGCAGCAGACGAAAAATGGCTAGCTTTAAAGTTTTTTAATGTTTACGGACCTAATGAATATCATAAAGAAAGCATGCGTAGTGTTGTACATAAAGCCTTTGAGCAAATTCGAGATGCGGGAAATTTAAAACTCTTTCAATCAGAACATCCTGAATTTGCAGATGGTGAGCAGATGCGAGACTTTGTCTATGTGAAAGACATTACTCGCTGGATGCTCGAAATGAATGAGAAAAAGTCGTTCCAAGGAATCTACAATCTTGGTTACGGAAAGGCGAGAACATGGATGGATTTGGCAAAGGCAGTTTTCAAGAACATGAACAAAGAGCTCAAGATCGACTGGATCGAGATGCCTCGGGACCTAGCTCCTCAGTACCAATATTTCACCGAGGCAAAGATGGAGAAAGCGCAGAGAGACGGATTGAGCCCAGCGAAGTTTTCACTCGAAGAAGGAGTGCAGGACTATCTACAAAACTACCTTCTGACAGAGGATATGTATTTGTAAATGAGGATGATATGAAAACCCAAGTTCCCGAGCACTTAGAAAAATACATTCAAAAACAAGACTCCGCCAGTTACACACCTATTGAGCATGCTACTTGGCGCTTTATTCTTCGACAACTCATGCATTTCTTAACAGATCATGCTCACGAGTTTTACTGTGAAGGTATGGAAAAATCGGGTGTAACGATAGATGAGATTCCCAGTATCAAAAGCATGGGTGAAAAACTCAAAGACTATGGCTGGTTCACTGTGCCTGTAAGTGGCTTTCTCCCGCCATCTACTTTTTTGCAACTGCAAGCTCTCGGCTTTTTACCAATCGCCAAAGAAATACGAACTGTACAACACATCCCTTATACTCCGGCTCCCGATATTGTTCACGAAGCTGCTGGGCACGCCCCTTTCTTGGCACACGAAGAGTATTGTCACTACCTGCACCAATACGCCAAAATTTCAAAAAAATGTATTATAAGCTCCGAAGACTTTCAGATGTACCAAGCCATTCGCAAGCTCTCTGATCTCAAAGAAGACCGCAATGCTACACAAGAGCAAATTGACCAGGCACAAAAAGAATTGGATGAAGCAGTTGAAAACATCACCTATGTTTCTGAAGCTGCAAAATTAGCTCGGCTCTACTGGTGGACGGCTGAATACGGTCTGGTAGGTGATCTAGAGAACCCAAAACTTTATGGGGCAGGTTTGTTATCTTCGATTGGTGAGGCCAAATCTTGTTTGGACCCCTCGGTAAAAAAGATTCCACACTCTTCTCGATGTATAGAATACGGCTTTGATATTACAGAAAAGCAACCTCAACTTTTTGTAGCAGAAGATTTTCATCACCTCATTGTGGTTTTAAATGAAGTGGCTAGTTCCTTTGCCTATCAAAGGGGCGGAATCTATGGTTTGGCCGAAGCCAAACGCGCCAAAAGTGTCAATACAGTAGAGTACAATTCAGGCCTACAGGTTTCAGGAGTCTTGGCCAACTTCTTGGCCGATGCTGATGGCAATCCTTGCTATTTGCAGTTTTCAAGCCCGACACAAATTGCTTATCAGGATGAACAGTTACCAGGGCACGGCACTGACTACCACGCTCATGGTTTTGGTAGCCCAGTGGGACTCTTACAGAATGAAGAGGAGTGCCTATCTGGGATGAGTCCTGAGAAACTTGCCCATATCGGAATTATAGAGGGAAGAATTTGTGAACTTAAGTTTGCTTCTGGAGTTGAAGTAAAAGGACTTGTGAAAAGCATTTTAAGAAGAGATAGTAAAAATTTGATTATCGCTTTTACCGACTGTACGGTCCGCAAAGCGGAGAAAATCCTGTTTCAACCCGAATGGGGTGTGTTTGATATGGCCATTGGTTCTGAGATTCCCTCTGTATTTGGCGGCCCAGCTGATGAAAAGAATTATGGCGAAGTAGAAGACCATGTATCGGTAGAAGTACCAAATCATGATTTTTCAGATCAAGACCAAAAGCTCTTTGCCATCTACCAAGAAGTTCGCGATATGCGTAGTAAAACGGGCGTAAAAGAATCGGATCTAGAAAGCATTTACTCAAAATTAGCACAAGATTTTCCAAATGAATGGCTTTTAAAAGTCGAACTTCTCGAGCTTGCCCATAAGATTGATGCCAGCTCTGTGATTCGCGAAAAGCTATTGGCAGATTTAAATGCAGCTGCTGCGAAATACCCGGAACTTGCTATGCACATTCAGGGCGGAATAGACTTGGCTCGCTTTATGAAACTTTAGTTTCTATAGTTTGAGGCATTGCACTCGAGAGAAGAAAGACGAGCTGATTTACCTTAATTGCTGCAACCGAAATTCGGCGGTTTTTGAAGAGAACACTTGGTCCTCACTCGCAGACCTTAAGCCCCTAAGAACGACAAAAGAATCAGGAGAAGGAACTCCAGCACAAAGCCCAGTAAATGCAGCCTCAGCTTAAGTTTTACTTCAACCTGTACGATAGAAAAACTGTGTTGGTTTTTCATAACGGCCTCCTTTTCAGGAGGTTCTTTCTTGAACCTCGGTTACCTTCTTTCGGTCACCTCCTTTCGGTTACAGCAATCTAAGTACTAGCAATAGAAATGCCTATGCCAAAAGAGAGGTATGGAGTCTTGGGGTTCGATGGGCCGAATGAATACCCGAGATTCTGGATCTTAAACATCCCTGAGAATTGATTTTGCTTTTTGGACCCTTCTCCGCAGCGGAGCGAGGACAAGGTCCAAAAAGAAAATTAATTCTTATTTGAGCCAAGACCTCGCCTCTTCGATATCTTCATTTTCAAAGACTTTCACTTCGCCAGGTAAAAGAAACTCAATTTTCTCGATGATCTTTTCGATCCATTCTTTATCTGTAACGATGGCGTATTTTTTGATTTTTTTGTAGTTGGAGAAGTTCTCAAAACCAAACTTAAGATCTTGCATCCAAGATTGTAAATCCATCGAAGGAAAACTATCGACTCTTTTTAACAGGCGAATTTCTTCCCAAGTGTCGAGTGGGCCTTCGAGCTCTTGCAAAGTTTTTTGCAATTCTTCTCTTTCAATATCTCCCCCAACAGTGATCTCTAGAATATGATTGTCTTTGTCTATGTGATGAGTCAGCATTCTTCCTCCTGGTAAAAATGAAATTTTGTGCCTTTCTCAACAAAAAGGCAATCTGCTCTATGAAAAACTTTTAAAATGAGTATTAGCTGCTGCACAAACAAGCATATATTTTGATATGCATATTCTTAATGAAGCAAGGAAAATTAAATCTAGTTCTAGTTCGCCCCATCTACCCAAGAAATATTGGTTATTGCTCTCGAGCCGCAATGAATATGGCATGTAATCGCCTGATTATCATTGATGCTCAGTGTGATGCTTCGGCTTTTGCTGCACAACAGAGTGCATCTGGTGCCCAAGAAATTTATCGCAATCGCCGTGAGTATTCTTCATGGAGTGAGTTTTACGCTGAAGATGGCCAGGGTCTGCGAATTGCTCTTACCCGTAGAGATGGCAAAGATCGCGAAAGCCCAGAACTAGGTAGACTATTAGAGTTTCTCAAAAGAGAGCACCCACCAGATACTCTCGAGCAAGATGTATTCTTATTTATGGGCCCCGAAGATGTGGGTTTGAATGCAGAAGACATTAGCCGCATGCATTTTAATGCTAAGTTGCCAGTACCTGGTTACCCCTCTTTGAATTTGGCCCATGCTTCGCTTCTAACCATGCATATGGTGCAAGAGTTTTTTCGAAAGTATGCAGATGAAGAACAAGAAAAAATGCGCCAAGAGACTCAGGAATGGGAGTTTGATGAAAGCAGTTTGTTTCAATGGCTTGAGTTGATTGGCAATGATCTTTCTCACCCCACCAAAAGCATTGGTGCGATTTTAAGAAGAATGATTTTAAGATCTGTACCAACTCCCCATGAACTCGAAAGTCTAGAGAAAGTACTGCAAAACACCAACCGCCTGCTTACGAAAAACCATGAAGCCGATCGCCAAGATTGAAACTTCTTATCCCGAGAAGTTTGCGATTCCTCGGCAAGGCGGAATGAATCCTTATGCTCGTGGCGTGATCTCTTTTCTTGAAGATCATTATGTACACGGACTGCAAGGTTTAGAGAACTACTCTCATATTTGGCTTTTGTGGCTTTTCTCTGATAACAAAAACAAAAGAAACTCCATGAAAGTTTCGCCTCCCCGCCTAGAAGAAAAATGGGGCTGCTTTGCCACAAGATCACCTCATCGGCCCAATCCCATTGCTATGAGCTGTGTGAAGTTAGATCGAATCGACCAAGGCAAGCTTTATGTCTCAGGGCTTGATCTCTTGAGCAGAACACCCATTCTAGATATCAAACCCTATATCCCAGAATATGATCACGTGCCAGAGGCTCAAAGTGAATTACCCACCCGACCTCGCATCGATTTTGATGTAGTTTTTGCGAAAGACGCTTTAAATGACCTTGAGTGTTTACCCCCCATTTCTCTGAACTACTCCAAATATGAATTGAAAGACTTCTTGATTGCCAATTTTCAGATGGATCCTAGACCACGAATCTACAAAGAAAATCACTATAGAGAAATCTATAAAGCCAAGGTCTTAAACCTAGATGTGCACTTTCGTGCCGAAGAAACAGTGCTTACAATCTTACGTATTCTTTCTATATAGCTATGTTTTTCTCGCTTCGATGGAGCTATTTTTGTCAGAAGGTTTTCGTCTCTGCTCTTTAGGGGTCATCTTGATATTCCTGGAAGGGAATATCTTCTTCATTACTCATCTGACTGATATGATGGGCAACCAATCCTGCCGCCATCTCTTCAAAATAGAAAAGAGTACCTATTAGCAGTCCTACGGCTCCAGAGCGAATGCCGCGAAAAGCCATGTCTGATTTTTCAAGAATCTTTCTAGGGGTTAAGGTGATTTTGGTAAATCGATTGCCCTTCGCTGTTTCTTGTTCAATAAAGCGAATGGCCTCCTCTTGGGAGTAAAAGTCTACTGGCAATCTGACATCGACATCTGAAAGAGGGAGGGCATTTTCAACCCACCAGACCTGTTCTCGAAATCCTCTAGCTAATTCTCGATAGGCATGGCTGCGAGCTTCAAAGCTCTCTGAATTTAAAACCCATTGATTTCGAGCAGTATTGCCATACTGATCAGCCATCTCCTCGGCAGCTTCAGCTAAGTCTCTCAAGCGAGCAGCGGTGATCTCGCGTTCTGCCGGATTCAAAGGGCGATACTGCATTCGAATCATATCTCCATCTCTGGCAGAAGAGAGATGCTCACGCATGCTACGAACAAAATGCTCTGAACGATGAGGGCCTTGTGTATCAGGGACTGTTATATGGTAGATGTCTCGCGAATTATTTTCAATCAAGCTCATATGCAATTGCCAGCTTAAGATGGAGAAAATTCCTGACGATACCCCAGCAGCAGCACTTATACCTGCAATTTTTTGATTCAAAGGAACTTCTTCCCAAGGGATTACCTCAATAATCTCTTCTTCATCAACAGGTCCAGGTTCTTCTGCAAAAGCAAAAGAGGAAAAAAGAGATAAATATAGTAAGTATCGCATCAACATAAAACCTCCTTACTTAAATTACTTTTATACAATAACAGAGCCTGCCTTTTTCAAACTGAAGGCAACTTAGTGTTAATATAATCAACACAAGTGACGCAAATTATGTCTCTTTCACGAGTGAAAAGCAATATAGTGAATTTACAGTCGGACCCCACTTTGCATTAGTTCTATCTATGCAAAACATTCTCATCTCTTTGTTTTTACTGCTTTTTGCTTCTTCTGCTTTGGCAGCCAAGAACCCTTTTACCTATGCCTGTAAGGAAGAAGGCTTTAAAATAAAGCAAGATCAGAGAATGGGAATAACTTCAGAAAGCATGGGCCACTTTGGCTTTGAAGAGATCCCTTCTCCCATTGATCTTTCACAAGCGCCTCAAACCACGTTTTGGCGCCCCAGAATTCCCTTTGCCGACCCCATTCAGAATACCCTTTCATTTGATTTGGTCGAACTTGTCTTGGCTCAAGCCCAACAAAGAGTGATTGAATCCAGAAACATTGCTGAAAATATCACTTATTGCATGGAAGTAGAGAATCCACCTCAAGAGTGTAATTTGATGTTTCAGTGGATGAGAGAGGAAGTACCTAAATTTGTTCGCGAGGCGAGATATCATTTGGCATTATCCCAAAGCCCTCATGCTTTCGATTCAAAACTTCAAAAAGCGAAAACGGAGCTCAACCACAAATTGAAATCATGGTCTCTCTACAAACATAAAAAATGGAAAGAAATGGATGTCGGTGGCAGAGAGTATGCAAAAGCCCAAGCGGCTCTAGATAACTATAAAACATCGATCGCAGAAGAATTTGCGCAGAAAGTAGAACGTGGTGAGATTGAGCAGAGTGATTGGAATGATTTTTTCAATACAAAATTGATCGTAATGCGTATGCAGCATTATGACAAATACATGGCGATGCACTCAATTTTGAATATGATGCAGTACTTAGAGCATCCTGATACCAATCGCCTCGATATCTATGAAGCTGCCCGCTTTGCTTTGGAGCGACTTGATCGAGAACAAGAACATATCGATAAACTCTTGGCTTTGAATCAAGAATCCAGAAATGAATATGATCCCAGTGCTTCTCTTTATGCTGTTCGTGGTCAATATATAGGACCAAACTTAGAGTTCATGAAAGCAGTTCAATACACGCAGCAACTTGAAGAGGTATTACTCTACTACCCTGAATACTGTCCCTTGGCCTCGTCTATGGTTCGATATGTGAGAAATCAAGAACTCAATCAAATGCTGCAATTGGGCCTCCCCCTTCTGGCAACTTCATTTATGCTGCCGCCTATTTCAGGCATGTTGGTAGGACTTGCGAGTGGATTGGGGTTTGCCTCTCATACCGAATATCTCTTTCAAAAAAAGATCGACTTGTATTTGGGCCATATCTATGGCGATCAACAAGGTTTGGCCTACGAAGAGCTCAGCGCTTTAAAACGCGCAAAAGACTTTGAATGGTTTCTACTTCCAACGGCCTTAGGAGGGATAGGAATTCTTGGAAATGGTCCAAAAGCAGCAAAACTCGCTGTGGGCTCAGCCATTAAAGATATAAGCCTGGGCTCTTCTCGATTTTTTCATGAAATGCAATCGATGGCTTTGAAACTCAAAGAATTTTCAGCGAAAAAAATTTCTGACAAACATTAATGCTAAAATTCTTAAGATTAAAATCGTCTTATTTGTACTTATCTTATTCTAAATACTCTTGAAACTCGATCGCATCCTCTGCTTGAGCCATTTGATCAATATAGTTGGCAAGAATCTGTGACGTGAGCTCCTCGACTGTAAACAGTGATGCCACAGCTAAACCCGCGGCGCTGGCGCGAGCTTGACGAATTCTTTGACTGACTTGAGCAAAGCGATCGGCAGAAAGCCTTTGTACTCTAACAAACCTGGCCTGCTTTGAGTGTAGCTCGACAAATAGTATGGCTTCTTTGGCTGAGCGGGTGTGAAAGCTAAGAAGAGGTTCATTAAAGCGCATACGGGTGTAAAAATCGGCCTCCACCTGAGCCTTTTCGATTTTTTCTTTGTAGGTAGCCGCTAGAGTTTCAGCAATTCGCTTTCTATACAGAGTTTCATCAAACTCAGCTTCAAGTTGATCAATCTGAGGTTCTCTGTAGCCTATATCTTTCATTCTTTGCTCTAATTGATCGAGTTCCGCATCCAATTCAGAAGTCGTTCTCACTTGCGAATCATACATAATTTGCAATCTTTCTAAGTAGTCCTGGCGGCTTGCTGAATCAAAAGCATATTGAATGGAGATAAAATCTCTATCTTGAAATTTTGAATAATCCATCTGATTGGGATCAAGATCTTCAAACATTGCATTGGCTGCGACAATGTCTTTAATGCCAAAGTAAGCAAAAAGCTGGACGGCAAAAAGACCTGTTCCTACAGTATCACATTGAGTGGTATTATCCCCCAGACTACAGCTACCTGCGTAAATCGAATTAGAAAATAAAATCGATAAAAGTAAAATTCTCATAAAGCTCATTCTACATATTCTTGAAATGAGCTTACAGGTATTTAAAAGATAGAGAAATAAGAACCATATAGCGAGTTGAGCATTTGTAAAAAAGAATAGACTATCAAAAAGCTATACAGATTCTTTAGCCTCAAGATTGAGCTTCTCAAGAATCTCATCCAGGCTTAGCCTGCGACCTCTGATGTAAAATGGCTCTTGCTCTTTGTTGCTAAAAATCAAAGTGTGGGTGATACGAATGCTTCTTCTTGCTTTTGCAACTTCTTCTCTATAATCGAATACTACTCTACCGTCAGAGAGCTGTACCCCGCAGAGTATCTTTTGAGATATAGCTTTTGGATCTATTTTAAAATCTGAAATTCCCAAATCGGAAATTTGAAAAACCTTGATCGTTTGCAAACCAAATTTTTTAGCAAGTTTTTTGTACATCAAATCTCTTTGGTAATCTTTGTAACTCAACCACAGATACATAAGAAGAATAGGAGCAACAAAGAGCATATAAATGAGATGCAATTTCAATAAGCTGGGACGAGATGCAGCTGAAATAAAATAAATGAGCCAAAGGACTGCATACAAGAACAGGAGTATGACGATGTAGAGCTTGAGATTACTTTGATTCTTAAGATACTTCCACATGAATTAAGTTAATGATAGTTTTGCTCACTTGAAAAGAGAAAAACACGAAACAAAATTTTTTCTATTCCTCGTATTTCTGCAAAGGAATGGCTTCACCACTTTCAACTTGCTCTTTGTAAAGATCATCAAGATACGCAGCAAGAAAACCTGCGGTTAACTCTTCAATCGTAAAGGCAAAACCAACAATGGTGGCGATACCAAAATGCTTTGCCAGTGCCCTGTGAAAGCGCATATCTTCCATAACTTGCGAAGGTATACTGGTAATAGAGCGAAACTTACTACCTCGAGCTATTTCTCTTTGAATAAACTCAATGCTAGCACTCTGAGAGCGAAAGCTCCGTATTACAGACTCGTCTTGATTGAGGGGTGCTCCATTTTCTAAATCAGCAATTCTATTTAAAATTCTTACTCGATGTTCAAACTCAGCACTTGCTAAATCACTTTGGCCTCTTCCCTCATGAAAACCTGCTCTATATTGAGCATCAGTTGCCGACTCTCTCAATGCGTTGATGTGTTCTCTGCGCGCCCTCTCATCTAAAGCCGGCAAATACTGCACCCTTACATAGTCTCCATCTTGAATGGCAGATCTTATCGACTCAGTATCGAGTCGAACTAGGTTGAGGGAGCCGGAGGCAAGTCTCCCACCAGAAAAATAGTGGTGTCCTGTGTAAATTCCCATGCCCAAACTTAGAACCGAAAAAATTCCAGAATTAAATTTTTGGGCGGGGCTAATTTCGAAAACAGAATCTTCTTGGGCGCTGGACTGCTCTTGTGCTTCTTCTGCAAAACTAAAACTGGCAGAAATCAAAAAACCAATTAAAATACTTCTAAACATTCTAAAGTCCTACTTTTTGAAGGCTTCTGCAGTAAAAGAAATCTACTTTTATCTATCGAGACCTTCTATTTTTAAAAACTTCAGTGAAGCTTTTAAACTGCTTTGGCAGAAAAATAAGCAAAAAAATGACATATTACGTTAAGCATGTAAAAAAACTAGGATCTGCCAACTTATAAAAAAGATATTCGGTCTATTAACGAGCGCATTCCAGCTCGGTGAGCTTGCGAAATTTTTTGTAAGGCTCTTTATTGGTTTTCACAGAGTAAAAAGTGCTTAGCCCCTTCATTTCAAGGCTGGCATAGCTTTTCACATTCTTTACTGTCTCTTGCTTGTAGCTAGCAAGCCTTGGAAAGGCGATGGAGGAGCAAATCATTGATGCCACAGCATCGAGACTTTCAGTGAATGGAACCATCACCGCAGCATTTTTGTATTCCACCGGCTTGATCTTGAGGTGCTGCTGCTGCCTTAGAACCATTTCTAAACTTCGCTCTTGAGCCCAGCATGTAAGAGAAAAAAATAAGATCAGGATAATTTTCATAGATTTTCCTTTTGAAAACTGAGCATTAGGTCATTTTGAAAGTTCTGAAAATAGAGCTTTTGCAATTTCAATCGATCCGAGAGTGAAAACTGCAAATCCGCAGACCAGGTCTTTGCGCCCTTTTGACCAAGAATCGAATGCGACTGATAGAGATAGAAACTGTCAAATTCACCGCTCTCTAAGAAGTCTTGCCATAGCCCGGCTCCGCCTTCTACAAAAACCGAATAGATTTCGTTTTCATACAAAAGCTGGCGCAGGTTCTCGCCTCTTTGCAAAAGTCTCACCCCTGATTTTTCGCAATGCTTCGCAGGCAGCGAAGTTTCATGCAAAATAAGAATCTCTTCAGGATTGCGCAGTTTATATATTTGTTTTTCACGAATAGAGTCTAAACACTCTAGCTTGCGATCAAAAACGATCACTTTATTTTGAAAGCCAGGATAATTCGCATGCCGAATATTGAGCTTGGGATCATCGGTCTCTAAGGTCTGCCTACCAATGGCCACGGCATTGTAGCGAGCTCGGTGAAAATGAACATTCTCTCTGGCATCTTCTGCGGTGATCCACTGGCTCTGTCCTTGATAATCAGCAATGACCCCATCGAGGCTGGCTGCCATCTTTAGAGTGATGTGAGCTTGTTTTTTTAGATTGCTCAAAAAGATTTGCAAGAGCTCTTTGAGGCGAGCATCTTTTTTGGCAAATTCTTCGCACTCGATTCCCGCAGATTTTAAAATTTCAATTCCCCGGCCCGCAACCTGAGGATTGGGATCGAGCATTCCATAGTAAACTTTTGCAATGGGTAGTTTTGAAATAAACTTGGCACAAGATCCCGTCTTGCCTTGGTGTGAACAAGGCTCCAAAGTGACAAAGATTGAGGCGCCCTTGAGTTGATTGATGCCAATTTGGTCGAGGGCATTGATTTCGGCATGGGCTTGGCCAAATTTGGCGTGAAAGCCTTTTGATAGAAGCTTGCCAAAACGATCGAGAATCACACATCCAACGAGAGGATTGGGAGCACAGCGATTTCCCCCAAGGTATGCAATCTTGATGGCTTCTCGAATCGCTGCATTGGGTGACATCATTTACAAAACGCCGCGACGCTCTTGATCTCTTTCGATCGCATCAAACAAAGCCTGAAAATTGCCTTCACCAAAGCCGTCATGATTCTTTCTTTCGATCACTTCAAAAAAGATGGGGCCAATAATATTTTGGGTAAAAATTTGTAGCAAGTAGCCTTCATCATCGCCATCGGCAAGAATTTTGAGCTTTTGCAAACTCTCCATCGGCTCTTCGATATTTGATAGACGATCGGGAAGTGCTTCATAATACGTATCGGGAACATCTAAAAAACTCACGCCCGACTCACGAACCTTGGCAACAGAGTTGATAATATCACTGCAAAGTAGAGCCAAATGTTGAATGCCCGAACCGTGATACTCATCGAGATATTCTTGAATTTGTGATTTTTCATCGGTGGGCTCATTGATTGGGATGATGATTTTTTGATCTTGTGATTTCATCACTTTCGAGATCAGGCCTGTCTTCTCTCCTTTGATATCAAAGAAGCGATCTTCATAAAAACCAAATATATTGGTATAAAAGTCACACCATTTTTGCATTTCCCCTTTGGGCACATTGTTGGTGAGGTGATCGACTCTCAAAAAGCCCTTGCCTTCGACCTTTCTTTTTTCGCTGGTGTAGTTGAATTCTTTGTCGTAAATATCGCCGCGGCTTCCATATTCATCAATAAAATAAATGAGAGAGTCGCCGATTCCAAACATGGCGGGATAGTCGGTTAAAAAAGTTTTTGCTGGTCCGCTTTCAAAGGGGCGCGCGCCTCTTTCTACAGCGGTCTTAAATGCTTCAGCTTTGTCTTTGCAACGAAAGCCCATAGAACAAATCGAAGGACCATGCTGGCTTTGAAACTCACCTGAGAAAGTATTTTTTTCAGAATTTAAAAGAAAATTAATATCACCTTGGCGAAAGAGTTCGATGGATTTTTCTTTGTGATCAGCGATCTTTTCAAAACCGAAGGCCGCAAACAATTTGGCCAAGTCATTGCGATTGGGACCCGTATACTCAACAAATTCAATACCGTCTAAACCACATGGATTACTGCCATTGCTCATAAGAACTCCTTTTTTAGAATTTTGAGTATTCTTTAGGCTTAGATCAGGGTCAAGTTTTGTGGGGCCTGAATGATGAATAACATAAACTGCTCCCTTTTATTTCACTTCGGACATCCGTCCGAAACAGCTAAAAGCA
>CAZZCP010000055.1:8893-18101 GCA_964653235.1 uncultured Pseudobdellovibrionaceae bacterium | reverse complement strand
TGGTGGCGGCGGCGGTGCTCGCGGACCTGCAGGCGGCGGTTATGGACGGGCAAAAGGCAAGGGCAAAGGCAAGTTTGGCAAGAAACTCGATTTAAAAAAGTTTCTACCTGGCGGTAAGGCCGATCCTAACAAATTCAAAGGCCCTGCAAGTTTAGGCATCACCAAAGCCAATGGTCTCTCCAATTGGCAAAAGGTAAATATTCGCTATAAGAAAAAGCGAACTTCTCTAACCGATCAATAAAATCATGAACTCATTTATAAAAAAACTTTCAAACTCGCTATTCCAGCAAAGGCTTTGCGAAAACTTCTCTTAGATATCTTTTGGCAGATTCACGTTTTAAACCCATAGCCTCAATTTGATTGAGTCCAATATATTTGGTGAGATTTTTGAATTCTCTAAATGTTTGCAGAATTCGCGACCAGGGTCTTAAGTCCCAAAATTGAAACTTTTCGGGAGCAGGATTCCATTTGGAGTAGCCGGTGACTGTAATTCTGATGGCCGAGGTGATGGCTCTAATAAAGGCTCGGTAGTTCTTTCTAGTGCTGGTTTTCAGGTGCAAGTGAATGTGATTGCCGACATTGGCGTGGTTAAGGATTTGAATATGGTACTTTTTTGCAAATTTCTGAAGGATCCCCTCAATTTTTTCCTGATGCTTTTTAAAACTCCAAGAACCTTTGGCTTTTGAAGATCTCAAGACCAGATGCATGCTATGCCTGCTGCTAAGTGGTCGCTTGCGCTTTTGCGAGTTTGCAATAGAGCCTCCATGTTCTGTTTTTGGTTTGGGTATGAGTTGGAGCTGTTTTTTCATTTTGTGCAAGCTATTGGATTATTGGGTGGGAGTCAATTTTATGTGTGGCGCAGCTTTGTTTTTTTATTGGTGCGAAGGTAAAAACGACGGTTTTTTTGAGGCTTGAACTGTTTCTATTGCGAAGTTGCGAAGGTAGAAAATCGCTAGTTTGCTGTACTAGTATTTAGATTTGGTTGTATAGGTGCGAATTTATAAATTAACGGTTTTGGCATGGCGTTTTTCATCGGTGCGAAGGTATAAAAAATGGTTTTCTGTGGTGCGGATATGTTTCTATTGCGAAGTTGCGAAGGTAGAAAATCGCTAGTTTGCTGTACTAGTATTTAGATTTGGTTGTATAGGTGCGAATTTATAAATTAACGGTTTTGGCATGGCGTTTTTCATCGGTGCGAAGGTAAAAACGACGGTTTTTTTGAGGCTTGATATGTTTCAATTGCGAAGGTAGAAAAAATGGTTTTCTGTGGTGCGGATATGTTTCTATTACAAAGTTGCGAAGGTAGAAAATCAAGATACAAATTTGCAAGTCTGTCATCAAATATATAGTGCAATTTTTTACTCATATCTTTGCAAGTTTTAGATTTCAAATAGGAATCCATTCTATCCCAAAATGTGCAGCTCCTAGGAGATGGGACGATTTTTAAACCCTTCTTAGATTCAATTTTTACTAGCTGCTCCCTTTTATTTCACTTCGGACGCCCGTCCGAAAGCAATAAGTATTTATAATGTTTCATCTATTCTGTCGGAAACTGATGAACATTAGGAGCAACTTCGGGCAATAATCCTAGGCCATTGAAAACAGAATTTAAATTTGCAAATAAAGTGAAGTAAAAGGGAGCAGCTAAAAATTTTTAAGTGTCGAACTCAAAAAAACTAGCGCGAGTAATAACCCGCCTTCACTCTTTGTTTCACTAACTGGCGATAGGCAGAGAGACTTTTTTCATCCGGCTCATCAAAATCAATCTGCGCCAGCAATTCTTGCTCAGGTATATGGGTCTCTTGTTTGGCTTGGGCCGAGATGCTTACTTGATCATCTGGAGTCTGCAAAGGCTTTTTTTCTTCTTCGATGACCTTCGGAAAGGCAGTAGTTTTTGCCACTTCTTGAATTGCGTTTTGACCAGTAACTTTTGAAATTTCCATACACAAATCATAACCAATTCTGCAGAAATTGCAGAGTCTGGTTTGAAAAGCTAATTCAAAGTCGCCCGTCTGGGTAAAAATTGCTGTAAAACTTCTAAGCAAGTGTTCAGGGTTTTTGAGTCTTTATCGCTGAAATCGAAACATGTAAGTCTAGACTGGTACGTTTATTGATCTTTTATGCTTATGAGAGTTTTTTTATGCTTCCTTTTTTTTAGTCTTCAGGCTTAGGCAAATGGCAAACATTGTATACGAACTGAGAAAGTACTTCGGGCGAAAATCGGCTTTTTCAGCAAAGCAGATATCTATGATTACACCCATTTTGGAGTTCCTTGTGATGCAAAAAACTATTGTCCAAATCAAAGCTCCTCAGGCGAAGAGTACCAGGTACTGTACAATGCTGATGGCGAAGAACCACTTTTTGCTAAAAAACCTCTAAAAGTAAGAAGACTCTCTGACGAGCTGGGAACCTACAAATTACAATTTAATACGGTTGAAATTACTGACGGCAGTGCACCTGATCCAGAGAATTCAGGTGAAGCCATAGAGTGCTGGAAGTACCTAGGCAGATGCCTATCTCAAGGTGATACTCTCTGATCCCCACTGGACTTGGAAGGCCGAATGCCTTTTTGGCTGTGAGCTATGACCCAAGAGCACCAAGAAAGCTTCAAGTTTACCCATCTACTCCAAGCGAGCAAAAAGATACGACGGCCCCTCACTATGTAGTTGATGTTAAAAGAGAGTGGTATCTTGGCAAAAGAAGACAAGAGCTTGTCACTTATCTTGAACATCCAAATTCAGAAAATCCGAATCATGGTGTTTCAACAAGCCAAGGAGTTGCAGAAGTTTTTCCCCGCGTTGCAGATGATTTTAAGAAAATTCCAGGTGACGAAGTAGACTGTGTGAATACATATATCACACACATCCCTAGTCGGCCCGCAAAAGGAAGCATTCAATACGCAAGAGTCGAAAGGCAAGCTCGCTCTACATTGCCAATCACCGATGAAGCGGCTGATTTAAGTACGGCGCCAGCATCGAAGGTCAGCACAAGCCGCCCTGCGGATCGAAGATCCAGAAGATCCGGCGGTAGCCGCTGAGCGACTACTGCTTTGGATCGAGGGCATCTCGAACTCCATCTCCAACCAAAGACAATAAAACCAGAGTGATAAAAAGTGCCAATGAGGGAAAGACCGCCAGCCACCAGGCAATGCTAAAATACTTTTGCGCTTGATTGAGCATCTCACCCCATGAAGGTGTGGGCGCCTGTAAGCCGAGCCCCAAGTAGTCAAGACCGGCAAGGCTAACGATATAGGTTGATATTAAAAAGGGGGCAAACGTAATCACTGGGCCGAGCGAGTTGGGCAGAATGTGCTTGAAGATCACGCGAAAGTTTTTGGCCCCAACGGCTTTTGCCGCTTCAACGAATTCTTTTTTGCGGTTTTTTAAAAACTCTCCCCGAATGTAGGCCGACATAAAGATCCAGCCAAAAAAACTGGTGATTAAAATCAACATTAAAAGACCTGGTTGAAAAATGGAAACCAACAAAAGAATGATCGCTAAAAAAGGAACGGCACTGATGACTTCAACAATTCGTTGACCATAAATATCGAGCCTTCCGCCAAAATAGCCCATGCTTCCACCAATAAAAATAGCAAGTAAAGAAGTCATCAACCACACACTCACCGCATAGGTCATACTGTAGCGAAAACCATAGAGAAGCCGGGCAAAAATATCGCGGCCATTGGCATCGGTTCCTAGTAAATTTTGCGGGCTCGGTTTGGCTGGGTAGGAACTGAGTTCTTTATTTATTTCAAAGGGGTCCCATTCATTGAGAGGCCAAAGGGCCCAATCGCTAGAGCTTAACTCAAGCTTACGGTAGTCCATCACTAAGGTGCTAGTAATGCCAAAATCGACTTCGGGGTGATAATCAAAAAGCACCGGAAAAAAAGTTCGGCCTTGGTAGGAGAGTATTAAGGGTTTGGAGTTAGACCAAATCTCAGCGGTATAGCTAAAAAAAGAGAACAAAAGAATCGCAAACAGTGAAAACACAGCGAGGCGCTTTTTCTTAAAACGTCGGTATTGCTTGAGTCTTTGCTCGTTTTTGATTCGTTTTTCAATCATTGAAAATCAATCCTCGGATCTACCAAAATATAGGCAAAGTCACTGATCACATTACCGAGCAAAAGAGCAACAGATTGCAAAAACACAAGGCCCATCAAAACATTGTAGTCGCGAGAGAGAATCGAATTGTAAAACAAGAGGCCGATTCCATCGAGTTGAAAGACTTGCTCTAGTAAAATGGAGCCTGCAAAGAAAATCGATAAAAAACCACCAATGCCTGTCGCAATTGGAATCAAAGCATTGCGAAGAGCATGCTTAAAATAAACTGTGCGATCTTCAAGCCCCTTCGCTCTTGCTGTACGAATGTAATCTTTTTTAAGTTCATCAAGTAGCGAGTTTTTCATCAAAATCGTCAGGGTGGTAAAACTGCCAACCATATAACAGATCAAAGGCAATACAAAGTGGTGCAAGCGGTCTTTGAGCTTGCCCCAAAAATTGAGATCTTCATAGTCATCAGAATAAATACCGCCAATTGGAAAGATATCGAGAAAACTCCCCCCGGCGAAAAAAACGATCAACAAAATTCCCAACATAAATGGTACGATCGAATAACCAACAAAGAGTACAAAACTTGTGACTCGATCAAAAGTAGAGTCTTTGTAAATGGCTTTGTAGATACCAAGAGGTATTGATATCAAATAAACCAAAATTAGAGATGCGATACCAAATTGCAGAGAAACTGGAAACTTAGAAACAATCACGTCGATGGCCGGCTCTTCATAGGTGAAACTTTCGCCATAGTCAAAAAACACAATATTTCTGAGCCAAATCAAATAGCGAATGTGCATGGGCTTGTCAAAACCGTATTGCTTTTTCATTGCCTCTAAAACTTCTTCACTTACCCCTTGCTCTGAGCTGGTACTGGCGTCGCCGCCAATGGCACCACCAAAGCGAATGGCCTGAAGTTTTTGCTCAATCGGACTTCCTGGAGCCAGGTTGAGAATGACAAAAGTCAAAAGCGTGACCCCAAAGAGTGTTGGAATGATTAAAAGCAAACGCTTTAAAAAATACTTGAGCAAAATTAGCCCCTATTCTTTGATCCACCAAAAACCAGTATCAACACCATATTTGAAGGTATCGCTAGGCATTTGCATGCGTGCAGTGTGAGCATACATTTGAAATTTATTGGTAAACATAAAGGAATAAGGCATATCCGCTGCGATCAAACGATAAATCTTTTTGTACTTTTTGATTCTTTCATCTCGATCTAAAATCTGTCTTGCTTCATCGATGAGTTTGTCAACCTCAGGGTTTTTGTAAGCAATAAAGTTTGAGCCGCCTTTTCGAGCCGAGCTGGAGTGCCAAATTTGCTTGGGGTCATGATCTACGCTTCCGCCGCCCCAACCGAGGGTGACAGCATCAAAATTGCCTTCGTCTAAAAGCTTTACCAAAGTATTCCACTCTACCAACTTGAGCTCGACATCGACGCCTACTTTTTTTGCGTCTTCTTTAAATAGAGTGTAGTAGCGCATATTGTCTTTGTTGGCATTGATCAGCGTAAAGCGAAACTCTTGCTTTTTGCCATCAATCACTTTGTCTAAAACACCGTTCTTGTCTGAATCTTTCCAGCCCGCCTCACGCAAGAGCTTTAAGGCCTTGGCCGAATCAAAAAGAACGGGCTTTACCGAAGAGTCGGCATAATCACTCTGCGGATACCAAGGACCTGTGGCCATCAAAGACATATCATAGCGAAATTTTTTATTCATCAATTCACGATTGATAAGATGAGATAGAGCATAGCGAACTTTTTTATCTTTAAAAATATCCTTGCGAAAATTCCAAGCAATAAAGTTATAGCCCTTCGGGGCTTTGTTGGTTACTTTCTTTTTAAAAACTTTCTTTCCCCATAAGGGGCCATCGGCTTTTTTGACATAAACTTCAGGATCACCAATGCTGAGGTAGTCCACATCGCCCTTTTTAAGCATTTCAATGGCGACGTTATCATCAGCTGCAAAACGTAGAATGACCTTATCGAAATTGTATTGGCCTTTGAATTGAGCCAGACCATTTCCCCACCAATTTTTGTTGCGCTTTAAAACAATGCGGCGACCTTTTTGCCAATTCTCTAATACGTAAGGGCCACTCCCCATTAAGGTTTTGTTTTTCTTTTTGCCTTTTTTGGCATCGCCGTAAATGTGCTTCGGAAAAACCTCAAGGCCATTGAGAACATTTATGTTGTTGAAGTATTTGGTCTTCGCTACAAACTGAATGGTTTTTTTATCAATCACTTTGGCAGATGCGATGTTTTCGTAATATGGAACCAAATGATTGGCATTGTATTCGGGATTAAAAATCACATCAAAACTAAATTTTACATCTTCAATGGTGAGCGGCTTGCCATCTTGCCATTTGAGATTTTCTCGAAGTGTGTAGGTAAAAGTCTTGCCGTCTTTTGAGATTTCGACTTTTTCGGCCAATAAGGGCTCCCACTTATAGGTATCGGGGTTGCGGGCCATCAGTGATTCCATGACATAGGCTTGCACTTGAGTGGCATAAAGATCTGAAGATGTGATTGGATTGAGTGTGGAGGGTTCTCTACCCAAATTGGCGTAGTAGGTACCCCCGGCTACAGCATTGGGATTCTGAACAGCCGCATAACTAGTGGCAGCAAACAATATAGCAATCAGAAATACTTTCATGGCTTCTCCCCTTTTTTTGCTTTGCGGTACTATCAGCAAAGCTTCGCTATCATTGCTAAAATTTTGAATTCTTGCAAGGAATGCTGTAATTATGATTCACTGATTCTTAAAGACAAAGGAGACTTATGAGTCGTCTCAAATATTTAAATCCAGTCTATCAATTACGACTAGCTTATGACTGGTGTTTGCACGCAGCCGATCACAAACACTCCAAATGGGTACTTGCTGCGGTGGCGTTTATGGAGGCGAGCTTCTTCTTAATTCCACCTGAGGTTGTGTATTTACCAATGGCGGCAAAACGCCCCAATAAGGCACTGCTTTACGCCGGAATAATGACAATCTGTTCGGTACTAGGTGGACTCTTTGGCTACTGGTTGGGTCTGTCAATTTGGCATCTTGTATCGGATTTTTTCTTGCAAAATATTTTTTCTGTAGAAAAGTTTGAAATGATTCAGCAAAAGTTTCGAGACAATGCCTTTACCACCATTTTTCTTGCCGGTTTCACTCCCATTCCATTTAAGGTTTTTACCGTTGCAGCAGGTGTGGTAAAGCTCGACCTTTTGGTTTTTACCTCAGGCGCATTAGTTTCTCGCGGCCTACGCTACTTTATAATGGGCGGAATGATGTATTTCTTTGGCGAAAAGGTGCGTGATTGGGTGGAGAAAAATTTTGAAAAGTTCACTCTGATTAGCGGAGTCTTGTTGGTGGCTCTGATTTATCTTCTGAAAGTGAGAGGACATTGAAACTCTTTGATTTAGAGGCAACAGAAGAGGCCAGGCTTCACATTTTGCCTGTGCCCTGGGATGCAACCACATCATACCGACCTGGCACATCTAGGGGCCCTCAGGCGATTTTAAAAGCCAGTGAACAAATCGACCTTTATGAGCCTGATTTACAGGATATTTACAAGCAAGGTATCTATTGGATCGAAACAAGTGAGTGGCTTTTAGAGAGCAATTTGCAGTGTCGAAATTGGGTTGAACAATACCTAGAAAAGAATTCTGTTGAGATTTTAGAAAGAATCAATATCGCTTGCGCCAGCATGAATGACTGGGTTTATGGTCAGTGCCTAGAGCGAATTGAACAAGGAAAGTTGGTCGGACTGGTGGGCGGCGATCACTCCACCCCATTTGGTCTGATGCAGGCCATAGGTGAGAGGCAAGTTGAAGATTGGGGTATTTTGCATATCGATGCTCACGCTGATTTAAGAGATGCTTACCAAAATTTTATTTATTCGCATGCATCGATCTTTTTTAATGTCATGGAATCAGACTTTGCCCCTAGCCGATTGGTGCAAGTAGCGATTCGCGATCTATGCCGTGAGGAGGTCGAATATCAAAATTCAAAAGATGAAATCTTATGTTTCTTTGATCGAGATCTAAAGGCAGGCCGCTTTGCTGGTAAAACCTGGCAAGAGCAATGCCAAGAAATTGTTTCGAACCTGCCTCAAAAAGTATATATCAGTTTCGATATTGATGGCCTCGACCCGAAGCTCTGCCCCAATACCGGAACTCCTGTACCTGGCGGATTGGATTTTGATGAAGTTTTATTTTTACTCAAAGAACTGAGCGAGCAGAAAAAACAAATACTCGCCTTTGACTTAAATGAAGTATCACCTGGCACAGATCCACATTATGAATGGGATGCGAATGTAGGTATGCGACTATTATACCAGCTTTCATGCCGCATGCTACTTTCGAACCGATAATTATCTAGCGTAGCGCTTAGAATGTGACTCGCGAAGTTCAGCGCCCTCGATACTCAATCGAGTCCAAGGAATGGCACGCAATCTTTCTTCTTCGATCATCTCCTCGGTCTCTTCACAGATACCGTAAGTTCCGTCTTCGATGCGGGATAGAGCCATTTCGATTTCAATGAGTTGTTTGCGAAGACGTTCTTGGTTCGATACAAATTCACTTTCGGCAAGAATTCGCACCGTCTGGTCGGCTTCATCCCCTGACTTTTCATCTTGAATCAGTCCGTGTCTATTGTCGCGAACACGGTTCAAAATTTCCTCTTTTGCAGATAAAAGATTCGACTTGCACTCTTCTATGAGTTTTTTATTGATTCCCATCGCACCCCCCTTGGCACTTTTATTGTCTTTTTTGCTTCCCGAAAATCTTGCTTGCTACAGCTATTTTTAAGCAAGTTATATTTCTGTTATAATCAAAAACTTGTTTTTCGTCTGGAAGCCCTTAGCGGCTTCCCCAAGCCAACTAAGTCTTCTTAAAAAAGCTTACAGGCTTTTCTTTGACAACAAGAAAAAGCAAGTGCTTAACGCACTTAATTATTAAGCTAACTGAGTATAGCTTGATTCTAGTATGTATATGGCTGCTTTTTTCAGCATTCCTAGACCTTTGACTTAAGAAACTGTCGCTCTATAAGAAGACTTCATATAGTAAATTCAAATTTTTTTTGTTATTCTCGTGCGCTATGGTTTGGTATCAAGCGGTTTTTTATGTCATAGGCGGTTTTGTACTGCTCATTTTGGGAGGCGACTCTCTAGTT
>CAZZCP010000055.1:0-8883 GCA_964653235.1 uncultured Pseudobdellovibrionaceae bacterium | reverse complement strand
TTCGCGCCGCGATCAGTATTGCCAACCGCTATAAACTTCCCCCCGCATTGATCGGTCTAACTATTGTCGCATTGGGAACTTCTCTACCCGAGTTAGTAACCAGTTTGATGGCGGCATTAAAGGGCGCAAACGAGATTGCAGTTGCCAATGTTGTTGGCTCAAATATTTTCAATATTTTAGCAATTACAGGAGTAAGCTGTCTTATTGTGCCCAATCGAGTGGGAGAAAGTTTAAAACGATTAGAGTGGCCCTTTTTGATGTCAATGACTGTAGCTCTGTTCTTTTTGATTCAAGATAGACTTTTTGATCGCAATGAAGGTCTTATTTTTATCTTTTTATTGATAGGCTTTCTATTTGTCAGTTTTAAAACAGCAAAAAAAGAAATATTTCAACAAGTTCAAGAGCTGCAAGAAATTTCAAAATCTCTGTGGCGTGACCTTTTAATTTTATCTTTAGGAGCTGCATCTTTGATGTTTGGAGCTGATGTCACACTAACAGGTGCTGTGCGCTTAGGAGAGATCTTTGGGCTATCTCAAAGGGTCATTGGCCTGACAGTTGTCTCTATCGGTACGGGTTTACCCGAGCTAGCAACCTCTGCGGTTGCAGCCTATCGCGGACGTGATGACATTGCTCTTGCCAATGTGATTGGCTCCATCATTATGAATACTCTTTTGGTTTTAGGAATGACAGCTGCCATTCACCCACTCCCTATCGAAGAAGCAACAATTCAATTTGATGTTTATTGGCTTTTAGGAGCAACGCTTTTTGTCTTTCCTTTCTTGCTCGGTAAAAAGCGAAAAATGGGTCGCCTGCCTGCCATACATTTTGTGATTGCTTACTGTGTGTATGTGTTTTTTCTCTTCTAAATATAATTTTTTTCATTTTCCGCAGCGAAGCGAGGCCTCTTTTTCAGGAGGTTCTTTCTTGAACCTCGGTTACATCCTTTCGGTTACAGCAATTTTATTCAAAGCAATCCGATGGCCAAGCTACACAATAAAACAGAAGCGAATGGTGTTTGCCCTCGCCGAAATTCGAAGCCTAAATTTGGGCGAAACTTGTCATTCATTTAAGAACAGCGCAGCTTTTAGGTATGAGCTGAGAATGCTTACTTCTTGCGATGATCCTCTAGATCAATCACTTTGGCATCTTTGATTGGCGGCTTTTCATACTCTGCCTCAGAGCTATGCCTTTGGTAATAGAAGCTCTTAGAAAAAGGGTCTTCAGTGACAACAAAAGTTTGCACATTGAACTTTCCTGACTTCATCGCCTTTAAGAACATTTGTTTGATCACCACAACCCAAGAGTGTCGAAAGAGTGGAAGTACCATCGAAAAACCCAAAGCATCAGTAATAAAACCGGGGGTTAAGAGCAAGAGCCCTCCAACCAAAATCAAGAAACCATGAAATAATGGATCGGTGGGAATTTCATTTCTTTTCAAGCAGGCTTGAAATTCATCAAAAATATTGCGGCCTTGAGTTTTTGCCAGGTAAGCACCTGCAAAACCGGTAAATATCACAAAACCAATGGTTTGAAGAGCACCAATCTTTTCTCCTACCTCGAGAAGGATCATCAATTCAATTACAGGCACAAGAGTAAACAAAAGCAAAAGGCTTAAAAACATTATAACTCCAACTCAATTTTAACCGGGCAATGATCGCTGCCCTCAACATCCATCATCACCTCGGCCGACTTGAGCTTGTCTTTGAGGCCATTGGTTACGCTGATATAGTCGATCCTCCAGCCTCGGTTGTTTTGCCGTGCTCGAGAGCGATAAGACCACCAAGAGTAGATATCTTTTTCTTCGGGGTGAAAATGACGGTAGCAATCCGTAAAACCCAAATCAAAAAAACGATTCATCCAGTCTCTTTCTTCGGGCTTAAACCCACTTTCTCCATCCAAGCGAACTGGATCGTGAATATCGATCTCGGTATGAGCTATATTGTAATCACCAACAAGGATAATTTCATTGCCTTCCTTGATTTTCTTATCTAGGTGCTGCAGAAGCATCTCTAAAAATTCCATCTTGTAATAGTGGCGCTCTTCACTTGCACCACCATTTGGAAAATATATGTTATAAAGAAGAAAATTAGGATGGCGAGTGATTATAAATCTACCTTCATTATCAAACTTGGGAATCCCCACACCATGTAATGCTTCACCAACCGGCTCTTTCAAGACAGTAAGAGTCCCTGAATATCCTTTTTTTTCTGCCGATGACCAAAAAAATTCGGCACCATCTAAATCTTCGGCAGTGACTTCAACTTGCTCAGGACGAGCTTTGGTTTCTTGAACACAAAAAATGTCTGCAGATTCTTTTTCGACAAATTCAAGTAGGCCTTTATTCATGCAGGCGCGAATCCCATTAACATTCCAAGTAATGATTTTCATAGTGAGAGAAAACTAACAATGCTAGACATAACTGTCAAATCTACTCGTTTTTTCGCGCTTAGATTGGTATAAATGAACTATGTCGATTATACGCTATTTTCAAGATAGCCAGGAATGGTTCTCGCATCTAAAAAAAAACAACAAAGCACTTGTGTTTTTAGTTGACGATAAAATATTAGCTCAAAACTCTTTTATATCTGATTTTCTTCAAAAGCAAAAATATCTGATGCCTCTTCAGGCAGGAGAGGAATTAAAAAACCTTGAAAGCTTTGCGACCAAAGTGACTCATTTTTCAGAACTTGTGCGAGATCTTGCCAAAAATGAAATTTGCATCTTAGCGGTGGGCGGAGGCAGCCTAGGTGATTTTAGTGGCTTTTTGGCCAGCGTTTTTAAAAGAGGTGTCGATCTCATACAAGTCCCAAGCACTTGGCTTTCTGCACTCGATTCTTCTCATGGCGGAAAAACGGCTCTGAATGTCAGTGGACTCAAAAACCAAATCGGCAGTTTCTATATGCCCAAAGAGACACATATTCTTAAAGATTTGCTGATGTCTCAACCCGATGAGCTTTTGCAAGATGCTGCCGGTGAGATTGCAAAGAGCATCTTTTTATCTTCACAAACATGGTCTCAGGCTATTCTTAAGAATCCTCCGGCTTTAAATTCTCACTGGTTTTGGCTGCAGCTTCCGCATCTCATTGATGTCAAATTGAAGATTGTTGAAAAAGACCCGAAAGAAGAAAAAGGTCTGCGCCGGGTATTAAACCTTGGTCATACTCTCGGGCATGTTTTTGAAAGCCATTATAAATGGTCGCACGGTTATTCTGTTTCTCAAGGTCTACATTTTGCCATCGATTGGAGCCTTGATAAAGACTATCTCGGCATTGAAGAACACAAAGAAATGAAATCATTTTTAAACAATTGGCGACTAGAGAGAAACAGGCAAAAAATGCCTACAAGTGAATTTCGCAAAACTTTGCTCCAAGACAAAAAGAGAGTCACAAAACAAGAGGTCGATTTTGTATTTTTAAAGGGCCTTGGACTTCCCCACCGCGAATCCATTCAAATAGAAAAAATTTTGGAATTTGCGCAAAAAGAAGAATGGATTCAATAAGTGAAGTTTGTTTTTGCAGGCCAAGTACCCTCTTCGAAGTCTCTTTTCAATCGATGTTTGATTCTGCAAGCCTACCAGAATCAAATATCTATTCAAGGTAGAGCAGAAAGCGCAGATGTTTCACACATGCAGAGAGCTTTGCGAGAAAAAAGAAACCCGATGAATTGCGGCGAAGGGGGAACAAGCCTAAGATTCTTATTGGCCTATTTTTCGAGACAAGAGGGGCACTGGGAGCTTAGCGGAAGTGATCGCTTGCTCCAAAGACCTCATGATGAGCTTCTTCAGGCCTTAAATGACTTAGGAGCGAAAGTAAGAAAAGAAAAAAACTTTATCATTGAGGGCAGAGAATGGAGCAATGGAAAAGTAAAGATCTCTCAAGAAAAATCTTCACAGTTTTTGAGCGCCATTTTTTTAAATTCATGTAATTTGAAACAGGATTTACTCATTGAACGAAGCGGACAGGTTTCTGACTCTTATTTGCAAATGACATTACAGCTTTTAAAGCAAGTGGGAATCAAAGTTGTTGAGAAAGAGAATTCCTTCTTTATTGAAAGAGGGCAAATCCCCAAAGCGCAAAGCCTAGAAATCGAAGCCGATATGAGTACTGCTTTTCATATTTCTGCTTGTGCTATTGCAGGGGGCTATGCAGAGATACAAAACTTTCCAGAGCAATCTCTTCAAGGTGATTTTGTTTTTGTTGATATTTTAAAGCAAATGGGTGCAAAGATAGAACACTCTGAGAACTTAAAAATCTTTGAAAGTAGAAAATTAAATTCTATCGAGGCCGATCTTATCCAATGCCCAGATCTTTTTCCGAGCCTCGCAGTTTTATGTTCTCTGGCCAAAGGTGAGTCCTGCTTGAGTGGTCTTAAGACTTTAGAGCACAAAGAATCAAATCGTCTTAAAGAGATCTGTAAGCTCTTTGATCTAGTAGGAATCTCTTATTCTCTGCACCAGCATGAATTGCACATTCAAGGAAAGCCCAATATACTATCAACAAATAAAATACTGTTTGACCCAAAGCAAGATCACAGATTGGCAATGGCAGCATCGATCTACTCTTTATGGGGAATCGAACTAATAATTACCAAGCCTCATGTGGTTGAAAAAAGTTTTTCTAGTTTTTGGAACTATTTTAAGGATTAAAAATGAAAAGAGTGATTATTGGACATCGCGGAGTTGGAAAATCCGCCCTTCTCAATCGATTGCAAACTTACCTTCCCGATATAGGAGTGATTATTGATCTCGATGAAAAAATTGCTAAAGACGAAAGAATGAGTATCTTAAAAATCTTTGAAGAAAAAGGCGAAGATTACTTTAGAGCGCTCGAGAAAAAGTACTTCGAGCAAATTCTCAATGAAGAAGAAAGTTTTTGCATTGCTCTTGGAGCTGGTTTTCAAGAAGAAATTCCCGACGACATTCAAGTTCTTTGGTACCGACGCCCGAGCGATAGAAAAGGAAGAATTTTTGCTGATCGACCAAGGTTAAATCACGATTTAGACCCTAAGAAAGAGTACTTTGAGAAATATATTCAACGAGAGAGACAGTATTTAGAGAGAGCCGACAATGTATTGTACATGCCTGATGGTTTTGATGAAGAAAACGAAATTGAAGAGGCCTTCTTTCAAGAAAAACAGATTCTAGAGCATGCCATTGTGACTTTATATCCATGGCATTTTTTACGACAAAATCGTTTTTATGAATACATGCAAAGCAGACTAAAACTTGGAGTTGCACGCTTTGAAATTCGAGATGATCTTCTAGAAGAAAAAGACATAAAATTTGCCCTTGAAAAAATCCCCTCACAACATCTTTTATTGAGTTTTCGTAAAGACCCTAAAAATAGTATTTTTTGGCATCGAATAAAAACTGATTCTCAAATTCGCTGGGACTGGGCTTATGAACTTGGACCCTGTCCGGAAAATGCAGATATACTCTCCTTGCACCACTCTGATGTATCATTCAAAAGTTTTGTTGAGCAAAGAGCTTGTGATTACAAACTCTCCGTTGATATAGATAACTTTAATGAATTGATCACTTACCACAAGTGGCAGGTGCAAAGTGAAAGATACCATTTCTTACCAACCTCAAAAGATGGCCGTTGGAGCTGGTACCGTAGACGCTATGCTAAAGATCTCTATTTTGTTCAAGATGTCTTTGCCTCTGCTCCTGACCAAGCGCTTTTGACTGAAAGCATTGGTGACCGTATTGTTGCTCCAAAGATTGAACATTTCGCTGGGGTCAGCGGCTCACCCATTCATTACAGCTTTAGCCCTGCAATTCAGTTTGAGTTCTCAAAAGAACAGCAAGCTCCCTACTTTAAGATCGACATTCAAAGAGAAGAATGGAATACCGCCATTTCTTTTTTGCGAGAAATTGGCTTAAAATTTTTAAACGTAAGTTCTCCCCTTAAAGATCTTGCCTATGAATTAGCTGACTTTCAATCTAAAGAAAGTGAGGAGCTCAAAGTGGCCAACACACTTTATTTTGATCACTCAATTCATGCTCACAACACTGACTTAAATGGCTTTCACAATATCTGTGGAAAAGTGCAAAACTTAAAAGATATTGTGATTTGGGGCGGAGGGGGAACTCTTTCCATCATTGAAAGTATTCTACCGCAAGCGGTTCCCTACTCGATTCAAACCAAAGAACCTCGAAACGAAAAAAGCTTAACTAACCCTCCCACAGCTTTAATTTGGGCTAGTCCGAATAAGCATTTTGAAACAGATGACAATCTATGGCCTCCTTCTTGTTGGAACATACAAACTGTTGTTGACCTTAACTACACCGAAGACTCTTATGGCCGAGAATATGCCCGCAAGTTGGGAGCTCGATATATTTCAGGGCTCGAAATGTTAAAAGCCCAAGCCTATCACTCTCAAGAGTATTGGAAAGAACATGTCCGCTAACTCTTTTGGCAATCGATTTCAAATGCTTAGTTTTGGCGAAAGTCATGGACCCGCTCTTGGCGCTGTCATTGAAGGAATGCCTGCAGGAGTTGCTTTTGATGAAAGCCTATTAACAAATAATTTGGCTCGAAGAAAACCTGGTCAAAAACACACCACCGAAAGGCTGGAGCAAGATCAAGCTGAAGTTTTGAGCGGCATTTTTGAAAACAAAAGTATTGGCACTCCAATTTGTGTCATTGTTCGCAACCAAGATGCTAGATCGAAAGACTATGAGGCTATAAAAAATAATCCTCGCCCCGGTCATGCCGATGACATATGGCAGTCTAAGTTTGGCCACCGTGATCACCGAGGCGGCGGCAGATCTTCGGGCCGAGAAACTTTAACTCGAGTCATAGCTGGAAGTTTTGCCGAGATGCTCTTGCGCTCGGCTGGCGAAGACATTAAAGTTTTGGTCTACCCGGAACAAATCGCCCACTTTCAGATAAACAAAGATGAAAAGCAAAGTCTTCGAGAGTATCTAGAGGCCAAGAGCCAAGAACAGATCAATGCCTATATTGACTCTTTTGCCTCGCGCTTTCCTCATCAAGAAAAGTCAAAAGACCTTGCCAAACTTCTGGAGCAAGCCAAGTTAGAGGGCAAAAGCTATGGTGGCGTCATGGCTATTGAGATTCTCAATACACCCAAAAACCTTGGGCAGCCGGTCTTTCATAAATTGAAGGCAGAACTTGGATCTGCCTTATTCAGTATTGGTGCAACTATAGGGCTTGAATTGGGCAGTGGATTTTCTTCATCGATTTCAGAAGGCAGTGAATTTCACGATCCAAATTCTCAACAAGGCGACTATGGCGGCATTCGCGGAGGCATCTCCACCGGAGAAAGAATCAGTCTGAGACTAGCAATGAAGCCTACTGCCACTGTATTGCATGTCGCCAAATCCGGAAGGCATGATCCCTGTATATTGTCCCGAGCAGTACAAGTCGTGCAAAGTATGTGCTATCTCGTTTTGGCAGACCACTATATGTGGCAAAGAACCGATCGGGTCTAATTTCTTTACAAGGTACATTTTCTATTCTTTACTTAATCATGTAGAATAGTTACTGGAGCTACTATGGCCACATATAAAGATGATGTTTTTGGAAAATTGCTTCAAGGCTTCTCGAAAATCGATCGTGAGAGTCGCTACAAGAAGCTACAAGAATTGGGTGTTTTAAGCAAACAAGAGGCCCAATTTCTACGATCTGGGGCGATCCAGAGTCTAGATCTGGCCGAAAACTTTATCGAAAACGTGATTGGCTACTTCCAGCTCCCTTTGGGCGTTGCCACCAACTTTAAAATCAACGGAAAAGATTATGTAATTCCACTCGCGGTAGAAGAGACCTCCATCATTGCAGCAGCGAGCAAGCAGGCAAAATGGATTCGTAAAAATGGACGAATCAGTACAAGATCGATTGGCAATTATATCATCGGCCAAATACAAATCGCCAAAGCTAAAAACCCTCAAGCTTCTATTGAACTGATTGAAAAAAATCGTTTTCATTTTATTGATCTCGCAAACCAAAACCTGAGTCGATTGGTTGCCCGAGGTGGTGGCGTGTTTGAACTCACCACTCGCATCATCGATCGCGAAGATGGCGACAAAATGATCGTTATCCATATTATGTGTGATCCTTGTGAAGCTATGGGCGCAAATATGATCAATCAAGCTTGCGAGGCATTAAAGCCACATATCGAATCAGTTACAGGTGAAGAAGTCACCATGTGCATTCTCTCTAACTTGGTCGACACAAGACTCACAGAATCGAAAGTTGAAATTTTTGATGTTGAAGAAGAAGTCGGTCTTGGCATTGCCGAAGCAAGTCTCTTTGCTAAGCTCGACCCCTACCGTGCCGCCACCAATAACAAAGGCGTATTAAATGGTATCGATCCGGTTTTGATTGCCACAGGCAATGACTGGCGAGCGGTCGAAGCCGGTGTTCATGCCTATGCGGCAAGAGATGGTCAATACCGTTCCATCACCGACTGGCAGTACGAAAACGGAAAACTCACAGGCAGCCTGGTTGCTCCGATCGTTGTGGGTACAGTGGGCGGCGTCACCTCTCTTCATCCTACAGCTCAGATTTGCATGAGTATGCTTGGCTATCCCTCAGCCAAGGATTTGTCGGGAATCATCGCTAGTGTAGGATTGGTGCAAAACCTAGGTGCTCTTCGCGCTCTAAGTAGTGTTGGAATTGTGGAAGGGCATATGAAACTTCATGCAGCAAACCTTGCTCTTGCTGCTGGCGCTCAACCTGAGGCCGAGTTTGAATGGGTGAAGAAAGAGCTGCAAACTTTAGTGGCGCGAGTGAAGAGAATCAGCCTAGAGGATGCCAAAAAATTGATACGAGAATATCGAAACTCCGAAGCGAGATCTAATCTTTAATAGCTGCTCCCTTTTATTTCACTTTTTTTTCGTATTTGAACCGCACTTTCGAT
>CAZZCP010000054.1:11550-18830 GCA_964653235.1 uncultured Pseudobdellovibrionaceae bacterium | reverse complement strand
TGAAAACCAAGAAGACTGGCCCCAAGAGGTTTGGGCTAAAGTTCCTGATTTGATGATGGAGGATAAAGAAAAATTTGTAAAAAGATACATCGCTGATGCACTTCAAAACCAAAAAAACTGGCCCCCAAAGTTTTGGGCTAAAGTTCCTGATTTGATGGGGGATGGAGATCCTAATGTAAGAGAATACATCACTTATGCACTTCAAAACCAAAAAAACTGGCCCCTAGAGGTTTGGGCTAAAGTTCCTGATTTGATGGGGGATGGAGATCCTAATGTAAGAGAATACATCACTTATGCACTTCAAGGCCAAAAAAACTGGCCCCCAGAGTTTTGGGCTAAAGTTCCTGATTTGATGGGGGATGGAGATCCTAATGTAAGAGGAGCCATCGCTAAAGCACTTAGAATGAGCTTCCCCAAAAAAGGTGGACAAAAAGACTGGCCCCGGTTTCAAAAGCGTTTTCAAAGTTATATTGATAAAGGTGTTTCAATACCTGTTGAAGAAGTTGCAGCTTTTTTCAATCCAAATACTTCTTGCAGCCAGGCTGTAGCAGCCGACATGGTTCGAAAGTTGTTAAACTGGTCCAAAATATCCAATTAATTTGTAAAGCCTCTGTCAAACTACAGATCTAATAAAGGACTTTTTACTCAAGGTCAGTGTAAAGACCGAGGTCTAGAGATGAATCCCAATTCGAATTTAAAGCTGCTTGGAAGAAATACGCAAAAGAACAAGAGGCTGCACTCAAAGACGAACCTCAGCAGATAAAGAAGCATAAAACAAGTCATTTTAGTCAATCACATCTGAGCCCATTGTATCGAGAATACGTCGCCAAACATCAACAACAAAGCCTTCAGATCCCGTCTCTCTTGAAACCATCAAAGAAGTGATCACTGTGGCTAAAACCACTGCAATACTTAAAAGTAAAATGTACTCAACCGCAATTTGACCAGTTTGGCTAGGTAATCTATTCTCTTTGCATGAGTGTTCTTTCACGTCGTATTCTCTTTAGTGCTTTATTTGCTGTTTTGGCCTCTGCGCTTACTTATAGTTTGCTTCAATCTTCTAAAAATGACGAGTCCCCACTGGCAGAAGGTCAGGTCATTCGCCCGCAAGTGCCCAATATTGAGTTTAAAAGCCAAGACCAAAAGGCTTTTGAACTCAAAGATTTTCGAGGAAAAGTCGTGCTTTTGTCTTTTTGGGCATCTTGGTGTGCTCCTTGTAAAGTCGAGCTTCCCGATTTTGAAAGTTTAAAGCAGAAAATCAATCATCCTGACTTTGAAATCTTAGCCATCAGTCTGGACGAACAAAAATCTGAGGCTGAGGATTTTATTGATTCATTTTGGAAGCCCAAAGCTTTGAGTTTTCGTCCCTACTTTAATCAAACACAAGCTTCTGCAAGAAGTTTAGATTTAGAGGGCATTCCGGCCAACTTTGTTCTCGATCGAAAAGGCCGAGAGGTTTTTGCCAGCAATGGTTTGATGGACTGGAAAAGTGAGAGGATTTTAAAAATGATTCAAGAAATTCTAGCCGAATAAGGCTAAAGAAACTAAAGTTGTCTTGAAAGTTTCTCGCAGTATTGCATCTCATTTGCAGATGCCATCTGATTTATAACCAGCCGACAAAAAGCAATGCCTTCACTTTTAGACCAGTCTTTGTGCCACTCATTCAAGAGCATATATCGATAAAAATCTAAGCTTTCGTTTTTATGCCCCAACTCCATCAGTTTAATCGCAATTTTTCTTGGCAACTGAAAAGGAGTCTCACTCAGAATCTTCTTTCTCTCTTTACCTCTCGGAGACTGAATAAATTGAATGTAAAGATCTAGAGGGCTTTTACCCAGTTTTGCGGCCAAAGCAAAGTAGCTGGGTAGATAGTTTAAAACATTGCTATAAAGCCAATGATCGTCTTTAGGAAAAGAGGGAACTGCGCGAGATAAAAATTCGACCGTAGTGTATTTTGCATCAAAATTTGAAGGCCTTTGATAATTCAAATGATCTTGTATCGCTTGCCAGCCAAAAAGCCGCGGGCTACTTTTTTGCGGAGGAAAAACATTCGGGCACATAGAAAACAAAAACCGATCTTCTCTTGCCCATTCATTGATTCTCGAATTTCTATAGCGAACCGCCTTACCCATGCTATCTAATGAGGCTTTGTATTCGTCACGACTTAAAATCTTAGTCTGCGTATATGAATTTTGATCTGAGATCAAATCAATATCGGGCCTTACATTTAAAATTTTTTGCGCAAAATAGATCGATATTCCTTCATCTCCACATAAAATAAGACGAGAGTTTTGCGGCAGAGACTCTAAATAAGAACTGGCTGTGACCTCTATTGATTCATCATTGTATCGAGATGCTTTTGGATAGTTAAAATAAATTAAGCAGAGTACACCAATACTACTGATGATGATCATCGGAATTTTTTTATAAGAGTCAATTGCAGCAGCGAAAAACACACTCAACAACACAAATGCTGGAATCGGATACACTCGGTAGACGGCAAAGAAGAGTTCATTAGCTTGAAAGTTTAACAGAAAAATCAAAATCAGACTGGGACCTAAAACGGCGAGTAAAAAAGGCCAAAAAAGAGTTTTTCTGTTTTTATAAAAGGATAATATGCCCATCGGAATCAAAGCGATAAATAGTAAAAAATTGTCAAAAAACAATTCACCTAAAAATTTTAAGTATTGTAGTTTGTCTTTAAAGCTCGCACCTTGGTCATCAACAACCGAGTACTGCTTTCTTGATATATGAGAAAAAATGTCAGCAAGATCGTAAAGGTTGCCGAATATGTAAGTTCCTGAATCAATATAAGTACGGTAAAAAAGAAATAAATAGGGGGTAAGCCCTAAAAATAAAAAGCCCAAGTTTTTAGCGAGCGAGCGAATATTGAGGAGCTTAGGTTGTTTATACAATCTCAAAACCACAAAAGGAAAAACACTTAAAATAAACAGAGGATAATGATGAGAAAGAGCAAGGCCTGCTACAAAAGAAAAAAGATAAAGATTTTGATCGGAATTTTCTTCATATCTTAACCACAGATAAATGGCGAAAAGGCTAAGCCCCACATTCATGGTATAAACTTCGGCAACATTGGCTTGAGACCAAAAACCCAAAGAAAATGCAGCTATCAATAAGGCAAAAGCTCTTGAAATCAATGAAAACTTTAACTGAATCAGTACTCGATTCAGAATATACAAACTCACAAGCGCCCATAGTGCGCTAAAGAGATTCACCAGATGGGGCAAAGTAGTGATTTTAAATAAACCCAATAGATGAACAAAAATACCACCAAGGAGTGTATAAAGCGGATATCCCGGAGGGTGATTGACACCAAAAAAAAGAAGAGCTTGGTGAAAGCTGCCTGAGTCTTCACCTGTGACTGTTGTTGCACCAGAAAAGAAATAGACCAATCCAATGCAAAAAATCAGTATTTCGATGCTCCATTTTTTTAGAAACATGAATATAGGCTAGCATGAAATAAGATGAAGACAAAGCCAATCGATAGCCTAAAACAATCAAAAAATTTTTCGAGCACTTTTATAGGTTGAACGAACTGGTGTTTGTCCGACAGAGTAAAACAAATCTTCAAGCACTCCATCGAGCAAAATAAAGTCAGCTTGCTTACCCACCTCTAAGCTGCCAAGCTCATTTTGCAAGCCAAGAGCTGAAGCCGCCCCGTAGGTATAGGCAGATAGAATTTCTGCAAGAGACATTTTCATCTCAATTCTCGCTAAAAAACCAATAAAGGCCAAATCTTGAGAAGGGCAGGTTCCAGGATTAAAATCAGTGGCAAGAGCAAGTCTAACACCAGAATCAATGAGTTTTCTTGCCGGAGGATAAGGCATATGTGTGTAGCGATCAGCTCCTGGCAAGAGCACAGCTGTTGTCTGACTACGAGCTAGAACATCAATGTCTTCGGAACTCACCTCGACCACATGATCGACCGATTGAGCCCCCATTTGTGCCCCCAGTCGCGAGGCTCCGGTATGGGACATTTGATCTGCATGAATGGTAAAAGCAAGTTCATGGGCTTTGGCCAATTCAATATATTCTTTGCCCTCTTGCAAACTAAAATAGTTTTTTTCAATAAAAATATCGACTCGATCGGCGAGTTTTTTAATTTTGGGTATCTGCTGAAGGACTCTTTCAAAATACCTATCATCGGCTTTAGAATGGGGACCTAAATAGGTCTTAATGATTCGAGGGCCTTTTAAATTACTGGCAACACGAAGCATTTTCTGCTCACCTACTGGAGTGAGTGCGTAACCACTTTTCACCTCAAGAGTACTTACCCCTTGCTCTACAAATCTTTTCACTCTCTTTTGAGCTAAAACTAAGAGTTCTTCTTCACTGGCTTTTCGAGTCGCTTTTACAGTGCTGGCTATTCCTCCCCCTTGCGCTGCGATCTCTTGATAACTCACACCTTGGTTGCGAAGCTCAAATTCACTCGAGCGATTGCCAGCAAAAATAGAGTGCGTGTGACACTCTGTAAATGCCGGCATTGCAATCAAGCCTTTGCAATCGACAACTGACTTAGATTTGAAAGGACATTTTTTAGCTGGCCCCAACCACAAAATTCGACCTTTTTCAGTGACCAAACTCGCATTCTTAACTGCATCGATGTCTTCTGAGCGAATCCGTCTTCCATCTTTATTGGCGACCTTGGCAAAGTCATAGAGCTTTGCAATGTTAGTAAAGATTTTTATAGCCAAGGAGATTTGACTCCTCTTTCACGAGCGGTTTGCTTGGCCAAATCATAACCTGCATCTAAGTGTCGAAACACGCCCATGGCAGGATCGGCAGTCAAAACTCGTTTTAGTCTTTTTGCCGCTGCATCTGTACCATCAGCAAGAATGACTTGGCCAGAGTGTTGACTGTAGCCCATACCCACACCACCACCATGGTGAAAACTCACCCAAGTTGCGCCGCAAGCCACATTGCTAAACGCATTGAGTATCGGCCAATCAGAAACTGCATCACTACCATCGAGCATGGCTTCGGTTTCTCGGTTGGGCGAAGCCACCGAGCCGCAGTCGAGATGATCGCGTCCTATTACGATTGGGGCTTTCACTTTTCCATCGCGAACCAGTTCATTGAATTTTAAACCTGCTTGAGCTCGCTCTCCATACTCTAGCCAACAAATTCTTGCCGGCAAACCTTGAAAAGCAATCCTCTCTTCAGCCATATCCAACCAACGCAACAAATGCTTTTTATGGGGAAACAATTCTCTTAAAGCATCATCGGTAACTTGAATATCATTCTCATCTCCCGAGAGAGCAACCCAGCGAAAGGGGCCAGAGCCTTTACAAAAAAGAGGACGTATATAAGCTGGAACAAAACCTGGAAAATTAAAGGCATCTTTGCAGCCAGCTCTTTCGGCTTGAGCACGAATATTATTGCCATAATCAAAGGTGATACTGCCTCGCTTTTGCATTTCAAGCATGCCTTCAACATGCTTTCGCATACTTTGAATCGATTTTTCTTCATAGGTTTTTCGATCTGAACTGCGCAGTTTTGCCGCCTCTTCTAATGTATAAGCTTCTGGAATATAGCCATTCAAAGGATCATGAGCTGAAGTTTGATCGGTCAAAATGTCTGGAGTAAAATTTTTCTCTAGCATTTGGTGAATTATGGTGGCCATATTTCCGCAAAGAGCTACAGATTTTGCTTCCGATTTTTGTTTGTAGTTCTCAATTCTTTGCAGCGCATCTTCTAAATTATCAGCAAGCTCATCCACATATTTGGTTTGCAGTCGCTTTTGTATTCTCTCAGGATCAACTTCAACTGCCAGAACGCAAGCACCGGCAAAAACACCTGCCAGCGGTTGGGCTCCACCCATTCCACCAAGACCGGCAGTTAAAATAACTCTACCACTAAGGTCGCCATTAAAATGTTGTCTTCCCGCTTCGACAAAGGTTTCGTAAGTGCCTTGTACTATTCCCTGAGTGCCAATGTAGATCCAGGAGCCAGCAGTCATTTGACCATACATCATTAGGCCTTTTTGATCGAGCTCATGAAAATGATCCCAATTCGCCCAATTGGGAACCAAGTTTGAGTTGGCAATCAAGACCCTAGGTGCATCCTCATGGGTTTGAATCACACCGATTGGTTTTCCAGACTGCACCAAAAGAGTCTCATCATTTTCAAGACTGCGCAAACTCTCTAGAATTTTTTGTAGACACTCTTGATCGCGAGCTGCCTTACCTATTCCGCCATAAACAATCAGTTCTTCGGGTTTCTCAGCAACCTCTGGGTCGAGATTATTCTGAATCATTCGGTAGGCGGCTTCTTGCAGCCAGCCTTTGCAATGCAATTCAATTCCTCTTGGTGATTTTAACATTCAAGTACTCCTACTTTTTCCATTACCGCATTGGTAATGCTATTGCTTCGAATTAAAGTTCTAATCTTTTCAATGTCTCTGGCAAAAACTCGATCTTCTTTGGCATAGCTTACCTGTTCACGAATCAAGTCATAAGCTACTTTCACGCCCGCTGCCGGCTCTAATGGCCTGCGAAAGTCTAAAGCTTGGCACGCACTCAAAAGCTCCATGGCCACTACACTTTCAGAGTTTTTTATAATCTTACCAAGTTTTCTTGCTGCAATTGTACCCATACTCACATGGTCTTCTTTGTCGGCAGATGTTGGAATACTATCGACAGAAGCTGGATGGGATAAAATTTTGTTCTCACTCACCAATGAAGCTGCTGCAACTTGAACAATCATTAAACCACTATGCAAGCCTCCATCTTCAGCCAAAAAAGCAGGAAGCCCACTCATGGCTGGATTGATGAGTTTTTCAATTCGACACTCAGAAATTGAAGTTGTTGCAGCCATAGCAATACACAAATAATCGAGAACAAAAGCAACCGGTTCACCATGAAAGTTGCCACAAGATAAAATTTTATCCTCAGCAGGAAAGACCAAAGGATTGTCGGTTGATGAATTGGCTTCTATCTCAAGTGTTTGAATCGTACGGCGAAGAGCATCTTTGGCAGCACCATGAACAGCCGGCATACAGCGAAGAGAATAGGCATCTTGAACACGCCCACAAGTTTCATGAGAGGCCGAAATGCTTGAGTTTTGCCCTAAAATTTTTAAAAGATTTCGCGCTGTCTTTGCTTCACCTGGATGTCTTCTGGTTTGTGGAATCAATGGATCAAAGGCTTTACGGCTACCAAAAAGAGCTTCTAAACTCATGGCACCGGCAATATCACAGACCCAGCTCAAGCGAATGGCTTCAGCCGCATAGAGCATCCCCACGGCGGTCATCACTTGGC
>CAZZCP010000054.1:0-11540 GCA_964653235.1 uncultured Pseudobdellovibrionaceae bacterium | reverse complement strand
ACGGAGAGATCTTAAACTCTGCAAAAACTTTATCTGCAGCACTTAGGCTGCCATTGTGCCAAACCTCGCCCTCACCAATAAGGGCCAATGCCAAGTGAGAAAGAGGCGCAAGATCACCACTAGCCCCAACGCTGCCCTGACTTGGAATGACAGGAATCACATCTAGATTTAAACATTCAATGATTTTTTCAATCACCTCAACCCGAATGCCTGAATGCCCCGTAGCAAGAGCGTTGGCCCGAAGTAGCATAATGGCTCTAGTTTCTTCTTTGGTAAAAGGCTCGCCTACACCGCATGAGTGCGATCGAATAATGTTTAGTTGAAGTTGCTCAATTTTTTCATTCGAGATGCGTACCGAAGAAAAAGCACCAAAGCCTGTATTTACGCCATAAATAGGTTCTGGTTCTTTCATCTTTTTGAGAATGTAGTCGCGGCTTAGTTGAACTTTTTCTTTTGCTTCATTACTCAGTGCTACTTTTTCATTCTGATAAGCAACAGCCCAGACTTTTTTTAGATCAAGATCGCTTCCGGAAATTTGAATCATATATTCTCTCGAAGTTGCTGAATTCTCTCTTGGTGATTCCCTTTAAAAATAAAACTGCCGGCTACAAAAACATTTGCACCAGCATCACTACAGATCTTGGCCGTATCGGCTTTGATTCCTCCGTCGACAGAAATATTGATCTCAGGAGCATGTTCACGAACATAAGAGATTTTATCGACTTGATCTTGCATAAAACTCTGCCCTCCAAAACCGGGCTCTACCGTCATCACCAATACCAAGTCTAGCTTAGACAAAAAAGGAGCAATCTCATCCACTGGAGTTTTTGGGCGCAAGCTGATTCCTGCCTTACAGCCTAAATCGTGAATTCGAGCAATTAACTCGAAAGCATTTTTTGCTGCCTCTACATGAAAAGTAATCGCATCCGATCCTGCTTTGGCAAAGTCTTCGATATATTTTTCAGGCTCTGAAATCATTAAGTGTGAATCTAAAAAAGCATTGGTGTGTTTGCGAATACTTTTAACAACAGGAGCACCTATCGTTAGATTTGGTACAAAATGCCCATCCATAACATCAATGTGAATCCAATCTGCGCCAGCCTGTAGAACACTTTGAATATCTCGATCTAAATAGGCAAAATCGGCAGATAAAATACTTGGAGCAATATATTTTTTCATAACAATGAATTAGCAAGAAATTAAGAAAAACGAAAGCCCAATTGAAGCTTCTGCGAATTTAAAAAGTCCCGAACGCTTTGCTTAGCGCGTGATTCAATTTGAACACGACTGATTTTTAGACTTTGCTCACCGCAGCCGACCACAAAACTCTCTCTTTCTATCTCAAGAACCTCACCAGCTTTGCCATTCATGTTACAGATTTGCATTTCTAGAATCTTTAATTTTTTACCATCCCATTGCGTCCAGGTTCCAGGCCAAATATAAAGACCACGAAAAGAATTGTAGATCTCAATAGCTGGTTTGCCCCATTGAATCTCACCTTCTGCTTTCTTGATTTTTTTAGCTATCGTAACTTGCGACTCATCTTGCTTCTTGCCAGAGAGATTGCCGCGAATATAATCCATTAGCTCAATGTGAATCAGATTAGGCCCTAAGGCTTTGAGCCTCTCATAGAGTTGATCTGCTTTTTCATCGGGATGCAAATCCACTTTGCGTACACCTAAAACATCTCCCGCATCCAATTCATAGACGATCTTTTGCAAAGCTACCCCTGTTTCAGCGTCGCCAGCCATAATTGCTCTTTGAATAGGAGCTGCTCCGCGCCAGCGAGGAAGCAAACTAGCATGTAAGTTCACCGCTCCGTAAGGAAATAAATCGAGAAATTCCTGAGAAAGGATTTGACCAAAGGCAATCACAACTGCGATCTCAGCACGCAGTGTTTTTATCTCTTCCAATTGCTCATTGACTCTTTCAGGAGTTAAGACCTTAAGACCACGCTCAAGGGCTTTTTGTTTTACAGGACTCGCTTGCAATTGCATCTTTCGACCAGCAGGCCGATCGGGCTGAGTAATGACAGAAACCACTTCATAATGTTCATCATCAAAGCATTGCTGCAAACTGGGCACAGCAAAGTCAGCTGTTCCCATAAATAAGATTCGAATACGACTCATTCTTGGGAAGCCTCAGAGTCTTGGTTGTAGGTGGTTGGATAGCCAAATTTCTTTATCTTTGTTTTAAGTCGGTTTCTCTTTAAAGTACTCAATCTTTCGATAAAGACTTTCCCCTCTAGGTGATCCAATTCATGTTGAATGCAAACGGCAAGTAAGCCGTCACTTTGAATCAGAACCTCTTCACCTTTTTCATTTAAAGCCTTGCATTCAATATATCGAGCCCGCTCTACTTCTTCGGTATATCCAGGAACACTCAAACAGCCCTCTTCCCATTTGATATCTCCCTCTTTCTTTACAATTTCAGGATTGATCAAAATCAAAGGATATTGCACCGCCTGTTCCAGCTCGGTCATATCTTCTGTTGTTGGCTCGCCATTTTCGTCGCGAGACCGAGTATCAATAACAATCAAACGAATACTTTTGCCCACTTGAGGGGCAGCCAATCCAACACCAGGTGCATTGTACATGGTATCAAGCATATCTTGAGCCAACTTACGTATCTCGTCGTCGACCTCTTGAATCGGCTCAGCAATCTTCTTTAAAACTGGATGTGGATAGGTAAAAACTTCTAATACTGACATAGAGCGAAATATGCCAAATATTCATAATTACGGCAATTATTTTCTCAAACGCAATAGCATGAACATGGTGAATGCCAACAAAAGAACATTCGCTGCCCAAGCTCCAATGATAGGGTTCACATAACCATATTTGCCCATATTTTGAAATGAGCTATTGGCAATCCAAAATAAAAAGACCAAACCCAGACAAGTTGCAATTTGTAGAGCTATCCCTCCCGATCTCTGGTGCCTTACACTAAATGGAATGCCTAATAGAGCTAAAACAAATGCAGAAAAGGCGTAAGCGAATTTTGAATTGAATGCGACTTCATAGCGAATTGTATCTAGACCAGCATCCTGATTTTTCTTTAAAAAACGTCTTAGTTCAGAGACATTCATCATATCTACTGTATCTGAACTGCTCTGCAAATCTTTCATTTCTTCATTAATATGAATCTCTTTTTCAGCAAATTCTTTGATCAAGGGGAATTCATCTTGGCTTAAAAAAACGGTCAGTTTTCCTTCTTGTAAGCGCCATGAATCATCTCCAAGAAACAAATTTTTAGCACTAATGACCTGTAATAGATTCCACATTTCATCAAAGTAATAAAAACTGACACCTTGAGCCTTTCTGGCCTCAGGATTAAGAGTTTTTAGATTAAAGAGTATATTTCCGCTTCGATACCAAATCCGGTTGTTTTTTAACATAGAGTACAAACCTGGTTTTTTGCGTATCTCTTTGTAGTAAACGTAGTTCTTTTTCTTGGTAAATGAAGGAATGATTTTATCACTCAATACGAAACTAAAAATAGAGATAAAACTTACGATCACCAAAATAGGGGCACTGATTCTAGCCAAACTCATTCCAAAGCTAAACAGCGCCACAAGCTCATTGTTGCGGTTCATATTGCTCAAGGTAAAAATCGTGGCCACAATGCAAGAAATTGGTATCATTTGATAGACCACAGCTGGAATCGAATACTTATAGTATTGAAAAAGAATCTCTCCCGAGGCTTCAAACTTGATACCTTTAGACAAAAAATCTACAGCAATGAAAAGGCTGACAAAAACCAGTAGAGCACCGAGAAAAAAACCCAAAAAGAGCTTTGCGGTATAGCGATCGCTTATCGTAAACACTTCAAAATATTAGAGCTCTGCCTTGTAAAATGCAAGACCTTGCATTTGAGGTATTGACTGATTTACTCAAAGATACTTTACTGTGATCATGGCATTGCGCGTCTTACTTGCTGATGAAAGTGCAACTATCAAAAAAGTAATCGAACTCAGTCTACAAGATTTTGCTGTAGAACTGAAGACCGTTAATATTGGCTCTGATGTTATGAAAGTAGCTCAAAGCTTTCAACCCGACATCTTGTTTTTAGATGTTTTGTTGCAAAAGAAAAACGGTTATGAAGTTTGTAATGAAATCAAATCACATCCAGAGACTCTAAATATTCCAGTGGTATTGCTCTGGAGTGGATTTATGGATGTCGATCCAGAAAAAATGAATCAGGTCAAAGCAGATGCTAAGTTAGAGAAGCCTTTTGATTCTGAAACTCTGAGAGACACTGTTCAAAAACTGGTTGGCAAAACGCAAGAACCTTTGTTTGGCGACAATATTGAATTACCTGATACTCCTGCTGTTGAAGTGAAAAGCCCAGAGCCACCTTCACAGGCAGTGACAGAAAATTGGAATATGGACAGCTTTGACAAGATTGAAAGCCTCGGTATTCCTGATATTCCTGAAGCCGAAGAAGAAGAGGCTTTCTCTCAGATGCCCATAGGTGATATTTCTGAAATTGTACCAAAAGAAAAATTCCAAGAACAAGTCCAAGAGTCTGCACCAGAACCTGTTTCTGATACGCTTATCACTCATTTTCAAGTTGATATACCAGAGGAAGAACTCGAAGACCTCGGCTTTGGTGATTTTCAGTCTGAAACTCATGAAGAAGAAAACTTTGATGCCTCTGATTTCTTATGGTCGCCTGAAGATTCAAAGCCCAAAGAATCTACTGAAGAAAGTTCAGCCCATGTACAGCCACCAAGCCCCGAAGCCACTGCAGTCGAAGCTCAATCCATTCCTACTCTAGAGACAGAACCAGCAGAAGCTTTTGTGAAACAGACTATTGAAAATGTTCCTGAAAAACCTCAGATCAATGATCAAGAGGTACAAGAATTGATTCGCAAGGAAGCAGTTAAAATCATCCACGAGATGGCACTAAAAATGGTTCCCAATATTGCTGAAGAAATCATTCAAAAAGAAATTCAGAGATTAACTCAAGAGTCTGAACTATGATTCCTATTCAAGAAATGATTGCCAAAGCCTATGAGGAAGATATTCCTAAAGGAGATATCACCACTCAATCTTTAGAACTCGCTTCAAAACAAGGCTATGCCAAGCTTATGGCAAAAGAAGATTTGATACTCTCTGCTTCAGAAGTTTTCGAAAAATGCATTCTATATATTGAGCCTGAAGCCAAGATTCGCTGGCACTTTATCGATGGCGATAAAGTCTATGAGTCTCAGTGCATCTGCGAAATTGAGGGTAATCTACTAAAGATTCTAGCCGCAGAGAGGGTTGCTCTGAATTTTATTGGCTACTTTTCAGGTATTGCATCCTACACCCATTGCTTTGTTGAAAGAGTCAAACATACTCAATGTAAAATACTAGATACTCGAAAAACCCTGCCACTTTACCGAAAGTGGGTTAAAAAAGCAGTTTACGATGGGGGCGGAATGAACCACAGATTCACATTGAGTGATATGGTTTTAGTCAAAGAAAACCACATTCGCGCTTTTGGTGGGTTTCGTGAGTGTATACAACAAATCAAAAAAGTTTCTGGCAACCAAATTGAAGTTGAGTGTAGTAGTCTTGAAGAGATCAAAATTGCAGTTGAAGAAAAAGTGCAAAGAATTATGCTCGACAATATGGACAATGAACAGCTTGCTGAAGCTTTAAAACAAATACCAGCCTCAATCATTACCGAGGCCAGTGGAAACATGAAATTAGACCGCGTTCAAAGTGTTGCCGAATTGGGACTGCACTTTATTAGTGTTGGTGCTTTGACTCACTCAGCACCCAATGCCGATATGAGCCTTTTGTTTCAATGGGAGATTCAGTGAAAATTGGTAAACAAATTGCCGAGTGGGCAAAAGCAAATGATATATCCTTTAGCTATTTTGAAGAAGTCGAGAGTACAAACCTACAAATCTTAAAAGAGAACACAAAAATTTGCGTGACAGACTATCAAAGCCGAGGACTTGGAAGAGGTAAAAACACTTGGGTATCACCACAATCGGGTGATGCCATTTTAATGAGTATTTTGTTTGAAACTGATTTTCTGCCTCAACCCATTGCTTCACCTTTGTTTGGCCTTGCGTGCTATCAAGCATTTTTAAAACTTTTTCCTGAGGCAGAGCTTTCTATCAAAGCCCCGAATGATCTTTACTGTAAAGATAAAAAAATCGGCGGAATATTGCTGCAGAACATAGCCGAAGGCAATAACAACCAATTGGTCTTTGGCTTGGGAGTGAATATTTTCTCTCACCCCTCTATTGAAAATTCAGAAGCTCTGCAAAACTTTCACCCGCAAAAGATTGATTCCTCAACAATCAATGAATTGCTCAATGAAATCTGGCAAAATGCCGGCCTCGCTGCTGAAAAAAGCAAAGAAAAAGAACTCAATTCAGATACCTGTCAAGCCTTGTTAAGTGCCCTTCAAAAAAATCCTGTTTATGAGAAAAAGATTGAAAAGATCAGCTCTGACTCTAGCATTCATTTTACCGATGGAAGCTATATCAATTGGTCAGACTTATGAATAAAGAAACATTTGATAGGCTATAAAGCTTGTGAGAACGAGTACAAAAACCAATAATTCTTTCATAACTTTATCTTTAGAAAATTTCTTTTTTTTGACAAGCTTTTCATTGGCAAACTAGACAAAAAAGAAAAGCAATATTATGTTCGACACATGTTAAAAAAATTTGCCCTTGCTAGCTTGTTGGCCTTTCTCACTATTGGCTTAGGAACATATTTTTATCTTGGCGGCTATTACACTGCTAAATTTGAAACTGCCCTACAACCAAAACTCATGATCTTGTATCAAAAGCATCAAGGGGCTTACAATAAAATCAACGAAAGCATCGAAAGGGTTGAAACCTATTTGTTAGAGCAAAATCTCAATTGCAAAAAAGCTTTTGGCCTATTTTGGGACAATCCTGAAGAGATTCAAGAATCCGATTTAAGAAGTTACGGCGGCTGTATTGTACAAAAACCATTTGTTCAACTCCCCAAAGGCTTCTTTTATGAAGAAATAGCTGCACAAAAAGCCCTTAAAGCCAGCTTCTTTGGCTCGCCGGCACTGGGGCCGATGAAAGTGTACCCTAAGGCAAAAGAAAGTTTGATCGAATCTGGCTTTCTTATGAAAGAAAGCATTGAAATCTATGAAGAAGTTTCTAAAGGAAAATACCAAACCACATACTACTTTCCATTGCGCAAGAATTGACAAACTTAGCCTAGAAAGTGAACATGTGCTATGAGTGATAACAAAACTGAATATGGTCTCGTTCAAACCGCCGCTCTTTTTATTATTGCAAGTTATGCACTAACGGCCTCTCTGATCTATCTCAAAAATCTTCTTCTTCCCTTTGTAATTGCAATCTTTTTTTACTTTGCAATATCACCCATAGTTTATGGAATAGAAAAAAGACTTAAAATTCACCGCGTTTTGGCTTTTCTCATAGTGGTCTTAGTCTCACTGAGTCTTATCTCATTGGTTGGCTACTTTTTTAGTTTTTCAATACAAAACTTTGTACGCGGAGCAAGCATTTATCAAGATCGAATTATTAATACAATAGATCGATTTACTTTGTTTCTAAGTAGCAATGATATTGATCTGAACTTTCAAAAAAACTTAAAAAGCATTCCTTACATTGGTTATCTCAGCAATGCCACCAGCAATATTGTTACTTTTATTGGCCAAAGCTTTCTCTGTTTTGTGTTTCTTCTATTCTTTTTTATCAGTCCAAAAAGACTTGATAAACCCAAGCTCTGGGAAGAAATTCACGATAAAGTCAGTCTTTTTATTAATATCAAGTTTCTGATGTCATTGATGACTTCTATTTTAGTGGGAGTCTTTTTTTGGGTGATCCAATCCGACTTGGCATTTTTATTTGCTGTGATCGTATTTTTTCTCAATTTCATCCCGAATGTAGGTAGTATTGCTGCAACCCTGATTCCGCTACCCGTTTTGTTTTTGCAATATGATTTTAGCATTCAGTTTTGGCTTGGACTGTCTATTCCGGGCGCCTGCCAAATTATTATTGGCAATGTGATAGAACCCAAACTAATGGGTAAAAATCTGCAAGTTCACCCCGTGACCATTCTACTTTCATTGATGTTCTGGGGGGCTATTTGGGGAATCGCAGGTGCCATCATAGCAGCACCAATGGCCGCCATCTTAAAAATCACTTTAGAGCAGTTTCACTTTACAAGACCCATTGCCAACTTAATGAGCGGAAATTTTAGTAAGATCTAGCGGCGACCACGAGAAGATCCGGTATTGGTTTTAGATCGACTACAAAGATTCCACTCTTGACAAGAGCCACGATCTACATTGTCACTACTTGCACAAATGCTCGCTACCTGACTAATAAAAGGCAAAATGTACTGGTATTCTTCTCGGGCTTGCTCATCTTGAGAAGATCTAGCTGAGCGGTATGCCGAACTTGGCGTTCTTTGCGTTTGAACTGACGATATTTTATCTTTATCAAACTCGATCTTTCTCTTTCTAGAATCACCAGGACTTTTATCAAAGATGATTTGTTTAAAGTTTCCATCTCGATCCAATTCAACTTCTGCATTTAGGTAGCCAAGATTCGGCGGTAAATCTGAATTTGCTTTTGGTTTTAGACGAAAAGAGTTAGTGCCACAACTGGCTTCATAGTTTTTAGGAGAATAGACATCATAGGCATCATTCAATGCTGCACAAAGGGAGACCTCACTATTCGCATCCATTTTTAATTTTAACTCCTCATCACTCAATAAGAAGAACTCATCATAAAGACCCAATGGTTTGCAGTCTTGATCTAAAACCACATATCTGCCGCTATATTATCCACTCTCGCAGATGGGTTTCGATCTACCGCGATCAATCTGGTCAGCAACATACAAAGCACCATCCTTAATCATAAGTGCGCTGTCGACTGTTTCATAGGCCAGCGCCGCACCAGCAACTAAAGGGCCTCCTAATACAACACCCGCCGCAGTCAAGCCTCGCCAAGCAGCCGCTCTTGCTGCCCCTATAGCCGCTTTAGATGAAGGCTTTTTAAACAAGGTGTTCTCTGTTTTTCTTGCCAGATCTTTTAAGCCCCTTTCAGTTCTAGCAGACATATTATCGAGAAGCTCCCAGCCCTCAGTAACAATTTCTGCAAACTTTGCTTCTGCTTGCGCAAGTCTTCTAGATAGTTGACTGGCATCACCAGTAGGACCTGTATACCTTCTCAACTTCAACAACTCACCTCTCAAAGCTGTAAGCTTTCTTTTTTTAGCATCTACTTCTGTTTTTTTAAGCTAGCCTCTTGAACCTCACTCGCTAGATCTCGTCTTCTTGCCAATTGTTTTTGTCTTCTAATTTCTAGGTCATTTAAGATATTCTCGGTATAAACTGCTCCCTTTTATTTCACTTCGGACATCCGTCCGAAACAGCTAAAAGCATAAAATTATTTAGTTATTTTGTCCGAAAGGGGCTAAAATTCGAGGCATTCTCGGACGAAGCTCATAGGCCTTCAAAATTAGGATTAAAGTTTGGGAAAAAAGTGAAACAAAAGGGAGCAGCTTATTCTCGGAATCTCGCATTTCAGCCGCTACGCTCGAAATATCTTTGCGCTCTTCAATCATTTGCTTCCGAATTCTTTCAAGTCTTCGGTATTTATCTGTTTGCTGTTTTACAGCTCTTGCATGCTCTCGAGTTAAATCATCCCATTTCTCTTCATACTCGATCTTATCTTGTAATTTTTTTTCATAGTCTTGTTTCAGCTCTTTGGTTTGGCTAGCAAGACGAGCCTCTTCGTCATCTATTTCAGTTTCAAAAGCTTGTGCTTGTCTTTTGATATCTCTAATTTTGCCTTGAAGCTTGTCTTTTGATATCTCTAATTTTGCCTTGAAGCTCGTATTTTGTACTGCCTCTAGCGGTTCGAAAAACTGCACTCCCTGCCAAACCTGCCCCTAAATTACCACCAAGCTGGGCAGCATAAGCAAATTCGCCATTACCTGAAATTGCATTGCAGATCTCTTGAGAAGATGAGGTCTGACAGGTTCTTAGATTTTGTAAATAACGAAATTTTTTTAAAGTCTCTTGCCAGTTATCAGAACACTGTTTGTTGCTTAAATATTTCGAAAGATCTTCTTTGGCAAAAATCGGCAAAACAAAAATCAATACGCAAAAGAGATACAACTTCATAATTTTCTATACTCTTTTTTTTGACTTTTAAGATGATTGTATTTCCTTGGCAAAATTCTTGCCCAAACAAGCACCTACTTGAAAGCCATATCCAATGGCCTTGCTCGCTTGAATGCTTTTTCGGGAATAGCCGATTTTTCTCCAGCACTGTGACTGTATTTTTAAAACTTCTGTTTCACACTTCTTCGCATCAAATGGGTAACAGATTCTAAATTTAGACTTATTCTGGCAAAAACTTGCTTTTAGTTTTTTACTGAAATCAGATTGAAAGCTTTTAAAACCTACAATTTTCTCGCTACTGTGAGCCAATAAATGAGAACTAAAAATTATGAAAAAAACCAATTTCATAGAGCTATTCTATAATTAAGTAGAAGCAAAAAAAAACGTTCCCATTAAAAATCACAAAAACAGCACTTTTGTATTGAGGCATGTTTGAGCATGCCTCATTGGAATCAATGCTACTGCTTACGAATCAAATTCAAGGCACTTCCTGCCTGAAACCACTTTACTTGCTCAGAGTTGTAAGTGTGTTGTAGCTCGCACTCATCAACACTTCCGTCTGCATGATGAAGATGCATACTGAGCTTTGAGCCAGGGGCAAAGCTTTTGACCTCTTTGATGCTGATTCGATCTTCTTCTTGAACCTTGTCATAGTCTGAAAGATTCACAAAGGTCAGTGCCAAGACGCCTTGTTTTTTCAAATTGGTTTCATGAATTCTGGCAAAACTCTTTACCACCACACACGCAGCATTTAAATGTCTAGGACTCATAGCTGCATGCTCGCGAGAGCTCCCCTCACCATAGTTGTCATCACCAATAACAATCCACTTAATATTGTCGGCCTTATACTTTCTGGCAATTTGCGAAAACTCTACTCCAGTTTCACCGGTAATGAGATTTTTTCCCTTACCGGTTTCATCAGTAAAGGCATTGATGGCACCAATAAACATATTGTTCGAAATATTATCTAGATGACCGCGATACTTTAACCAAGGGCCAGCAGGACTAATATGGTCTGTCGTGCACTTGCCTTTTGCTTTAAGCAAAAGTGGGAGCTTGTCAAAATCATCTCCATCCCATGGCTCAAAAGGAGTGAGTAGCTGCAATCTATCACTACTCGGATTTACCTTAACTTGAGCACTTTTACCTTCTGGGGCAACATATCCCTCTTCATCAGCCAAAAAGCCTTTTTCTGGATACTCTGGCGCTTGGGGCTCTGAAAACTTAAATTTTTTCCCATCTGGAGTTTCTACTTCATCAGCTCTAGGGTCAAAATCAATTCGCCCAGCAAGGCCCATGGCCATTACTATTTCAGGGCTACCGATAAAACTTAAAGTCTCAGGGTTACCATCATTTCTAGCCCGAAAGTTACGATTAAAACTGTTTAAAAT
>CAZZCP010000053.1:8473-18940 GCA_964653235.1 uncultured Pseudobdellovibrionaceae bacterium | reverse complement strand
TTGAAGAAATCATTGATGCAAAATCTAATAGCAAACCCGTGACGCTGGACCAACAGGCCGTCGGAAGAGTTTCGCGCATTGATGCGATTCAACAACAACAAATGCATCTGTCAGCACTAAAACGCCTTGAGCAAAGACTCACTTTAGTAAAATCTGCACAATCTCGAATTTCTTCCAGTGACTTTGGCATCTGCTCCATTTGCGAAGAACCAATTCCGTTTGAACGCCTGAAAGCGAGACCTGAGTCGCCTGTCTGTATGGCTTGCGCTAGAAAAACCGAGTAAAACAGTGGAGCGAAAATGAGCTTAAATTTCAAAGAATTAGATTTTCAATCGACACCAATCGGAGATTTGCTATTGCGACGCAGGCGAATGCCGCAGTTTCCTGACCTAGATATATACGAAATTAAACTGGGTGAAGAGTTTTTAATGACCAGTCTTTTTCATGAATCCGAGGAGCAACTAGCAAAACTGACATTGGCCACTCTGAATAAGGATAACATCCATGTTGTTGTTGGGGGGCTTGGACTAGGCTACACAACTGCTGCTGCACTAGAGGATTCTCGAGTGAAATCGGTAACAGTGGTTGAGTTCCTCAAAGCGATCATCGGCTGGCATGAATCCGGCCTTGTGCCCTTGGGAAAAGGTTTGACTGAAGACAAACGCTGTCAGTTCATTCATGGAGATTTTTTTGCGTTCTCTCGCGACACTGCCCGCGGATTTGATCCCTGTATGCCGAACCAGAAATACGATGCCATCTTATTAGATATAGATCACACCCCAAATCATATTTTGCACCCGACCAACTCTCGGTTTTACAGTGAGACCGGATTAGCTGAGCTTGCCACTCACCTCGCCGCCGAAGGTGTATTTGGCCTCTGGTCTGATGGCGCACCAGAGCAATCGTTTGTCGATCGCTTGGGTAAAGTGTTTTCTAATGCCGAAGGCCACTTGATTGAATTTGACAACCCTATCACCGGCGGAGTCTCACGAGGAACTGTTTATCTTGCGAAGAAAATGAGTTAGTGGTCTGGCGGAAACATGGTCTATACAAATGGATTTAGGGGTCCACCACTATCAAATCGATTTGATAGTGATTTGACTCCTCATACAAATGGGAGAGGTTTTTTGTTTACAATTCGGACGATCAATCCAAAATCCTCAAAAGAAATATCATTGGTAGCCTCAAGAATGCAGAAAACACTTATAGACGTTCTTGGGAAAGCAAAAGGTGAATCGCTGTATTCAATGGATTGGCTTGTAGAGCGGGTCAACTGGCATTTAGCTCCGGAAAGAGTTGCCCAAGTGCTTTTGGCAGAAACGCAGCAGCAGGAAATTGTAGGTCAGGCTATCGTAAGACTAGAAGAAAATTCAGAGGGTCATGCATATGGCTATTTTTCAACGATCTATGTGGCTCCAGAATATAGGAATCAGGGTGTCGCAAAAAAGTTGATTCAAGAAATTACAAGTTGGTCTCTGAATCAGGGATTTCCCTATATCATCTATAACACGGCTAGAGACAATGATCGGCTGATAGGTCTTTTTCAAAAGTTTGGTTTTTTGATTTCACTCACCGAATCCGACATGGTACAGCTCAAAAAAACTTTGACCAATTAGAAGCACTCATATTTCAATGGCGGAAACTTTGGATATATAAACAAATCTTGGGGTCCACCAATTTTAGTGAAAATGTCGGAACTCTCGTGTTTTCGGGTGTTTGGAATCAACGGTCATCAGGGTCTGATTTCTGATAGTCGCCTTGGCCTTGAGCCTTTCAATCTAAAATCTTGCTCAGCCAACTCTTTGAGAGCAGCCCTAGAGTTTTTAGAAATCTCTTTTTTCTCTTTGAACTTTTGATTGGCAAACCTGTTGAGTTCTACTGAGATTTTGAAGAGATATTTGGCAATCTCTTTGTCATGCTCAGTGCCTGACTTGATAAGACTGTGGACCTTATCAATCTTGGGCTTAATCTCAACCAAGTTTTCCTTGGTGAGCAGAACACTCTTATAGGAATGTTCTTTTTCTTGGGCCTCAACTCTTTGAAGATCTGATTTCCAATCAAAACTATAGGGCTTTGGCATTGCCTTGGCCTTGTGTTGTGGTTGTGTCTTCTTTGTACTCATAAATACCTTCTTAGGTATCCTGGGCCGACTTAATTGTGGCTTCCATTATCTAAAGGATATTTTATTTCTGAAAAAAGATACGGAACTGGGGAGAAGACTTGGAGTTGGGAAAACTCCCCAGTCTCCTAAAAATTAAAGAGTTAGGACCTGTTTTACAGATATCTGTAGTGATTTAAAGTTCTAAAGAAATATCAACCAATCCAAGATCAGCTATTCTTTTTTTATAGTGCTTAAGCAGTTGGTGATTATCTCTGACTCGATCGGCGATATCTTTACTTGTCGGGTGGAAACCAAGTCGTTTGCCAAACTCAAATGCAAGCTTGCGAGCAATGAATCCATTGATCCCCGTTTGACGAGTACCTACTTCCGAGCGATCTTTAAAGTGATGCTCCCATAAGGCGGTCATCAGAAGGCAGTAGGTAATGAAGAAGTCAAAAGACTTTGCCTTTACAGCGATGCTGCCATCAGGCTTAATTTCAACAAATTTTTTTAGGGTGTGGATTTTCGACTCATGAATAGCGGATCGGATCTTTTCTTTAGCCATTAGTTTTAGAGCTTCAATATGTGTGATGAGTTCCTTTTCAGATATTAAAGAACTCTCTGTTTTGATTTGCCGAGCAAACTCTTCCATCTTTTTAATAGATGCATATTCGTTTTTTAAAAATAGCTCGGCACTTTTAATTCTTTCTTTTTTTTCAAGGTCGAGACTATGAAGTCCGTAGTTGGTTTTGGTCGTAACCTTAGCCAGATAGCTACTCACTTCTGACCTTATTTTTTTAGACTCTGAATTGAGCTTAAAAGGCTCGTCAAATTGATAGGCAAAAGCAGTGTTCAGTTTTGGGTGGATAAGTAACTGCCTGAAGATGACTTCAATAGTTCGATATTTATCTCTTTTGATGTCTAAGTATTCCTCAATCCACACAAGCCATTTTTCTGCATCTCGTAGTCTTTGGGCATCAGTCAGTTCATACCTTTCAAGAATAAGGCTTGGTGTCGCTTGTTGTTTCATTGTTGCCTACCAACTACCTTCAATATTTTCCAACTCATCTAAGAGCTTCTTGAAAGCATCTTCGAAAGATTTCGCAGAAGGAATCGAGGCCACAGCACTTATCCATCCTTTTTGAAGCCGACTTGTGTTGAGCTTTTTAACTTCATCAAAGAAACTATTTGGGACTTCCGTCTGTCTGAACTCAAAGCAGTTTTCAATAGCTTTCTTCAAAGTCTTCGGGTCTGTCTTTGAAAGAAAAACTGCTAAATCATGAACATCTTTAGACCTAGAGTTTTGATCGCCATGTGATATGAGTGCATGAAGTTTTTCTGCACAGATAGTTTCAATAGGGTAGACAGACCAACTGATTGTCTCCTGGCCTATCAATGAATTGACTTCAACCGTCTGTGGCCCTGGGGTAATTGGATCACCGATTCCAAGGTCAAAATTGATAATTTGAGCTTTTTTAATATTTTTGAGAACTTCACCTATCCCTGCACGATACACATGGCGAATACCGCCATATTCACCTTGGGTCGCAAGATCGACTTGGCTTTCAAAGCGAAACTACACTCCATCATCAAGGTCATGTTCTGCTTGTTTCTTCACTAGGTCGAGTGTTTGCTCAATATTTGATTTTACCAAGAGAGCATCTAAGTCCACAGTATAGCGAGGAGACTCATAGACCTTAAGACCAACAAAGCCGCCTTTAAAGACAAGCCGATCCGCAAGTTTTTTGTCGGCAATAAGCCTTGCGACAAGTCTTTCAATTAAAAAAATAGTTTCAAAATCTCGGTACTTTGCTTCTAGTTTTTTTGCTGCGGTCGTGAGTTTTTGACGAACAGATTCGGCCTTTGCTTTTGTCGTCATCCTTCAATGGCTCCTATGATGGCCTCGAAATATTTTGTAATGTAGGAATCAAGACCGAGTTCCTTTGCCATTACCCCAATTCTTTTAAGTGTCGTCTGCTTTTGTTGAATCGCTATTCGAGCCGCTTTGATGGCAGTTCTTTCTCCTATTTTACTGGCAAGCTTGAATCCCTCAGCGATAGCCCTTTCAATCGAGACAATTCGAAATCCATCGCCTTCGATCACTCCAATATTGAGAGGAGTCTTTGTCCGAATCAGACGATAGCCCTTGGCATGACTTCTTTGTTCAGGAGGTACTAGCACCCAAGTTTGCTGAGGGACTTGATTAGCAAGATTATAATAAAATAGAGCCGTGAGGCCACCAACGACAGACTCGGGACCAAACTTAGTGCAAGCGATCTGAAAATCTATTTCTCTTGAGACTTTAGCTTTGGGATGAAGATAAATACCCCTTTCCATCCTTTGGATTTTCTCTTCTTTCACAAGCCTTGAGAGTTCTTGCTGAGAAATACCAATCTCTTCAGCCTGAAAGAGCGAAAAGGGTCCTAGTTTTTTAAGTTGAGCCTCTTGTTTTGGAGTCATGACTTATTGTCCGGTGAAATATTCCATTTTTCAAGATAAATGTCATTTTTCACCATACCCTGGCCAATACTCACACGGTCTCTTCAAAATGTGAGCTTCTTACGAATCTTTCGAATTAAACCCATTGAGATCACTTTTTTGCGTTTTGCAAAAAACTATTTCATCAAACCATGCTGTATTGCAAAGTGGACAGGGTCTTTGAATGTCCTTAGCAGCTAAATTTCTCCACTTTCTTGTCCTACGAAGCAAGAAAGCCCTGCTTGCGTATAGGTGATGTTAGCGGGTCGTTGTTTATTTTATTTTCCTTTAATCCTGGTCATGCCAAGATCAATAGTGCCGAAAAAATAATCATGTCTTGCAAAAAATGAATAAACCAAGCCCAAAAGATACCTTGAGTTTCAACTATTGATTTCGCCAAGAACCATCCCAAGAATCCAGCGAATAATAAACCAACGAATCCGCCAGGAATTCCCCAAAAATGTACCGTTCCGAATATTAAGGCAGACATTAAACATATAGACTTGTCATTTAATATGTCTTTAAGCACAACAACTACGCCTAATCGAGTTATGCTTTCTTCAACGAAGGAATTGGTCAATGCAAAAACAATAATGAAAGGAAGGGTACTCAATATTCTTTCAGCTGTTACCACACTGTTTTCTATGAACTGAAAATAAATCACAATAGCTGTTACGCCAGAAATGATGATTGCAAAGTTGCGTCCAATATGTAACCAGTTTTCATTTGGTTTAGGTTTTAACCCAATAAGTGGCTCAGGTAGTATCTCTGCTGAAATATCCCCTTTGCTGAAATATCTTTGAAATGTTTGCTTTTTGGTCACACGCAAGACAGTCACAAGAATAATTGCACCCAAGAGCGTAATTGACTGATATAAAATTTGTTTGTTTATTGCTTCCGACAGGCCCTCAAAAATAATTATTCCATTAGTCCAGCCACTAACGAAGACTAAACTCATTGTGAGAACAATTATAAGCAAAATCAATATTATATCTTTTGTTCTACTCATATTTTTTATCATTGCTTCAGTTAAATTTACAATGCCCGCGAACGGTCAGCAATATCAAACAATTGACTGCCTTAACCTTTAGGAAAAAGAATGAATAAAATTGAAATTTGAGCGAAGGCGGATGCAATCAAGTTTGGTTATGCACTTTTTTATGTAGATGATGTTGAAAGAACTATGAATTTTTATTCTACTGCTTTTGGACTTGAAAAAGGCTTTCTACATGAGAGCAAGCAATATGGCGAAATGATAACTGGCGAAACTAAAATTGGATTTGTTCATCACGACACAGCTGGGTCTCATGGATTTGAATATGTTAAAATGACTCCCGCAGCTGAATTGTTTGGATTTGAAATTGGGTTTATAACCAACGATGTCGATTGTCTCCTTTGAGTCTAAGTCTGATGGCTCCCGGTTTGTGAAACAGTTAGAAAAGTATCGAGATGGGCGTAAGAAAACTAAAGAAAACTAAAGAAAACTAAAGAAAACTCATTCCTCAAAGAGGCGATTGTTAAGCCAAACGGCAATGTGGACTCATCTACACTCTATGTTGGTAAAATTAGATCAATGTCTTTTCGGAGAAGGCTTCGTCAGCATTTAATCGGGGATCAAAATCATCGAACAACTGCTATCAGATTAATGAAGTGGTTGAATAAGTCAGGACCAAAAGTCCAATCCAATAAGCTATTAGTAACTCTTATGCCGATAACTGATGAAACTAGTATACGTATTGTGGAAAAGGCCATGTGGAATAAATTAAAGCCAATAATTGGTGATTTATAGGAGCACTTTGTTGAGCAAAATAAAGATTGGCAAATTAAACCACAAAAGGCCCAAAAGAGTCCCGCGCACAACCGAGTTAGTGATCGTAGGTTTAACGCCAGGACGAGTTCAACATAAAGCAATTAATTCATCTAAGAGACCGAGAGAAGGAGCATTCAAGGGGCCAATGCGAAAAACTATATATAAATGGTTTGAGAAACTCGGAATTAATGAAGCCCTTGGTATAAAAGAGATAGATGACCTCTATACTGAGCCCCAATTTGAAAAAACTGTTTTCATGACTTCTCTTCTGAGAGAGCCCGTCTATTATTCAAACGGCAAGAACTATTCTGGTAGGAGCCCAGTGCCCTGGAAAGATGAGAAACTGTCTTTACTGGTGAAGGATACGATTAGCCTTCTTTCAACCATACCGGATAATTGTCTTATCGTGCCCTGTGGCGATATCGTGGCTAAATGTTTGGTGGATGGGCTTGAGTCTTATGGGCTTTCTGAAAATATTCTCGAAGGATTTCCTCACCCTAGTCCAATCAACAGTCATGGACATAAAAAATTTGATGCAAATAGGCGCCAAATGAAAAAAAAGATTCGTAGTATATGGAAGCTCTAATTATTTAAGGTTTTCGAAAAGCCAATTTGTCAGTTCAACCATAGCAAGGGTATCTTGTTCACAATATGCTAATAGTTGTTGTCGATAAATTTCTCGGTCTTTGTGGGAAGTTGAAGAGTTGAGCATTCTATCAAACACAATCTGGGCCATTTTGCCATCGCCGACTTCTAATTTGCCGTAGTCCCATTTGTCTCCAAGCAGCGCCGGGGCAATATACTTTATGCTAAAGCTGCCTCTAAAATCTTTGTGATAAACATTGGCTTTGAAGACCGGATGCGGATCTACGAGTTTTTCCGCAATAGCTAAAAGGTGTTCGCTGAGGTCAGTGAACTGTCCCGCTAGTTTCGTTAACACTCCTCGCTCGAAACTTGAATTAAAAGCCATTACTGTGGGTGCATCTTTTGGAATCCATTCTACGAGTTTCTCAGCAAGCGGTCTCCTGGGGTCTTTATCGTCATTGTGTAGGTACTCAAAGTGCTCAGGCTCTTTGTTGACTTCATTTTGAATGTGAAGACTAAATTGAAATGGTATTGCTGTATAGGGACGAGTGCCGGGGTAGCGTGGGACGGCAGGGCCAATTGTTTCAAAATCAAGGTGATAAATAGGGAATTTCCATTTTTCGATAGCCTTCTTAATACCTTTTTTGTCTACGTGGGTGTGATCGTTCATTGCCACGTCAAATGGACGCTTCTGCGAGTCACTTAGGTCGTCAGGGTTAACTTCGTCTAAGCTCAAATATCCCTTTTCAAAAAGTCTCCAACTTAATGGAAGATCAAAAACTGAATACTTTGGAACGTGATTCCAGCAGTGGCCCTTAAAACCACATTCATAAGGATTGTCACAGTGTCTTCCTATATTGATCAATGGGACATCAGTCTGTTGAACTGCCGATCGAATATCGGCAATGCTATTTTCGAGGTCTTCAAGTAGATCATTAACCGAGTCAGTTACATCTGAACGAACGAACAGACTATCTAAGTTTGGAAACTCACACTCACGGTTCAAGTGAACTATAAAAGCGGAGTCCCACTTGATCCCCAGTTGATTTAGTATCCAGCACTGAATGGCGACATCAAGAATATATGCAGCTTTTGGATCGAGCCCTGATTTCACTTCGTAAACATTCCAAGGGCTGTTTTTATCTTTTCTTTCTAGTATATCTACAGCGCAGTAGTATTCACCGTTCCCCAGTGCTGCTTCATAGATTGTGTTTGTGCCTGCTTCAATAAGCTCTTTTGTATCTTTTAGGGCATTTTTAATATCCCAATATTCTCGATCAACTAACACTCCTCCAGGGAATGTTTTTCGAGCCTCAACTCCGATATCTGTTCCACTGTCGAAAACTGCTTGCTGGGCTTCCGTGACCTCGGCTTTGAGGTCAGGCTGGTGTATAGATAGATAAACCTTCTTTAGGCACTGCAGTCCATCTGCTAAACGAGATTTTGATAGAGTTCTGATTTTTTTAGTCGTACTCATATCCCAGTACCCGAATCTTTCCTGCGCATTCTGAACTTAAAAACTCACCGTAGTCTGACAGCTTATTAATGCCACTTTGAATTGTGTCTTTGTCACATGTACCAATTGACTCAATTTGCTCTAGCGCGTCTCCAACTCTCCAGGTTTCCTGATTTTTTAAAAGTGCTTTTCCAAGGTTATAAAGAGTCTTTTCGTTGGTCAGTAAATTCGCATTGTTGTGTTTAGCCAGCATCAAAAACTTTCGATCGTTAGTGCTGGAGCCACTAGAGATAAGTTCTGGCGATTGGCCGCTCTCAAACCTGCGAATCATACCATCAAAAACTTGCTCCTGTTTCCGCCCTGGTAGATGGTATTTGCTAGTCGCAGGGACTTCCTTTTGAATAAACTCAAAAATCTCCCCCAAACGCTCTTCTTTTTCCTGATCTTTTCTAAGAACGTGAATCTCTTGGCGCACCATTAAATGCACAACGAATCTTGAATCTTTGAGGCAATCTGGGCATATTATGGCAAGTTGGATAACTGCATTTGTGTCACAAATAACAATGTCACTCATTCTCTGCTTCTTTAAGGGCTTGGTGTAGTTCGAAACGCCACTTTCGTATCATTTCGTCAGCGATAGATAAATCAACCCCTAAAAGTTCAGAAAACTTTCTCGGTGATATGGATTCGTCTGTAGCTCCACTCTTTAGGTGAGAAAAAAAACGGAGCAAAGGATTCTTATTTATTCTGTCACCATTCCAAAACTTAACAAATTTTTCTTTATCGTTTTGATCAAAATCGGAAAAGTATCTATCAGATATGTTTTTCAAGTTTTCAAATGACCTTTTGCCGTATCCTATTACTTTTTGATGTACTCTATTTTTTTGCGATAAAAACCCTAAGGCTTTTAGCCTTAGAGAGATCCCAAACGCTTCCCCGCCCAGATTGTCCCGTATAACACTAATTAGGCTAATGATTGATTCAACAGATGAGCTTGCAATAACTCTTTCAATTTTATCTTTATGCTCAATAAAGAACTCCCTTGGGTAAACAAGTTCTGAGGCTACATCATTGCAAAAAGTTTCCTCTATTTTGGAAAACTCTAAATCCGGTCGAAAAACGTGGCACAATTCATGGCAAAGGTTAAATATTAATCGTTCCTCTGGAGAATCTGCATCTAAGAATATTAGAAATCGACTTCCATCAGTTACCGAAAAGGCCTGCTCGTGGTCACCAGTGCTATTTAGTTCTAGTTTCGCAAATGGAATGAGTGCCACCTCTACACCTTGCTCGGCTAGCATTGCGACAATACCCTGTAGGCTATTGAACGATTCAATTTCAAGGTATTTTCTAATTTGATTAGCTACCTCTAGAGGGTCATCTATTTTACTAACATTTGGAGGACAAAATTTAGCATTGGCATTTAGATAAGTGAGACCAAATAACGTTCTGGCTAATTCAATGGCCCTTTCTTGGATATGCTCAGGTACTTCACCCAAAAATTTTTTTCGAAAAAATACCTGGTACTTAGGCACAAAAAGGACCTTGTCGAGATCTTCTTCGCTCAATTCCAAGGTTTCGGTCATGTCCCAAACATACTGAGACTGAATGTACCCCTCATTAATCCAACGATTAAATGACTTGATGGGTGCACCAATTTTTTCAGCTAGCTCAGCTTGCTTCATACTTCTAGCACGTAGCACCTCTTCAAGGGCCGGTTTATTGACTCTTTGTTTTATCTCCTTCATGGGTAGTCGCCTCCAATATTAGAATACGGCATTTATCTCATAAAAATCAAGCAAAAAATGGGATAAAATCACCTATATGCGCCTAAGTATCTGAAATTACGCATTTATAATCTCATTAAAATGTTGATTATTATGAGATTTTATCTAGCCTTTTATCAGATCAAATAATCCAAGGAAAGGAGGAAATTATGAGATCTAAAGGACTAAAACCAGGCCAAAAAGCACCAGCTTCAGGCCAATATTAAACTGTAGGCCCTAGGGGCGGACGAGGCAAGGAAGTTACCGTCGT
>CAZZCP010000053.1:0-8463 GCA_964653235.1 uncultured Pseudobdellovibrionaceae bacterium | reverse complement strand
TGGCTCCTACGACTTGGTAGACAGAACAAAAAATAAGTCTGGTAGAGGGCGCTAATAGTTTTTTGTGCGCTCATGGATGCGAGCTAGGACGGTAGCCTCTATGAGAATCAACTTTGTGTACATGGGCGCTTTTTTATATTGGTTTTGGCAGTTTTGTCATTCACTCAAGAGCCCCTTCGCGATTTGATATACCACCTTAACTTTTTCCTAACTGGATCGCTCCACAAGGTCTATAAGCTGTTCCTTGAAACCCAATTTACTTTCATAGTTTCTTACTTTTTCGTAAAAGCTCTTTTGCTTAATAGGACCGTACATTTGAAGTAGTCGATCTAATTTGCCACCTTTTGGTGGGTCCATCCTTCCCGTTTCAATATGCGCAATATACGAATCCGAGAGTCCGATTAACTCACCAGCCTTTCTCATTGAGTATCCTTTGGCGAGCCTCATCTCCTTTAACAATCTTGCTTCGTTGGTTATGATTATTCGAGAGCTTCTCTTTTTTGACCTTTCCATCTAACACTTTAAATCCACTGGTTTGTCTACATGCTTACTAAATATGTAGTCCGTTGTTCTCCAGAGAATTTTGCCAGGGAGATTTGTTCTCCCATTTTAAGGGGCGTAGAAGTGTTCGTACATTCGATATCTGGTGCGTTTGACCTTGATATCAGCGTCACTAACCAGCTAATTTAGCTGGGAAATTGTTGAGCACTTCGGGAGAGAACTGGAGAACAATCCCAGGACTCACTTCCCGTAACCTCCACCAAATATTACGGGAAAACCAGTGGGATTTCAGCTCGGATGAAGCCCTTTTTAAGATTTTCTTGCTTATATATCAAAAATAATATATATTATTTTTGATGTGGACTGTTCTAGAGACTAAAGATGTACGCAAGAGCTTGAAAAAGGTTCCTCCTGAAATTAGAAATAAATATAAAGTGTGGGTTGAAGTGGTTAAGAATGGGGGCTCATCTAATCTCAAGAACTTTCCTGGCTTTAAGGATAAGAGGTTGCAGGGCACACTTCGAGAGTGCAGGTCTTCTAGGCTAAACATCCAATACAGGGTTGTTTACAAAGAAGACAAAAGCGTCAAAGAAATCATTGTTTTGAAAGTAACTCCACACAAGTATGAGGAGGTTTAGTATGAAGATTAAAAGAGAAGACCTATTACCTGCTGGCGGCTCAATTCTTATGGCTCCAGGTAAGATGGTAAGAGCATTGAGAGACTTAAAGGGCTGGTCCCAACTAGATTTGGCAGAGGCTTCAGGCATTTCTCAAACCAATATCAGTGCTATTGAGAATGGTAGAGTTCAGGTTGGTAAAGAACGTAGCATTGCATTGGCCGAAGCTCTGAATGTGCATCCCAGCTCGATCATGTTTGCCGACTACGAAGAAGGCGTTGCGTAGTTAGGTGACAGTCACTTTTTAGTATTTCGGTGTGTCGGATGGCTGGTCCTTCGGACGCTCTACCTGTGTCTCGTTCGGTTAGACCCTGGGTATGTTCATTGCTAATAGGTATAGGGTGAGCAGGCAAAGAGTTATTTACACAGATGAACATCCCTATCATGTAACGGCAAGATCAAACAATCGAGACTGGTTTGATGTTCCGATGGATTATTGCTTTGGAATTTATGTAAATGTGATCGAAGAGTGTATTAAGAGATTTAATATTAACCTTCATGCATTTGTTCTAATGAATAATCATTTTCATATGATTGTCAGCACGCCTGAAAGCAATATTTCATCTTTTCTAAAGTACTTTATGACTCAAACGTCAAAAGGGATAGCTAAGAAAAGTAAACGCATCAACCATATTTACGGAGGTCGGAACCATAAAACTTTAATCCTTAAATCCGTCTATTATGCTCTTTGTCTGAAATACGTTTTTAGAAACCCCGTGAAGGCTGGTATTTGTCAAAAAGTTGAGGATTATAGATGGTCTACAATTTCTAAACATAATAATAAAATGCAGGGGCTATTGCGTCCGATCACAACCGGTCATGATAAATATGTTCCTGAGGTTGGTACTGTTGCTCTAAGCTGGTTTAATGAGTCTGTTCCAAGAGAGCTAGAAGAAGTTTTAAGCTCAGCAATGAAGCGTTCAATATTTGAAACTAAGACTTCACAACGGACAAAGAAAAAAATAAACTTACATCAATGGCTGTGTGACCAATCGCAATACTAAAAAGTGACGGTCACGCAAGAGTCACCCCAAACCGAAAAGTTTCAAATGTCTCTGGTGCTTCATAATGGCTTCACGAAGTGTAGGAAAAGTATTGTATGCGACCCCATGTTCAAGACAAACTCGCTTTACAGTTCTACTAATCTCAGGATAGTGAGTATGGCTAAGATAGGGAAAAATGTGGTGCTCAATTTGATGGTTCAGACCGCCAATATACCAAGAAAGAAACTTGTTATCTGTGGCGAAATTTGCAGTTGATGCCAACTGGAAAAGAGCCCAATCTGTTTTTCTTAGATCTTCTTCAGAATTAAATTCCTGAACAAAAGAAATATGAGCGAGCTGAAACACAACAACCATAACAAAACCCATGACTCCAAAACTGACAAAATAGCCTATAAGAACCAAGCTTAAACTTTGAATCGTTATCAAGGGTAAAATAATAAACAGACTGACATGCCAAGCTTTAACAAGCAAAGTTTCAAACAGAATTGACCTTAAGCGCTTTCGCGAAAGTCCATAAGTATTATAAATAATATCGCGAAAATCACCCCACCAGACCCAGCTCAATATAAAAAGCGGATACAGAAACCAGGCATAGATGTGTTGGTACCGATGAATTGATTTGTATTCTTGATTAGAGCACAAACGCAGCAGTCCATTCGTATCAATATCATGGTCTTTGCCCTTAACATTTGTAAAAGAATGATGAGCTTTGCAGTGTTGTTCCACCCATAGAGAAGGACTTCCACCAGCAAAAGAAATAGAGTTAAGAAGAAGTTTATTGACCCATGCTTTTTTACTAGTGGAGCCATGACTTGCATCATGCATTACTGCCATCTGGATAGATGCCATCACCAATGCCCATGCAATCGAAAGAGTGACAGTTGCAAAAATACTCACCTTACCCAAAAATAGGTAAGCAGCAAAAAGAATTATCCAAACCAAGAACAAAATTCCTGCTTTCAATACCAGAGCATTTTGATCTTTATCCGGACGACCCATTTCTTCAACTTTCTTAAAAACCTCGTCTTTTAGGCTTTTATGGAAAGAGCTATTTTTTTCTTTACCGAGATGACTCAAAATCGAACTCATTAATGTACCTTCTTTAGAAACGACAAAGAGGGATTTTCTAGTCTAGTTTGAAACTTAGAAATATTCTTTTCTTGAGTAATTATAGCAGGTTTCATTAAAAAAGCGCAAGTTGATAGATATAAATCTCAGATTTCTTGCAAAATCCATACAAAGGTTCTGAAGGATCTTTTTGTGAGCAGTGCGAACTCATGTATGCGACAAAAGAGATGAATCTCTTATTATTTTAAAAATGACGAAAAAATACGGATTTTATTTCTCAAGATTCTGTAAAAGCTTACTAAAAATTAAAGCTCCCAAGTCTTGGAATTGACGATACATACATTGTAAATCTATAGTTATGACAGGGTCAAAACCAAATGAATTAAAACTCAGCCATGAAATAAACTTACATCAATGGCTTTGCGACCAATCGCAATACTAAAAAGTGACTGTCACCTAACTGGTCACCTAACTGTAATCGAACGGGCTGTCCTCATTTTGAGCAGGCCAAGTTGTTTATGAACGATTGGCAAACTAAAAACCCCCAATATCAAGTCATCTATAAAAATATTTGGGATAGCCCCAAAGGAATGAAGGAATTTAAAGACTTTGCAAAAGCACAAAATATCACTGATCTTAGTGTTCCTTTGTTTCGTTTAGGCGATCAGTTCTTTGTTGGCTTTTCTGGAGCCCAGTCTATGCCAGATGTATTGAGTCATCTCTTACATGGCGCCAAGGATACAGAAAATAGGATCGAAGTTCCTTTTTTGGGAAGTCTCAATACCAAAGAATATGGAGTTTTTGCCCTTACAATGATTCTAGGTCTAGTGGATGGATTCAACCCCTGCGCCATGTGGGTACTTTTAATTTTACTTTTTTTGCTCGTAAATTTGAAAGACAGAAAAAAAATGTTTGCAATCAGTGGCGTCTTTGTCTTGGTGAGTGGAATAGTTTACTTCATTTTTATGTCCTCTTGGTTGCTTTTCTATGACTGGGTTGAGCTAGCGCGGCCCATGCAAATTGTTATTGGCTTGCTTGCTCTGATTATCGGACTTGTGCATGTTAAGGACTTTTTCTTTTTCGGAAAAGGCCTCAGCTTCAGTATACCAAACAGTTTGAAGCCTAAAATCATTCGCAAGGCACGAGGGCTTATTAAAGAAGAATCCACTCTGGCTGTTATGCTATCTGTTGTTGGTCTGGCTATTTTTGTAAACTTCATTGAACTTATGTGCACCGCAGGTTTGCCAGCGATTTACACGAGAATTTTAACAGATAATGGAATACTGGGTTTCGAAAGGCTTTTTTTCCTTTTAATGTACTGCTTGTTCTACATGTTTGATGATGCTTTAATGGTTGGAGTTGCTGTTTACACGCTTTCGAGTGATAGACTACAAGAATCTGGTGGTCGATTTCTCAAGTTACTTAGTGGCGCTGTACTGCTCATTTTGTCCATTTTAATGATATTTTTCCCACAATTACTCATTCTGAGTTAGTATTTTGGTCTCAAGGGTCTATCAAAGTTTCGCTCTGACCACTGGCGAAAGAAATTGTCATTAAAAATCGAAATAGCTATTGTCTCGTAATCTTAATTTTGGAGGAACAAATGAAATTTCTACTTTTACTGATCATGGCCTTTAGCCTTTTGGCACCGACAGCTTTTGCTGAGTCTGAAAAACAACAACAACCACAAAATATCCTTATTAAGCTCGACAATGGAACCAACGATCTACATGCAGCATTTATGGCGATTAAACTGGCTAATATGCTATTGAAGAAAAAAAATAAAGTGAGCCTGTTCGCAAACCTTGAGGGCGTAAGATTTTTTCACAATCACACACCACTGGACATTGTCTGGGGCTCGGGAAAAAAAACTTTTGCTGAGTATCACAAAGAGTTTTTATCGTTTGGAGGCAAGATATTCGTTTGCCCTCATTGCGCAAAAGCTGCTGGTATACCTAGTAAAGATTTGAAAAAAGGCACCACTATTGCCGATGAAGAAATGATTTCTAAGCTATTTATGGAAGCAGATAAAGTAATTAGTTATTAACTTTAGCATATTCGATTCTCAGGTTTGTTAAGAGCTGGCAGATTCTGTATTTCTGTGAAATGTACGAAATGATTTTACTTGTTTTGCTATCTAGAAAGAGTAGGCTTTCAATAACTGTATTGTTTTAAAAACTTATCAAGACTTCGATGAAGATTACAAAGTTGCTACAGGAGTTTGATGTGCCTATTCATGTATATCTATTGCTGATATTTCTTACTGCATGTTCATCTTTAAATAAAAAGGCACTCACTCAAGATGAGATTGAATTACTTACAGATAAAATTCTATTTGTCTCTGCAAATGGATTTATTTGTGAGAAAGAAGGCGCAAGTTTTAATGAAAGTCTAGTTGAAGTTACTTGCTCTAAACTGAAAAAAGGCTTTCAGGGAAATAAATTTGATCGGAAACTAGTAGATAAATTTAGTAGCTCTGCCTCTGGTCCATTCTTATTTGAATTCAGTCAGCAAATTGACGGTGTTGTTATAACTTATGAACCTGTTACAGGCTGCCTTTACTTTAGAAAAGAAAAAACTGCGTGGTACTATGATAAAAATGGAAAACGCCATGAATCCAAAGATCCCTATAAAAGAAGCTGCCCTTTAATATCAGAGCACCTAGAACGTCATCCAATGGGTTTTATAATGTTCAAGAAAAATAAAAGCAGCTCATCTCAAAACGAAAACTAAGCTAAAGATAGAAATATTTTTGTCCTTCAAACTCACCCACTTCCTTATAAGCAAGAAAACGCATTGTGGTGAATTCGTGATGAAAAGATTTTCTCGATCTTTCTTGCTTGGCTTCTTTATGATTCATTCCACCCATTTGTTCCTTGTTTCCCTGCACCATGTTCAACATTTCATTTTCTGTTTCCCAAACACTAAAAGTTGAGAAAAGTTGCAATGGCCTCATTGATACTATAGCTAGATCTTGCCTTATATTTAGATAAAAGAATAAATAAGCATATGTTCTAAAGATATTTTATTACTGGCGTGTGCATTTGTGTATTTTCTTAAAAAATGTCTTGCTTCAAATAGTATGATAAGAACAACCAAAGCATTTATCGACATTGGAAGGATGTCCTAGTTGAAACATAAAGAATCAGTTTGAAACAACTTGGCTTTTAGAGAGTATTGCAATAAGAAATAAGCATTGCTATTTGCTCAATATCAAAAACAAGGTTTTAACAATGAAGCTAGATTATTTGTATGGTACCGCATGGAAAGAAGATTTGACAAGCGAGTGTGTTTTTCAGGCATTAAAGGCTGGCTTTCGCGGCATTGATACTGCCAATCAGAGAAAGCACTACAATGAGCCCGGTGTTGGAGAGGCTTTACTAAAAGCTTACAATGATCTCAATTTACAAAGAGCCGACTTGTTTTTACAAACTAAGTATACTTAGAGCGTGTTCGGAGATTATCGCTCATTATCAATTTAATTGCCCCTCGCGCCTTGCAAGAGTTTAGAAACTCACCAAGATACTGCTAATGACATCATTAGGAGTCCATCATGGCCAATTACAAACAAATGAGCTTGCTCTCACCGGGCAAGATTGCGGAAGTTCATTTACGCGAAGACCACGAGCTGGTGCAAATCACCGATTTGTTAGATTGGGACGAGTTGATTTTAATAGCGATGAACTGCCGATCGGCGAAAGTGAAGAAAGAAACAGGCCCTCAGCCACGGTATCGCGAACTTTTAGGAGCCGTTGCACTGATGTCAGTCAAAGGTTTCGATTACAGGCAAGCCGAGGACATGATCGCCCATTACGCTCCGGCCCGCTATCTTTGCGACTTGATGGATTCGACTTGGCAGCCGGATCATGTGACGATCTTCGATTTTACCACGATGCTGGGCCCGCAGGGGATGGACTCGATCAATCAAGTGGTCTTAAAACATGCCCAGAACCTGGGGTTTCTCGATCCATCAGAACTTATGAGCGATACCACGGCACAAGAGGCCAAGATTCCCTATCCAACCGAAGTGGGTTTGATGTCAGGCTTTGTAGACCGAGTCAAAAAACAATTGAAGAAAGCAGGCCCTGCGTTTTCCAAAGTCAAAACCAAGGTGAAAGAGGTGGTGAAAAAAGTCAAAGGCCTGGTAAGAGGCTATCACCTATTCAGCAAAGGGAAAGAGGCCAAGCAAAAAACATCGAAGAAAATCTATCATACTGTCGAAGTCATCCAAAAAGAGCTGGATCAAGTGTTCAAAGAGTTTTAGTCCCGCGGCTCCAAGTCCAGCACCGAGTTGCAAAGGCTATGGGAGGTCATGGGTATCCTTTTACCTCAAATCAAACACTTTATCGAAACGGGTTTTGTGGCCAACAAAAAGATTATTCACCTCAAGATGTCAGAGCTTTACTAGCTGCTCCCTTTTATTTCACTTCGGACGTCCGTCCGATAGCGGTAAGTATATAAAATAATTGGAATATTCTGTCCGAAGAGCTTGAAATTTTGATACATTTTCGGACAAGTATCGCAAGTCATTGAAAGCAAAAAAGAACTCTAAGAAAAAAGTGAAATAAAAGGGAGCAGCTAGAGAGCTTTATTCCATCGTCCGAGGCAAGGCAGGGAAGAAGACCGAATTTGGCATCAAATGGGGTATCAATCGAATGGGCGGTGGTTTTGTCAGTGGCTTTGTGATGGATTCTTGCAAGCACGCTTCCGACATAAAATTCTGTCACCAAGCGGTCCTCGAGCACATGAAAACCTTTGGCGAAGCTCCAGAGACCTATGGCTTCGACCGAGGTGGGTATTGCAAAGGCAACATCAAGAAAATGAAAAAACTCGGCATCAAACATATTGGTATCGCTCCAAAAGGGAAAGCCGATTGGGAGATCTCAGAGGCAAAACAGAAGGTGGTCAAGCCCGCGCGGGCCCAGGTAGAGGGAATCATTGGAACCATCAAATCGAACAAATACAAATTCAACAAACCGGGTGCACGCAGTATCACGGCAATGGAGAGCTGTGGGCATCGCTCCATTTTGGGCTTCAATTTAACAAAATTGATGAAAGAAAATCAAAATCTTCTTTTACAGAGTATTTGACTCGGGGAAGTCTCCCCACTCCCGGTGAGATAATGGCAGAAAAATCAATACCGCCTGAGAAATGCAAAAAATCTATGCGAATTTGTCGCTAAACAACCGCTTTTAACGCCGAACTTGCTCTAC
>CAZZCP010000052.1:16746-19246 GCA_964653235.1 uncultured Pseudobdellovibrionaceae bacterium | reverse complement strand
GATTCTGATTTGGCATTAACTCTAAAGCATGAGTTTCCTGATCTCGACCCAGTTCATATTGCTTGTTTGATTGATCGCAACTTAGATTCTGCAGATGATTTTTTTGTGATCGATGGAATCAACCTTCGCCCTGTTCTTACACAAATGATCAGCTCTGAATTGGATGCAGATCGAATGGATTATTTACTCAGAGATTCCTACTTTACCGGAACCTCCTATGGAAATGTCGACATGACTTGGCTCTTGGCCAATATGGGGCACCATATTCAAGACGGAAACTTACACTTAGCCTTAAATCGAAAAGCTCTCTATACCTTTGATGACTTTTTGATTTCCCGTCATCATATGTATCTTCAGGTTTATTTTCATCACAAATCAATTGTCTATGATGAGATGTTGCTCAATTTTTTAAGCTCAGAAGACTGTGATTTCTTTTTACCCTCCAATATTGATCAATACTTAGAGTTTAACGACTCGTATCTCTATGAGCATTTAAAGAACTCCCAAAACTATTGGGCACGCCTTATTTCGCAAAGAAGGCCATTTCGAATTTTATTTGAACTTCACAATCTCAAAGAAGAAAATCGAATGAAAAGGGCTCAAGAAATATTAAATGATGCTAAAATTCCAAATATCTATTCGAGTTCGCAGAGCCGACTTTCGAAGTACCATGCAACCATGGAAGAAAATGCACACAAGATATTTGTTATTGATCAATACAACTCTTTTGTTTGGCCAGTACCTATTGAGGAAACCACTGAAATTTTTCAGGCCTATGAAAGAAAGCGAAGCATTGATCGATTGTATGTTCCTCCCAAGATGCATAAAGAGGCTGAAGAGTTAATCCGAAAAAATAAGGTTTTGAGTTAGTGCGTTTTGAGATTGGATCTTCTTTATAATGGCTTCCTATCGAGTTCATTTGAGAATAGAGCCGCAGAACCTAATTAAATAGGAAAGCTCAACAGACCCTAAGCCGCTTGCGGGCTCTTTCCTTTCTCTGGAATTTTTTTATAGACTCTTAAAATGATAAGAAAGCCCAAAACCATCGACAAAGAGGCAAAAAAGAAAGGGGAATTGGGACCAATTTGATCATAGTAAAAGCCGCCCAGTGCCGGGCCAAGGATTCTACCCAGCGAGGACAAACTTTGGAGAACCCCCATCACTTCGCCTTGTTCTGTCTTGTCACTCAGTAAACTGATACTTCCCAGTAGTGATGGATTGAGCATACCCAAACCCAATGACAAAATGGTCATAGCTAGAATCATTGTGGCTACCCCAGTGGCGTAAACGATTCCTGATAAACCAATGGCACTTATCAATAGACCATTCCCTAGCAGTTTTCTTTCACCAAAAACGGGCATCCATTTGCGAATCAAATAGCCCTGAGTAATGGCCATCATCAAGCCAATGTAGGCAAAGCCATAACTGGTAAAGCCTAAGCTCCAGTCAAATTTTTTCATTACAAAGAGAAAGACAGTAGATTCCATATGGGCCATGGCAAATGAACTGATAAAACTTATTGATAACAAAGGCCCAAAAACAGGACGGGAGAGTTTCGCAAAAATTTTTTTAAGACGTCCCCCTCGTTCTTTTTGTCTACGGTTTTCTAGGCTTAGACTTTCTTTTAATACTTTAAGAGCCACCAAGAAATTGGTCATGGTAATGGCTGCTGCAATCAAAGCCGAGAAATTAATACCAAAAGGTGGCTCAGGTGAAATTGCCTCTCCCAGATCTCCAAAAACTCCCCCTAGAAAAGGACCGATCATAAATCCCAAACCAAAAGCTGCGCCAATCAAGCCCATGTTTTTTGATCTTTGATTCTCATCCGTTAGGTCGGCAATGTAGGCTATGGCGGTAGAAATATTGGCAGCAAACAAGCCCGCAAGAGCACGCCAAAAAAACAAGAGCCAAAGCTGATCGGCAAAAGCAAAACCTAGGTAGGAGATGCTAGAGAAAAATAAACTCATGAGCAAAATCGGGCGGCGGCCATAGCGATCGCTAAGTTTTCCCCAAATAGGTGCAAACAGAAATTGCATGAGTGAGTAAATAGTCATTAGCAAGCCAATTTCAAAGCCACTGGCCCCCAAAGATTCGGCAAGGTAGGTAGAGAGGGGTAAAATCATACCAAAGCCGGCAAGATCTATAAATACGATCACAAAAACTACTGCAAGACTGGCTTTCTTTGACATGCAATTGTAATAGATCTTCTTTATGCGCAAAGCAATATGTATGATTCTGTGCTGCAAAATCAGTGATGTAATTCAACTTATTTTGCTATTCTTTATCTATGTATAAAATTTTTTCTCTTATTCTTTTGTCACTTCCTGTACAAGCAAGTGTATTGGGAAACATTGAGGATCGCTGGATCTTTGATTACAGCATGCGTTTTTTTAACTCTACTGAAAACTTTGACGATGCCGGAGATATTGTTGAACTCTCCCCTGGCTTTGAATACTCGCATTTAAGAAACCAAATCAGTGCTCGTTACGATTACAGCCAA
>CAZZCP010000052.1:13203-16736 GCA_964653235.1 uncultured Pseudobdellovibrionaceae bacterium | reverse complement strand
GGACCCTGGTCTTTTCAATTTGGTTTAGAGCTAAACTATGCAAAGTCTGTTGATACGGCTTTTGAAAGAACCGATTTTGCACCAACAGATGCTTTTTTGAATTTAGATTACCAGCTGGCCGATGGCTTTTTTCGTTTGGTTCCAGAATTAAGATTTAGCTTTCCAATCAAAGCTTTTGATGAACAAACCGACGAAGTTATCAGCAATGATGGGGTTTTAAAGACCGAAGGAAGAGTCAATCTCGCCAAAGACTTGGGCTTTGTTTATATGTATATTTACTCAGGCTACCAGTTTCGCGGTGAAGGCTTCTCAAACCTAGTGACCTATGGCTGGCAGAACCTAAAACAGTGGCAAAGCTTTGCCCTTGGCGGCGGAATCAAAGGCTTTACCAGTATTAGCGATGATGAAGACTTTGATATGCCAAATGATCGTCTCGATCTACTAGGCAGAGTCAACGCTCAAAGCTTAGCCTATGCATCGATCAATCCCAGTGTTGCTCAATTTGATGCCTGGTTTCAGTTTTTTTTAGCCCCTGATTTTCATATGAAACTGGGTGCTGAACACAATTTTTATGGCGAAAACTATGTGGCTGCGACCAGTTTTCTATTTGGACTCACTTATTATTTTACTCCGCCCAGAAGCATGCTCGAGTATCGCCGCAAACGAAATAGTTTTCAGCTCGAACAAGAGGTCGATGAGGATTTTGACGTATTCGAACAAGAAGCGATTAAAACCCGAAGACGCAAGAAACGAAAAAAGAAAAAAACTCAGCCTATAAGAAAAGAGTATATTGAATTCTAATTGCCAATGAGCAAAATATTAGCTAATAAGGCCTTCTGGAGGCTCAATGGGAAAGAATGACAATCGTCGTAGTTTGAAAATGAAACAAAAAAAGAACCAACGCAAAAAGAAAGAGCGCGAAAAACGAAGACGCGAAGAAGCCAAGAAGACTTCTTAATTATCTCGAAACGGGTGAAATACTTGGATCTTTTTCTGAAGTAATTTTCTTGGTTTCATCGGGTTCACGAAACTGAATGCCTTGAAGCAAATCATCGTGGCTCTCAAGCATTTTCAAATGGCTATTCAGCAATGCTTTGAGATTGTTCTCAAATTGCAGTCTAGATCTTTTGATGTCGGTAATCTCTTGATAAACTCTTTTTAAAGAATCTCTGGCGTCACGAACAATCATCTCAGCTTTTTGGTTGGCATCGTTTATGATCATCTTCGCTTCTCGTTCAGCATCTTCACGCATCTTCTCAGACATTCTTTGCGCAGTGGTTACGGTGTCTCGCAAGATTTTATCACGATCTCGAAACTCCAATATTTGCATTTCTTTTTCGCGAAGATCTTCTTTGAGTTTGTTGCGTTCGCGTACAATTTGTTCGAGCTGATCTGCTATATCACGCAAAAAATCGGTCACTTCCTGTGAATCTACACCAAACATTTTTTTAGAAAAACTTTTGTGTGCAATATCTATGGGGGCAATTTTCATCCAATCCTCCCTGATCTTTCCCAATACTAGAATAGGAGATTGGGTCTGGGAACACAAGATTACCGATGCGAGCTAGACTTTGGTATGGCTAGCGATTCTTCTTCTTGGCCTCAGATTGAAGTTCACGATTTCTAGCAAAGGCTCTTTCAAAAGAAGAGAAGAGCAAATTGCTAATCTCTTGCTCTCTCATCTGCATCAGACCTGCGTGTGTAACACCATTACGAGATACCACTTGATTTTGCAAATCGACTAAGGACATCTGACTTTGCTGTTCGGCCAATTTGCTAGTTCCCGAAAAAGTTTCTAGAGTCATTCGTTTGGCAATTTCTTGGTCATAGCCATAAGACACCAACCAATCTTGCCATATTTGCATAAATTCAAATATAAAACCGGGACCACTACCGCAAGCAACTGTCAGAGCATTTAGCTCATCTCCCTCTTCAACTCGAATCGCAAGTCCTAAAGGACTCATTAATTCATACACCAATTCATCAAGAGGCTCGCTTTCTTCAGGATAAATACTGTAACCGATCACTGCTTTGCGAATACGAATTGGAGTATTGGGCATCACTCGCACCACTTGTTTTATTTGTGGCACAAGTTCACGAATGTACTCTATATCAATACCTGCCGCCAAACTAACCAGAATATGCTCTTCAGAAAAGGCATGTCTAAGATCTTCTAAGGCTTGCGGAAGATCTTGTGGTTTCATTCCCAAAACTACGATTTGGCTTTTCTCAATCGCCTCATCATTCGATGCACAGAGATGAATCATCGGAAATTCAGCTTTAATTTTTTCCATTTTTTCAGTGCTTCGATTGGCAATGTAGATCTTCTCTTCTCGAAGCGAAGAATTCTCAAGAAGCGCTCTTATGATGGCACTTGCTAGATTTCCGGTTCCTAAAAAGGCGATTCTATGTCTTTGTATTTGCATACTGACTCCTAAGAGGCTCTGGGACCAAATAATGTAGAACCAATCCGCGGCAGTGTCGAGCCTTCTTCAATGGCCAACTGATAATCTGCGCTCATTCCCATCGATAAAACCCGATAGTCCTTAGAAAACAAAGTCTTAAGGCATTCAAATTGCTCACGGCAAGCTATAAAGTAATCTCTTGTATCGCCTTCCTGCGGCGGAATGCACATCAATCCACAGACTTTTACATGCTTTTTGTCTTTGGCAGCTTTGGCTAAAGAAAGAATTTCATCTTGCCCCGCCCCCCAGCGTCCCTCTTTTTGGCTAAAACTGAGTTGCAGTAAAATTTTTTGACTTAAGCCTTTCTCACCTGCCACTCGGTCGATGGCATTGAGGAGTTTTTCGCGATCTACAGAGTGAATCAATTCGACTTTACCAACTATTTTACCTACTTTGTTGGTTTGCAAACCACCAATGTAATGCCACTCAATTTCAAGATCTTTTAAATCATCTACTTTTTCTAAAAGCTCTTGCACATAGTTTTCACCAAATTTACGATGGCCCAAGGAGTAGATCTTTCTTATTTTTTCACTCGCATGTTTTTTTGAAACTGCTAGCCAGTCTTTACCACCTAAAGCTTTTATTTCTGATTGAATTTTTTTATAATTTTGCTCGAGCGACATTCCAGTTATTCTCTTTCAATAGTTCAATCACTCGATCGAGTGGCAAGCCAATCACTGAATCAACAGAACCTTTGACTTCTTTCACAAAAGCCTTTGCTTCTCCTTGAATTCCGTAAGCTCCCGCTTTATCAAAAGCTTCTCCCGTTGAAATGTAAGATTGAATTTGTTCATCACTTAAATCATGAAACCAGACTTCAGTCGTAACCACATCAGTGACCAGTTTTTCGCTTGGATACTCCAAGAGCGCAATCCCTGTCTTGACCAAATGACTCCGCCCCGACATTTTTTTCAAGAAAGAAAAGGCCTCTTTCTCGTCTTTTGGTTTACCTAGAATTTCTTCACCTAACACGACTAAAGTATCGCCAGCAAGAATCACAGTTCGATCTTGTAGTTTCTCTGGGTTTTGCTCCCAAAAAGCCCTCGCCTTGCGACCAGATAGCTCGGC
>CAZZCP010000052.1:0-13193 GCA_964653235.1 uncultured Pseudobdellovibrionaceae bacterium | reverse complement strand
CGTCTAGGCTCAAATTTTCCTTAAGAGTTTCCGATATATAGACAGATATAGTCTCAAATTGAAATCCTCCCTCTGTGAGGATTTTGCGGCGACGTGGAGACTTGGAAGCCAGTATGAGGTGGTGCATAAGCAACACCTAACAAAAAGGGGTCAGTTTGGGAAGTTCAGAATTGCTTTTACTCATAGGATTATTTCTTCTCGGTGTAGCTGTTTACTTGTTTGTATCGACTTTGTTGGGCGAAAGTGACCAACAAGCAGCTCTGTCTTGGGCCAATGAGGGAGAACCCGAAAAATCAAAAAATAATCTCATCGAAATGTCACGCCCTCTTGCCCATCGGTTTTCAATGAACCTCGCTATGAGGTTTAAAAATAAAGAATATCGAAAAAAAGTGGATGAAAAAATCAAAACCGCCGGATTGGCTAAAGAATTGAACGTTGACGAATTTATCGCCCTACAAGTTTTATGGGGAATCTTTCTGCCACTGTTTCTGATTATCATGAACTTTGCCCTTGAATTGGGATTTTCTGAAGTTTTTATTCTTTTATTGGGTGCGGTGGGAGCTTACTTTCCCCATATCTATTGCGACCAGCAAAAGAAACAACGCCAAGATTCTGTGCGCGTCGACCTACCCTTCTTTGTCGATTTGATTGCACTTTGTACCATAGTTGGCGTTGATTTTACCGGTGCAATTAAAATTTTGGTCGACAAAGCAGAAAAATCTGTGCTTGCCGATGAGTTTGCACAAGTCCTTCAAGATATCAACTTGGGAAGGTCAAGAAGAGAGGCTCTGCGAGATATGTCTGAGAGACTCGACATGAGCGAAATCACTAGCTTTGTTGCCGTTTTGGTCGATTCGGCAGACACGGGTGCAGATATTGGTGAAGTTCTGAAGCAACAATCCGTGCAGATGAGAGTTGAAAGATTTGCAAGAGCAGAGAAAGCGGGCGCCCGTGCCTCGCAGCTCATGTTGTTGCCAATGATGATTTTTATTATGCCGGCAATTATGGTCATGATATTTGGTCCGGTCATCCTACAGTTTTTGGGGATGAAATAATGAAACTCATCAATCAAAGCAAAAAAATTCAACTGGCCGATCACATTGAACATGCAACTTCGATGTTTGCGCGAATGAAAGGTCTACTCGGGCGCGATCAACTCGAAAAGGGTCATGGCATTTGGTTAAATCCTGGCAACTCTATACATAGCTGTTTTATGAAATTTCCTATTGATGTAATTTTTTTGAACAAACAAATGCAAGTGAAAAGAGTTTGTTTTGTATTTCAACCGTGGAGACTATCTCCAATTGTTTGGGGTGCAAAATCAGTTATAGAGCTACCAGCTCATACTTTGAATGAATTGAATATTGAACAAGGAGATCAACTCGATGTGGTCGATTAGAGTATTATCTGGAGTTCGTGAAGGCGATATTATACCTCTTAGAGAGGGGCAAACTGTTTTAGGTAGAGCTTCAACAGTGGATGTACAGTTAAAAACCCCCGGGGTATCTAAGACTCATTGCAAATTACAAGTCCAAAATGGTCAGTTGATCATTACTGATCTCAATTCTAGCAATGGAAGCTTTGTTAACGGCATGCAAGTTAAGACGGCAGTTCTGAAAAATGGTGATAAAATTTCTCTTCATGATGTACTCATACAAGTTGAATATGCAGTCATGCCAAGTCAGGGTTATGCTTCTGGCCCAGCTTATTCTGCTGGCCCGCAAGGCGGGGGGCAACAAGTACAATGGCAAGAGGGTTCAGCAGCCCCCAATATGTATCAAGATGCTGGCAATTATCCACAAGAACAAGGCGGAGCCTATGCACAAGACAATCCTTACGGGCAAGCCTCAGCCAGTGGACAACAACAAAGAGTAGCTGCTCCACAAACTTTTACCGACTCTGTAGACCTCTATGTAGAAAGCACAGTCATGCCGCTTATTTATAAATTTGCTGAAACTACAGACATGCGCTGGGTGCTGGGAACATTTGTAATGATCTATATTTTTGTTGTGACTGCACTATCCGTTGTACCAATGATTGCTTTGACCAAATCGAGCATTGAAAATGAAAGCCAAAGACGCGCCATCACCATTGCCCGTAGTATAAAAGCACTCAATAAAGGGGCTGTACAGGCCAATCAATTGACTGCAGTGAGTGTTAAGAATGCTCTACGCGAAAAGGGAGTCAAGGCAGCAATGATAGTCTCAGCAAAAGATGGATCTATCATAGCCCCAAGAACAAGAGTCGGGAGCTACAGTAAACATCCCTTTGTTTCGATTGCAAAAAAGTATGAAGACGAACATGTTGAAAATCTTAATGATAATGAAATTGGTGCGAGCGTACCCATTCGAGTTTATGATCAAGATGCTGGTAAAACTGCAATCGGAGCATACTCAATAGTGATTTATGACATGGCAGAGCTTGCTATTGATGATGGTCAAACTGTTAGCCTATTTGTTCAAACTCTTGGCATCGCTCTTCTCGTTGGCTACATTCTTTATTTCTTACTCTATCGCTTGATTGAAAAGCCGGTGAAACAATTGAATGCTCAAGTTGATAAAGCATTAAAAGACAATACTTACACACTTAAGAATCGATTTGAATTTGAACCCATTAAACCCTTGATCTTGAATATCAACAGTATACTAAGTCGAATGGGTTCAGACAATAGCGAAAGTGGCGGCGGTGGTAACTATGTTGATAGAAACTCTGAAGCAATGAATTTGGTTCAGATGATTGGTCTTCCGGCCATTGCTATAAATGCAAATAATATCATTGTCGATTGCAACTCTGCTTTTGAAAATTTTGGTTTTTCTTCGGCAGGCCTTAGAAACCAAGATCTTGAGGCATTAAACGACAATTCAATGATTCTTAATTTTCAAGATTTAATTCAAAGATGCAAAGAGAGCCCACAAATGATAGCTCAAGATCAAATTCCACTTTCTGGTATCAATTATGATATCTCTGCTCAAGCTATCTCTAGCTCAGAGGGTCCTGAGTTTTTTATTTTCATTCTTCAGAGTGAAGGAGGTGATCTATAGCATTGCCTCTAAATCCCTTACAAGGCTTAGATATTGTTCTCAAGGTCACCAAAGGTGTCGACAGAGGTGCAAAGTATCAAATGCTTTCATCAAGGGTTTTTATTGGCCGCAGCGAAGATTGCGATATTGTGCTCACTGATCCTAAAGTATCGAGAAATCATGCATTGCTAGAGTACAACAACAATGGCTTGATTGTACAAAATTTAAGTACCTCAAACAAACTCTTACTCAATGGACAAGAAGTGAATCAAGCCTTTGTCTCATTTGGATCGGTAATTCAAATCGGATTAACTCAAATTGAAGTTCAAGAAGCAAGGCAAGAATTTCAAGCTCCAAGTGATGATGTCTATGGGGCATTTCCTGATACCCCAAAAGCCAAAAAAAATAAGACTTTCTTTTATTTGGTCTTGGGAATATTGCTTCTCTTTGGCTTTTTGTTATCGAACGAATCGAATGTGCTTGAAGAAGAGGAAGAAGAAGTTTTTCGCGATGAAGAAGTCATCTCACAAGAAATTATAGACTCAGAAAAAAGAATCCAAGATTTGATTCAAGAACAGCAAGTCGCAGGCAAAAATACCAAACAATATCAAGATGCGCAATCGGCTTATTTAAAAGGTTTTCGTGACTACCGCGAAGGCAACTATCCTAGAGCCATTTCTTCTTTTCAAGCTGCTCTAGCCCTTTATCCAAAACATGTTCTGGCAGCAAAATATCTGACGGTATCATTACGTAAATTGGGCGAAGCTGTACAGTTTTCAATGTATGAAGGCAAACAGTCAATGGAAAAGGGTCAGTACCGGCAAGCTCGAGCGGCATTTCAAAATGTTATGGTCTTGTTAAAAGACCCGACCAACCCGACCTTTAGAGAGGCAAAGGCAAGAGCCAATGAATGTGATATACTTTTAGAAGGTGCTTATTGATGGAAATATTAAAAGTTTACCACCACGCAAAATTATTAAAAGAGATTGAACTTGATCAATCCAAAGAATACCTCTTTGGACGAAGCAAAGATTCTGAAGTTCAGCTTAAAGACTCAAAGTTCTCTCGCCAGCACTTTAAGCTAATTTACAAAGGCCAGTGCTGGGTCATTGAATTGCTTTCAAAATACTCTTTTCTAGAAACTGAAGATGGGCAAACCAATTACTTAGAGCTTACACATGATATGAATTTCTCTACACCTCCTTATAATTTTGATTTTTTCATTCGTGAAGAAGAAATTGAGCCTGAGTTTGAGTTTCAAGAAGAAGAAAAAAATGAGAATGAATATGAGCTGTCTGAAGAAAGTTCAGAAGAACCAGAGGTACAAATCGAAGAAGAAGCCCTTGTTGAAATGGATAGTCCTGCAGAGGATGAATTTGATGAAAATGAAGCAACTTCTGTAGGGCAAATTCAAAGGCTACCCTATGTTCGTATTTTATTAAAAGATCGCAGTGAAGAACTCTTAAAACTCGAAGGTACAGCGTGGATTGCCGGTAGAGGAGAAAAAAGTGAACTCTTCTTAAAAGATGAAAAAGCAAGTCGGCAACATTTTCAAATTGTTAAAGATGCAGACGACTATCTTTTAAAAGACTTGGGCAGCTCCAATGGTACTTTTTTAAATGGCAGAAAAGTTAACCCTAGTAAAATTGCTCCTCTGCAAAGTGGTGATGTCATTCAAGTTGGTAGCACACTTATTTATTTTGAGTTGCGAGATCCGAATTATGAAAGTCGATGGGGTAATATAGACCAGTTTAAAGCCCCTGTACTAAGAGCGAATTCCGCAATGGATCCTTTTTATCAACAAGACCCCATGAACCCTTTAGCTCATCGAGCTAGAGGTCAAGTTGGCAATCCTTCGGCAGTAAGGCTCTACCAACCTGAGCCTAAGAAGAAGAAATCAAACAAGGCTGTAATCTACTTTGCAATTATCTTACTCGGTGGAGCTGCTTATTACAAAAGCCAAAAGAAAGAAGCTCCAAAAGAAGAAAAAATGGTCGCTTCTAAAGAAAAAGAAAAAGAGAAAACTCCTTTTGAAATGCTGAATCCTAGAGAGCAAAATATTGTTCAAAACAGCATGAACAATGCAAGAAATTTTTATCTTGGCGGAGACTATGAACTTGCTTTAAAAGAAGTAGATCGCATCCACCGAGTTCTCCCTGAGTACAAAGACCCTATTCAGCAAGTGAGCTCCAAAGAAATAGAAATGAGATCTAAGCAGGCATTGGATATCAATCGTCAACGACAAGCCATTGAAAAAAAACAGGCTGAACAAGAGGCTTTAAAAAGAAGAATCAACCAAATTGCCGAAGAATGTGATCGCCGAGCTGTACCTGGAACCACCAAGGCCCAAGCCGATCAATGTTTGGCTGAATTGGTTCGACTTGACCCTGAAAATCCAGTATTTCAGAGAATCTATGCACGTATTGAAGCCGAGCAACAGAGAAAATTAGCAACAGCCAACGCCAGAAGAGCTCAACAAGCGCAAGTAGCAAGAGGGGTAGCACTTTACAATACTGCAAAATCGATTGATCAAAAAGGCAATATTTTAGACTCTATCGATGCTTACCGAAGACACGCAAACTCCAGTTTTCCTGATCCAGATAATCTTAGAGCCAAATCGAACGCCCGAATTAAAGAGCTTCAATCAGAACTTGCGTCTAAAACCAGTGACCTTCTTTCAAAAGCAAAATCTTCTTATGAATCAAAGCAGTACAAAGATGCACAAAAGTCTTTGGATAAACTGCTTGCTTTAGATCCCTCTGTTCAAGAAGCGAAAAACCTTTATAATAAAATGGTCGATGAACTTCGGATTGAAATGAAAAAAATCTATACCGAGAGTATTCTAGAAGAAGATCGTGGAGAAATTAAACCGGCAATTTCAATTTGGAAAAAAATTATTGAAACCGATCTACCCTCTGGGGATTATTACAAAAAAGCCCAAAGCAAGCTTAAAAAATACACTGGTGCACAATGAAGTTTCAAGAACGAAATAAACCTGGAAAAGATCATCGTTTTCCAATGCCCGAGATTTATTATTCTGAAAAAGATCAAGTATTGTTAGTGGCAATGACTTGGGGAGCGAGCCATGGAGGAAAGCGTGCTATTGAAAGGGCAAAAGATTATTTTCAAGCAGCTAGCTTAGATCGCGAGGCTACGAGCCCCTTTCCGAAATTAGAGCAATACAGTTCTAGAACCAACAATCTTCGTATAAGTACCCTGCTTGCCAATGAGCTTTTATTTCGTGAAGACAATCAAAAAGAATATATTACTGGCGTTGAGTTTACAGCAATTCAATTTAAACGCCCTGAACTCTCAATTATACAATATGGGGGTCCATATTGTATTTATCAAAAAGCAGGACAAAGAATCAGTGTACTCTCTAATGAACGAAACTCAGCTTTCTTGCATGGTATGAACTCTCCTCTACCTAAATACCTATTGGGAGTACAAAAAAGCCCTGACTTACGAACCCACTCTTATGTTTTTGAAGCCGGTGACAAGTTGCTTTTGATCGCCAGCAATCAATTACCTTTGTCGATCTTTCAAGAGGGTATAGATTGGAGTTTTGAAGTTCTGGAAAAACTTTTGATGAATGATTTAGAAGATCAAGCCTACTGGTTGGGCTTACTCGAGTTCTAAAAGCCTTATTCAAACTCTTTTTCAAAGTCATCTTTCGCTTTAAATTTTTTACTTCTAGGCTTTTGTCGCTTTGGGCCTGGCTCTACGTCCTCACTGCCGTCAACACGACGAAACGAAGAACGATAAAAACGATCCCATTGGTAGCTGACTCCAATAAAGGCTTGAAGACCAAAAGCTTCATTGGCACTTAAGAAACCCACTCCAGCAATTTCAATTCGAAGCGCCCAATTGCTTCTAGAAAATAAATAGTCCATCCCTGCAAAACCTCGAACACCCAACTGAACTTCATCATCATCATTTAAATCTTCACCAAACCCATGGCCCAACAATAGTCCAGGGCCTACATAGAAATAGCTCGAGTTCCAAACATTTTCTTTACGAACCTTGTCTTTAGCATCATAGAGGTAGCGAACGTAGTTTACCTGTCCTTGAATGATTTCGTCTGTATCATAAATTAAATCATAATTCCATGCACTTCTCCAAGAAATCCAGTTTTGGTAACGCAATCCAAACTGTGTTCCTAAAAGAAGTGTCAAAGACTTTTGATCGTTTGAAAAAAGATAAGACCTTCTTCTCTTTGCCTCAGCAATCGGAGAAAAAACAACCAGACATATCAGTAATAAGAAAAACTTTTTCATTGCAATCGGTTCGCTTGGTGAAATTCCATTCTTGTACTGACTATTTTTCTATATCTTGAGTACTCTGGCAAGGAAAGGACTAGGTCAACCGCGTGGGGTTTATCTTGAATCTGTTTCGATATGTCCCAAATCATGCCTAAACGATAATTGTGGCCAAGAATTTCCTGGTCTAGGCTATGTTTAATATAATGACGTATAAATGTCTCTCTAGCTCTCTCTCTTTCTTTACCCTTTCTCTCAACCCATTGAAATAGGCTCAAACTCATTTCATCTTCACATTTGGGCGGTGTGCTCTCATCTCTCTTGGCTTGTTGAGATCGAAAATGATCTTTGGCAAATAGTCTTAAACAAGGTTGCAATTGCAGCTCTTGAACCTTTCCTTTTTTACGATTTTTCCTCGCAACATAAACCCAGTTATCGTTTTTGTTCTTTAGGCCTGTCATCAGAAGACTTTTCCAGTCTCTATTTTGCAAAGCAAATTTGGCTCGCCAGTTTTGCAACTGTTGATCATCCAATCTCTGATCTGCAAGCTCTTCAAGAAAAGACAAGATATATTCATCTCTATAAATTGAAAACAACTGACTTGAGAGCTGCCATTTGGCAATTTCATCATCCGCTATAGGTTGCCAAAAAGCTACTTGAACAGCTTGTAAAAGCCCCTCAGTAATAGAAAAAGGATTCTCTTCTTTCCAAACGATGGGAGTGGTTTCGAGTCGATCGATCAAGGTATTAAAATAAACAGCAGACTCTTGATGAAGATAGAGGAAATGTCCATTTCGTATACTCAACCTGGTATTTGATAAGCCATGTCTTTGCCCCCAAGCAGATTCGACAAGAATACTTCGATTCCATTTATGAATACTGTTGTCTTTTTCTTCTAAGGCCTGAAAGATAGACTTTCTTGGCAAGTAATCCTTTTTTTGCATCTCTTTTCCTAAAAAGCGAAAAATACTGTATCCCAAATCAACCAAACTGTAGTTGTGATCGACCTTCCAGTTGAGCCCTAGGTCGCGAGGTTTTCGAGGAGGCTTGGCAAAAAAGGCTACTTGAACATTTTCAGAGTGCAAATTGATTGGGTTCAGTTCTTTTTGTCGGTAGCTTTTGGTTTGTCCGTTTAGACCAAATAAAATGATATAGGTATTGTTCCATCTGCCCCTTTTTTTCAATTCAGAAAAGAGGCTAGATAGAGACTCATCCAGTTCTTGGAACTGCCCTTCAATATTACGCTCTCTCTTGAGGCCTGTATCTGTAAAGGTTTCTGACTGCTCAAACTGTAGATCTGGAATATAGAGTATTGATACAAAAGGATCATTTTGTACCTCTAAATCGAGCCAACGCACAAAACGAGAAAAATTTTGTGCTACTGGTCGGTAATAATAACCCAAATCAACCCCCACATTGTCATCAAACCATTCAAATCCTTGCGAGAGTCCCGATTTTCTCCAAATGCTGGAGCCTCCCGAAAAAAAAGCGGTTCGATAGCCTTTTTCGACAGCAGTTTCAGCAAAAGTTTCCCAATTTTCTTTTAAATATCTCGAACCATTGTGCCAAAGGCCATGTTCATAGGGATATTTGGCCGTTAAAATTGACGCCAGTGAGGCTTGTGACAAGGGGCTCGGTGTAAAAACATGAGAGAAGCGAACAGCATCTTGGCAAAGATCACTAAAGCCCTTGGCTCTTTCTCTTTGCTCTTCATTGCACAAAAGACTCTCAGAAGAAAAATTCTCAACCGCAATCAAAAGAATCGACTCGGCCTTTTTGTCTTGCCACTGGCAGGAGACGAAAAGTAAGAATGACAGAAAAACTTTGTACATAGCAGCATTTTATATTGTTCTCGTCTTGAGAGCAAAGAGCTTTAGACTTGAATCTGATACCGGCTTCTAAGATACTGTGTCCTAGGGAGGAAATATGATTACTCAACAAATCGCTGTAGCAGCCGAATATGGTGCTCTTGGAATACTATGGTTCTTATTTGCCTTGAGCGTAATCAGTGTCGCTATGATGATCGAAAGATTTTTAACTCTACGCGGAATTTCCAATTATAGCCAAAAAATGCAAGATCGACTTGAAGATGCCCTACAAACCAATTCTCTAGAAGATCTTGAGCATCTAAGCAAAGAACGTGACAGTATTGAAGCAAAAGCCCTTACCTATGGGCTCCGCCACGTAAAAGAAAATGGCACTAAAGGTTTAGAAGAGATTTTCAACTCTTATAAGATTATGGAAAAAGCACGCCTTGAAAAATTCTTAAACTTTTTGGCCACCGTTGGCTCTAATGCACCATTTGTAGGTCTTTTGGGTACTGTTTTAGGAATTATGAAAGCCTTTCAAGATCTCTCCTCAAATGAAGGAAATGCCGGGATGCAAGTGGTTCAAGCAGGTATCTCTGAGGCCTTGATCGCAACTGCGGTTGGTCTATTTGTGGCCATTCCTGCTGTTGTTGCCTATAACTATTTTAGCAAGCAAGTAAGGGGAATACTTCAAGGTATAGACTCTGTACGAGAGCTTTGCATCGCCTATGCTTACAAAAAAGGAGAAAAATAGTGGCAGCAAAGATGGGTGGAGAAGACGATGGCCCCATTGTAGATATTAATATTACTCCCTTTGTTGATATTATTTTGGTTATCTTAATCATTTTTATGATAACAGCCCCAGCCATTATCAACCCAAGTATTAATATTCAACTGCCCAAAGCCGCTTCCGGGGAGGACACAACTCCAACCCAGATCAATATAACGATTTCAAAAGAAGGCCAACTGGCACTGAATGGTAAAGATTCAAACGAGACCGACCTTACTGTTTTTATTGAAGGTGAGGTAAAAAACAACCCCAATGCCCAAGCTATTATTGCTGCCGATAAGGAAGCATCGCACGGTATGGTCATTCAAATCATCGATCTGGTAAAACAAGCCGGGATTCAAAAATTTGCAATTAGTACGGAGAAGTAAATGGGAGCCAAAAGCCTTGTCGAAAAAGCACTGAGTATCAATAAAGATGCCAGTAAATACGGAAGTTTTGCCGAAATTGGTGCAGGTCAAGAAGTTGCCAAACACTTTTTTGATGCGGGTTGGTCTTCACAAACAGTGGCAAAGAGCATGTCAGCCTATGATATGAAGTTTAGTGATGCGATCTACGGCAAAGCGGGTCGCTACGTCAGCCGCGAGCGTCTTGAGAGCATGCTCAATCACGAATACAATTTATTGCACGAAAGGCTTGGAGAGAAGCGAGGTAAAGAAACTCGTTTTTTTGCCTTTGCCGATACAGTGGCAACTGCCAGTTTCAAAAAGGGCAGAATTGCCCATGGATGGCTGGGAATCCGCTTTCAATTGCGCCCCCTAGGCCCTGCCAATGAAATCATTCTGCATACAATATTACACAATCGAATGCCCGACAGACAGAGAGAGGCTCTAGGCAAATTAGGAGTCAATTTAGTTCACGCTGCCCTCAATCTTCATAATGAGCCCGAGGTATTGATCGAAGCATTGACCGACTATATTGACCCTGGTCGTGTAGTAATTGATATGATCGAGTTTCGCGGTGATGAATTCACACATATTGACAATCGCTTGATGAATCTTCGCTTGGTTGAAATGGGCTTTTCACCTGCAACAATTTTCGAACCCACAGGTGGTGCCTTGCAAATAATGGACACTCTCTATGCTAAGTCTCCGCTCGTGCTTCGTGGTAGTTTTTGCCCACTAACCAAAATTCATGTCGATATGCTCGAATCGGCTAAAGAAATATTCAATAAAGAAACTGAAAATGTTTTACCTATGCTCGAAATGACCATTCATCACCTTAGAGAAAAAGGACAACTCTATCGTAAGAATTTTTTAGACAGAGTCGACACACTAACGAGTCTAGGCTATCCGGTAATGATTTCTGACTTTTTTCTTTTTTCTGACTTAAAAAATTATTTACAGAGATTTACCGAAAATCCTATTGCTCTAATTCTGGGAGCAGGCCTACTCGACAATCTCTTTACCTCAGAATATTACAAAGACTACCCTGGTGGCTTTTACGAAGGCATGGGAAAGCTCTTTCACAAAGGGGGAAGAATGTATGTCTATCCCCATCGCTACGACAAAGGCTGTTTAGAGCTAAGTAACTACCAGGCTAAAGAAAACAATGATTTTGTTCAGCACTTGAAAAAAGACAATAAGCTCCAAGATTTAAAAGGAAAGATAGACAGTTGTACAGATCTTGAGTATCAAAATATTCTCGAAATGATTCGTAAAGGTCAAGAAGAGTGGAAAGATTTGGTTCCAGAGCCAGTAGTAAAAATTATTTTAGAGAGAAAACTCTTTGGTAGCAATTGATGGAATGCCCCCTATGTCATAATGATAAATCTTATTTAGAATTTCAAAGAAGAGATGGTGATTACTATCGATGTCGTAACTGTGATTTTGTATTTGAAGATCCTGATTTGCGCTTGGCTCTAGATGAAGAAAAATCAAGATACGATCTTCACCACAATGACCCAGATGACCCCGACTATCGTGAGTTTTTAAGACCTGTTGTCCAAGTAATACAAAATGAAAGACAGCGTTCTGCCAAAGGCATGGATTTTGGTTGTGGCCCTGGACCGGCTTTAGGAAAAATGCTGCAAGAGAGAGGCTTCGACATCACTCTTTACGATCCTTTGTATTTCAACAATCCACAGGCTCTAGATAGAAAATATGATTTTATTACCCTTACCGAAGTGATTGAACATTTTTTTCATCCCGACCAAGAGTTTGAAAAGCTGAAAAACTTAATGAATTTCAATAGTATTTTGGTAGTGATGACCAGCATTCTCTATCCAGACATGGATTTTCTAGAGTGGCACTACCCCAGTGACCCAACACATGTGAGCTTTTATAGCCAGGAGTGCATGGAGTGGATTGCTGATCGATGGGGTTGGAAAGTGGAGTTCCCCGCAAACAATCTGACGCTCTTTAAGAACTAAAGGCCAATTGACAGCCAGAAGGTCCACTTTTGGAAGAAAAGGGAAGACGGATCAAGCCGCGCCGAAACTGATCAAAGAACACAGATCTCATATCGCTCTCATAGACCCAGATCGAAAAATCAAAAGACCAAGCATAGTACTTCCATGAAATACTTGGTAAAGGACGAAAGATATCTTTCAAAATCATCGAGTTAGAGGTGTAAGAATGCAAAATAAAACCCAATCTATGGGCCACAGATTTTAAAACTTTCAACATCTGTAAAGCTTTTTCTATTTTCATATAAGCATTAAATCCCTCATTGAAATTGGCAATATTGCTAATATCTAAGACTGAAATCTTCAGGGCATTGCGAACTAAAAAATCTCGCAATGACTCTAAGCTGTTTTTGTTGCTCAAGTCTGTAGGTTTTATAAAAACTCTTCCTTCATCGACTGCCTGTTTGATTCGTGCAAAAGCCTCATCATTGAAAAGATAATTGATAGTCCGAAAGGGTTTTGAGCGAAAACGATATTCATAGTTCTGATTAAAATGACCTTCACCAAAATCAGGCGACCTCATTAGCTCAAGAATATCAGAAACAACCTGTATCACGCGACCAGGGGCTTGATAAAGCCTAGATCTGACCTCTTCTACATCAGCCTCGAGTCGAAGATGCAAATAATCTTCTCGAGACCTAGCCGCTTTTAAGAGCTCAAGATTGAATTCATTAAAAGCCAATACACTGGGATAAGGGTCAATCCATATCAGATGTGTTGAACTCCTTGCTTGAATAAAGCCCAGTATCGCCCTTTCGGTGCCAACACCTACATATGCTCCTTCAGGTGCTCTTTTTAAAATAGAATTGGCATCTTGCGGATAGAGCTCATTGGGCGAATGATACTCCTGCGCCCGCAAAAAACTTAGAAAAAAAACTTAGAAAAAAAACTTAGAAAAAAAACTTAGAAAAA
>CAZZCP010000051.1:0-19433 GCA_964653235.1 uncultured Pseudobdellovibrionaceae bacterium | reverse complement strand
AGTTTTGTGTTGCAAAAGTATTTGATCTTGCTCCGCCCAACTCGCATGAGAGTTTATATCCCTAAATAAATTGTTCAGCTTTTCTTTCTTCATTGCCATGAGCTATCATATGCCTTCAGAAGCAGTCAAATGGGTCCCTCTCGACCGGAAATAAAAGCGGGTGGGCTCGCCCGCGGGACTTTATTAGATTTCGTGTTCAAAAAAATTGGTTTACAATGAACTCATGGATCGCCTTTTTACTGTTACCCAGTATGCAGACTATCGTAAAAAGTATGGATTGCCAGGAGGCACACGCCAAGCCGTCCATAAAGCTATTAAATCTGGGCGTATATCACTTACTGCTGATGGGCTGATTGATCCCAAGATTGCGGATAAATTATGGGCCCTGAGAACTACAATGAAAATGCCAACAATTGGTTAGAAACTATGATTGAAATTAGCCCTGAAAGTTTACAAAAGAGTTTATTAGACAAAGCAATCAACGGCGCCGGGCCTCGCTATACGCCCGATTCTCATGTTGACCTTCCAATTGCGGAAATGTTTAACGGACTAGGAAGGACTAGTGATTTTTGGAGTAAACTAGACCAGTTGATAAGAAAAATGGTTTGTGGTTTGTGGAAGCAGTGACTTCAGATGGTGAAGTTGATCTATTCAAAAATAAAATGCTAAAAGAATTTTGTAATCGCCAGAAAAAGATGTTTGTTGGAGCAACCACCTGCTATCTAGATTGGAAATCTGCGGCAAAAAGACAAGACAAACATAAAAATTTAGCGATAGGTACCTACCTCTGGATAGCTAGTGATCCCAGTAGAATTTTTGAAATTAAAGATAAGTAGTTTTACATTTTTGTGGCGGGCTTTCTTTCACACCAATTCAACTTGGATTTAGTGCCACCATCATAGTTATAAGCAAGGTTGTTTTTTAATAGAAGGTCCTTGAGGTTTTTCGAGTCTACTTTTACATCAGCTAAAATACGAAAATACTTGTCGCGCCCGATGTTTTCCAAATCTATGCGCTTGGCGTTTTTTAGAAGGTTTTCCACCAATCGTTTTGCGGTTCGAGCTACATCTTTTTCACAAGGCAGTTTGCCTTTTATCTCAGGTGTATCAATACCACGAACTCTTACTCCAATCTTATCTCCAAACAGTGGATGAACCCCTTTGATAGAAACTGTGATTGTGTCAGCATCGTAGTTTCGAATGTACTTCACACAGCGGAGACTTTTTGAGTCGTGCTCACAGGATTGTTCTTGCGCAAAAAGCGACAGAGAAAAAAGAAGAGATGCTAAACTAAGAAGCCTTGCGATGTTGTTCATAGAGTTTGTTCAGCTCGTTCCAAAGATGGGTGGATTCCGTATCCTTGAGAGCATTCAATAATTTAAGGGTAACCTCTACTTTTTTAATGTCATCAATTTTCCCCTTTTCAAGGATGGCTTTGGCCTCTTTCTTGGCTTTAGTTATGCGTGTGAACGCAAAAAATGAAAACGGTACGGCTAGCATAAACCCCAAGAGTACCAAGCCTATAATGACAGCTATCATGATTTTCTCCTCTTCACTCGGCGCAAGACAACTTCGAAAACACCAGCATTTATTTCGTCTTCAAAATCCTGGATAGACTGATCCCTTGCGCTTTCTCCAAAGCAGAGAAAGTCCATCGGAACCGCAAAGTAGTCTGCGATCTTCTTAACTTGTTTAAGGCTTCTTGGTTCTTGGCCTGCCATCCAATTATCAATGGTCTGTCGGGGGACACCTGTCGCCCGAGCCAATTGCGCAACACTTAAATCACGCTCTTTCAGAAGCTCCTTTAATATTCTTTTTATTTCCATGCGCGTTCCTCTCCTCGGAGTGAAAAAGAACGCTCTCAACGCCAGTTCCCTCTCAAGAGCATCTTGCTTTCTCAAGACTACTTTTCAGCTCTTGAGAGGGCGAATGGATGATGGCTTTTGGATACCCCTGAGGTTTCACAATGTTTCACAGAGGTTTCACAAAAGTTTCCACAACGAGAGAAATGCGGAGAAATTTTAAGAAATGAGCTAAAAACTAAGGCCTTTTCAGTACATGAGGCGGTTGGTTAGTGATTTCAATTGGTTAGTTTTTTTCGCAAAAAAGCGATGAGGAATTTGGAGGTGGCGACCGGATTCGAACCGATGTAGAAGGTTTTGCAGACCTCTGCCTAGCCCCTCGGCCACGCCACCCTGCGCAAGGGCATTCGAAATGACAATATCCTCCCACTCAACTATAAATGTCAAACACTTAGGAGCAGCTTGATGCCATACGAAGCCTACAAAATTATGCATTATCTCGGTATATTTCTCACTTTAACGGCAATCGCAGGCGTTGTCTTTCATGTCGGTCAGGGGGGCAGTAAAGAAGACAATGCCTGGAGAAAATTCTTAGGCATTCAACACGGTGTTGGTCTGCTTCTAGTATTGGTGGCAGGTTTTGGCTTGCTCGCACGTCTTGGTCTTACCAGCGGTTTGCCAGGTTGGATTTATGTAAAGCTTTTGATCTGGTTTATTTTAGGTGCTTTTTTACCATTGGCTTACAAATTTAATAGAAAGCCCATGCTTGTGTGGTATAAATCAATTGCATTAGCAATGATCGCCGCAACTTTTGCAGTATATAAGTTTTTCTAATAGCCTTTTTCTTTGCCGAATCCACTTCCTTTCGATAGACACTTTGTATAGTCGGGGGGGCAATGCAATCTATCTACATTTTTATTTTTTTTCCTTTTTTTCTATTGCAAGCCAAAAGCATTCAAGATTACTCCATCTTTAAATATGAAGTCTTGTTCACCAATCCCATTTGCCAAGACTATTTTTACGCTGAGCCAGTACTGCAAAATGATGGTGATCTCAGTTATCAAAAACCAAAAAATGTATACTGCAAAATGCAAGATAGTCTGGTCTCGGGTCATCATTCTAATAGTCCACAGCAAAGATTGTTAGATTGGATTCGCGATGTGAATTCAAAAGATTTCTTTTTGGCTTTTTTGTCATTTTCAGATCAAAGAATCACGAATGAACTTTGTGAAGCTATAAAGCAAGGTAAGAAGATTAGCCTACTTCTAGATGATGGTAAGCGCCACGATCAGGCCGAAGAATTGCTCGCTTGCGGCAATGACTATTCGAAAGAAAAATGGGATCAATATTTTGCCCTCTACTACAGCGAAGAAAGCATTAAAGATGCGATTCGCAAAATCAAACGAGAGATCAGAGCAAGAAAACAAAAAATCAGTGAACAAGAGAGGCAAGAAGAAGTTAACCAAGAAGTCATTGCCGATCTACAAAAAGAAATAATCAATTGGAAGATCAAACAAAAAATTAAAGACTTGGCTTTAAGTGAAAAAAAAGCTGAAAGACACAGCTTGAAAAAAGAACTTGAGAACCCAGCAAAACAAGTTCGACTGCTTTTGCGAGCAAAAGTGCCAGGTCTTGGCTTTGCTCATGTTAAACTATTTGCAGTGAATAAGAATCATCCTGAAAAAATGCAGCTTGCCTATGGCTCTGGAAACCTTTCAACGGGTACTCATCTGCATCACGAAAACTGGCACTTTGTATCGGTATCGCAAGAATCTTATTTTGCACGAAAACATCACTGTTTAATCGATACCTATGTAGATTTAGATGCAACAAGTAGCAAACATAATTTTAAAAAGAAAATTCAAGACTGTATTGCAAGCTTAGAGGGGGAGCCTGAAGAAGACTTGCAGCTTTACATTGTTCCTGGAGAAGGTGAAAAAGCCTATCAAAAGATTAAAGAGGGAATTCAGTCTAGCCGGCAAGTTCGTATGGCGGCGCACCGCTTTTTTCATACCGAGATCATTCTAGATCTTGAACAGGCGATCGAAAGAGTAGCAGATCCCATTGATATGCAATTGATTGTCGATGACGATATCTATTGGGCGGGAAAACGAAGAAAAAATGTCGCCGCCAATATGCCCCAAGAGGCAACGCGAATAAAGTGGCTTAAACTCAATGAGAACTATCGCTACAATCGAAATTTTGAGGTGCGCTATATGCAGACCAATCACTCGATTTTTCAATTGCATCACAATAAATTTATGATTTTTGATGATCGAGCTGTGTTTACAGGAGCTGGTAATTTTACTATTGCAGCCTTTGAGAGCAATTTTGAAAATTTTTATTGGATCAAAATCCCAGAAGTTATTGAAGCCTTTCAAGATCAATATGCTTATATGTGGCAAGATCTTGCTAGCAGGCGACAAGATCTGCCCAAGCAAGATATTCGGCCTGAGTAATTCTTGCACTTCGCAGCTTCGAGAGCTAAAACTTCATTATGAAGTCAAGAGCCCGCGAAGAAGCTGATAAATATTTAAATGAATATGAGAAGGCACTCTCTAAAATTGATCCGCTGTTAAAAAAAGACCTTGTAGATAAGCTCTCGAAATATTTTGAAGAGGAAGAAGCTCAAGGGGGGCAAAATCGTTTGCACAATGCTGTTCGCGGTATGGGGAGTCCAAGCTATATCGCAAGAAAACATCTTGAAGCTCGAGGTCTTCAGGTCAAGAAAAACAATAAGACTTTAATGTGGATCTTAATCTTGCTTACGATTCCGATTTTACTGATCGGTGGCTGTAGCCTCGCTGTGTATCACTTTTTTACCACCAGTGATTTTGAGTTTCTAGAAGAAATGGATTCTAATTTTCGGGTACAATTTTCGAGCGGTGAAGCTGTTGATTTTCTGCAATCACAATTGGTAAAAGAGCAAAAAAGACTCTTGCTTACTCTAGGTTCTGGGCAACTCAATCTATTCGCACAAGATACAGATAAGATCAGTGTTGATTGCAAACTTGAGGTCAGTGACATCAATTTATCTCGTCGAATCAAAACGGTTGAAGAGAATTTGGTTTTTGAACTCAATGAGCGTGATGGTTTCAAGTGCAATATTGAGTATCCCAATCATCTTGAGGCTGTGGTGAGCATGAAAAATGGAAATCTGAAAGTTTACAATCCAAATGCTGACACTAAAATCGCTCTCGACAATGGGCGCTTCTACTTTCATGGTAATCCTTCTAAGAACTATGATTTTGAAATCTTGGTTCGAAGAGGAAATATTAACGGCCTCAAAGAGGGTAGCGATCGCACAGGACCAAAGATAAAAGTCGATATTCAAAACGGAATGGCTCAATTTAAGCTGAAGGATCAGTAAATGTGCAGAGTCTTTGGTTTTCGTTCTGTGATTCCCTCACAAGTTCATAAGAGTCTAATTCAAGATGAAAATGCACTGATGAATCAAAGTATGGATCATCCCGATGGCTGGGGAGTTTCTTACTACATAAATGAAATTCCACATGTCATCAAATCCGTTGATACGGCTTTGAATGATAAAATCTTTCACAAGGTATCTGGGGTGGCTACCTCACAAACTGTGATTGCGCATATTCGAAAAGCAACCCAAGGTGAGCACTCGCTGATCAACACCCACCCCTTTCAGTTTGGAAGGTGGGTTTTTGCCCACAATGGTCATATTCCGCAATTTTCTGATAAAAAAGAACTTTTACTTGCCCACTGCGATCAAAATTTGAAACGCTATGTGCTCGGCTCGACCGATAGTGAAGTTTTGTTTTATTTTCTCTTGTGTCTTATGAGCAAAAAGAAAGACCTGCATGCTTCTTGGTCTGCGCCAGAGCTTATCGGAGTTTTGCAAGATGCCCTCAAGAAAATTCAAAAACTTCTTGGCGATCATAGCTTAGAAGACAGCAGCGATTTAGATCGAATGTATCTTACATTTTTGCTCACAGATGGCCAGGCCATGGCAGCCTACCAAGGAGGTAAAGACCTACACTACAGTACTTACAAAAGTCGCTGTTCTGAAAGAGCAAGCTGTACCTTTTTTAAAGACTATTGTGAGGCCCCTAGCAAAGATGGAAAAATCAATCATTTACTTTTTTCGAGTGAACCTCTACAAGGAGAAAATATTTGGATGCCTATGCAGCCAGGCGATCTCAAAGTGATTTCAAAAGAAATGGAGTTAAAAGAAAAAAATGTCCTCACAAAATAAAAATTCTCACTCAAAAGCAATGGGCTACCTCTTATGGATTTTTGGTTTCACAGGGTCTCATCGCTTCTATTATGGCAAAACTTTTTCAGGCTCAGTCTACTTTTTTACCTTCGGTCTTCTCGGTATAGGCTGGTTGATTGATTTGCTATTGATACCCGCAATGGACCAGCAGGCCGATCGAAAGTACCTAGCCGGAGAAATCGATTATGATTTGGCATGGATTTTTTTGGTGTTTTTGGGGATTTTTGGTGTCCATCGCTTCTATATAAAAAAATGGATATCTGGTTTGATTTGGCTTTGCACAGGTGGCTTGCTTACGATCGGAATTCTTTACGATTTTTTTACTTTGAATGATCAAATCGATGAGCTTCACCAAAACTCATCAAAGACTCTCGGAGCAGTCTAATTCTTTGCCTTCAATCTCAAGTTCATCTTGGAAGCGAGTTAAAACATAGCTGCCATCTTCTTTTTTACGTACAAAAAGAGCGCTGAATTCTGGCAGGATTGTACCAGGTGAAAACTCCATGGGATGGGCAGATATAAAAACACGGGGAATTGTGTTCGTTCCCTCTATCATATGAACCTGAGTATTCTTTGCTGCCACCAAACCACAATTTAATTCTGTCTCTTCGGCTAAAGTCAAAGTACGTACAGATCCATCGCCATAAAAACTTAAGAGTTCACCGGCCTTGGCAACAAGTCCCGAATCAAGTAAAGCATCTTGAGCAATTTCAGATATAATGATTCCTCTAGAGCGGCTTAAGCGAGAAATTTCAACTCCACTATCTACAAAAACTCCGGCTTGTATTTCACAATATTCTTTAGTTTGAGCTCTACGAATCGATGGACTCTCTTGATCTCTTATAAAGTCAGTATAAGAGCAGCGAGCATGAACTAAACTGGATGAAAGCAAAAAGAAAAGTAAAACAAAGAATAAATATCTCATGAATGCAGTATAAAGGATTTAACTCTATTTTAGTTACGCATTCGCTTAAAATGTAAAATACATACTGAGTGTCATCAAAATAACACGAAAAGTGACAAAAAAAGGCCCGCAAAAAGGGCCTAGAAAGAGAAAATCAAAAATACTAGCTTAGCCAGCAAAGTTTTTATTGGCAAAATCCCAATTTACGAGATTCCAGAAAGCCTCAATGTACTTGGGGCGAGCGTTTCTGTAGTCTATATAGTAAGCATGTTCCCACACATCGATGGTCAAAATAGGGGTTTTTGCTGCGTCTTTGATTGGCGTATCAGCATCATCTGTATTTTCAATGACAAGTTTGCCAGAAGAATCTTTCACTAGCCAAGTCCAACCTGAGGCAAAGTTGGTGGCAGCAGCTTGAGTGAATTCTTCTTTGAACTTATCAAAGCTGCCAAAGTCTTTGTCGATGGCATCTTTAAGTGCACCTGTAGGAGCGCCGCCTGCATTGGGGGCCAAACAGTGCCAATAAAAAGTGTGGTTCCAGGTTTGAGCTGCATTGTTAAACATGCCGCCGCTCGCTTTGCGGATGACATCTTCTAAGCTCATTTCGGCAAATTCGGTGCCTTGCACCCCAGCATTCAATTTATCGACATAGGCTTGATGGTGTTTACCGTAATGAAACTCTAAAGTTTCGGCAGAAATGTGCGGCGCAAGTGCGTCTTTTGAATAAGGCAATTCAGGTAGTTGGAAAGCCATAAGGGACTCCTTTTCAATTGATTATCAGTTGTAAGATTATTTATACTCTTGGCAATACAACGAAGCAAGTGAGCACGACATGAAACAGCACAAATTGCTAATACAAAGCACTGGCAAGGGCCTTTATGCGATAACTGATAAAGTCAAAGCCCTACTTGAAGATCTGCCCCAGACGGGACTCCTACATCTGTTTCTACAGCACACCTCGGCCTCTCTTTTGATCCAAGAAAACTATGACTCCACGGCCAAGGCAGATCTTGAGACTTTTTTTGATCGATTGGCCCCTGAGGGTGAAGACTGGCACCAACACACATTAGAAGGACCCGATGACACAACATCACATCTCAAAGCGGCGCTCACACAAAGCTCGCTCAGCATTCCGATTGTGGAGGGCGAGCTGGGTTTAGGTACTTGGCAGGGGATCTATTTGTTCGAACACCGAAAGGCGAGTCATCAAAGACAAATCATTGTTACAGTATTCTAGGCTAACCCAGTTGTTGCGAATGCTGCCGGTTCCAATGATAGGCGCAGTTTTTTGAGCAAGTATGATATTTGGGGTCTTTTTCTAAGCAAGGTTCACATACTTTTTTGGGAGTTCCACATTCATTGCAAGTTATTAGTGTTTTTGCCGGCTGACCGCAATGGGGGCAAAGGCTATAAGTTGTCGAGGCCTGTAGATTTTGATCTAAAGCGACCCGATGATCAAAGACAAAGCATTCGCCTTCAAACTCTTCATTGGGATACTTTTCGATATAATTCAGTATTCCATCTTTGAGTTGATAGACCTCATTAAAACCCATTTCACTCATTGCAATCTGGGCCTTTTCACAGCGAATCCCACCCGTGCAAAACATCAAGACCTTCTTTTTTGGGTCAAAATTTTGCTTCTTTACCCAATCCGGAAACTCCCGAAATTCATCAATATTGGGTATGTGAGCCCCTTTGAAACTACCAAGATTGGTTTCATACCAATTGCGAGTGTCAATCAAAGTCACATCTTCTTGTTTTAAAATGCGATCCCAATCTTCAGGTGAGAGGTGAGAGTGACTACAGCCATTTGGCTTTATCTCAGGACTCCCAAGAGTCACAATTTCTTCTCTCTGATGGACTTTGAAAATGCGAAAGGGTTTAAAATCAGCCCAAGACTCTTTGAAGCGAAGTTTTTCAAACCCAGGCAAGTTTTGCAGCTCTTTACAAAATGCATAGTTCGCCTCTTCAATGCCTGAAAAGGTCGAATTCATACCCTCTTTTCCAATAATCAAAAGGCCCTTAATTTCAAGTTCATTTGCCTTATCGGTCAATTGTTTTGCCCAGCGAGAAACTTGCATTTCTGTGATGGGGGAGAATCGATAAAAACTAAGAATTTGAATGCTCTGCTTCATAGTTTGGGTTTACGCAATCCTTAGGCAGGGGTCAAGCAGTCTCTAGCTGCTCCCTTTTGTTTCACTTCGGACGTCCGTCCGAGAGCATATAAATATCTAAGATGTTTAGATTGTTTTGTCCGAGATACTTAAAAAATGAATACATTTTCGGACAAGCACTCTAAGTCATCGAAAGTGCTTTTTAATGTGAAGAAAAAAGTGAAACAAAAGGGAGCAGCTAGAATTTCTTTAAAAGCAATGAATTCTCAGCTAGTCTTAAAAAACCCGGAGGCTAAAATGGCAAAAACGAAAGCTGATATTGATAAAAAAGTCCCTGCATTTAAAATCGATAGTTCAGAGGGCGAAAAATTCTTTATGAGCAAGCAAAAGGGTCGAAGTGCGGTGATATATTTTTATCCCAAAGACAATACTCCCGGCTGCACCAATGAGAGCAAAGATTTTAAAAAGTTTTACAAGCAATTTCAGGCGCTTGATGTTGATGTCTACGGAATCTCAAAGGATTCATTGAGTTCCCATGAGAAATTTATCGAAAAACTGGGACTTCCTTTTCCGCTGTTGAGTGACCCAGAAGAAGTGGCTTGTGAAATCTTTGATGTGATGAAAATGAAAAATATGTACGGGCGCAAGTTTCGAGGCATTGAGAGATCGACTTTTTTTATTGATGAAAAAGGCTATTTGCGCCAAGAGTGGCGTAAGGTAAAAGTCGCAGGTCACGCCAAAGCAGTTCTTGATTTTGCCAAAGACTATCTTGCATCAAAAGCCTAAGCCTTTCGTAGTTTACGAAAACCAAAACTTGAATATGCGAGCACAATCAAGAAACTCGAAAAAATACAGGCAACTGAAGAGGCAAAAGCCAAATTGCTAAAACTCAATTTGTGATCAAAGTACCAACCAAACAATGGTGGGCTCAAGGCTGTAGAACAAACGGCGAGAAAGCCAAACATGCCGCGAATTGCTCCTAAATGCTGGGTTCCGTACATTTCGGCCCATACAGCGGTTGTGATATTACTGCCCATTCCGACTGTAAAACCACATAGGGCTAAGTAAACATAAGACCATGCGGGGTGATTGCCCCAGCCCAATGAGGCAAAGCCCAAAGCCAAGGGGAGCAAATAAAACGGAAAGAGTTTGTGTGCAGTAAAGCGATCTATCAAAGGGCCAGATAAGATACCCGTAGCTATACGAAAACCGGCAAAAGCAACAAAGGCTGAAGCGTAGGTGGTTACAAGCCACGATTTGTTTTCAAGCAGGCTTTGCTGGTGAAAGAAAAAACCAGTTAAAAAGAAAGGGGGAGAGAGGGCAGCGGGCAAAAGCATATAAAAACGCGGATCTTTGAGAACCTCTTTTTGGGTCCAGCTTTTTACATTGGCAAATGGATTCTTGTGAGTAGACTCATGTGATTCAATAGCATGCGAGGGCATGCCCTTAGCTAAATAATAAGAAAGAGGAAAAAAGAATAAGGCAAAATATCCTGCAATTGCGAACCAGCTTTCTTTCCAGCCAAAGTGAAGTATTGCCAGACTTGTCATAAAAGGAAAGATCGCCTCTGTAACAGGTGCTCCCAACATAGCAAGGGCAACGGCTTTTCCCCTAGATTTACTAAACACCTTTGCCATACTGGTGGTGGCGATCATAATCATAAGGCCTTGACCAAAGAGTCGTAAAAATAAAAGAGCAATAAATAGGTGTGCAATATTGTAAGCGGTGGCAAACAAAAGACAGGCCACCAATAATCCAAATCCAACAAAGTGAGAAAATCTAGTCCATGAGCTTTGATCGAGTTTTTTTCCCATCCAAGGTAAGCTTAAGGCCCCTGCCAATGTGGCTGCCGAATACAGGCTACCAAATTCAGTACTTGTTAAGGCAAAAGACTTTTGTACCTCGGCAATAAATAGGGCAATAAAAAAAGTCTGCCCAAATGCCGAGAAGCCAGAGTGCAAAAAAGCAAAGCCCAGAATTTTAGGGTGAGAACGAAAGAAATTCCAATAAGATAGCATAGCGGCATGCTAATGACTGCGCTTGCAAAAGTAAAGTTTGCATTTTGTTTCTTGCATTCCTGAAAGTTTTTCTTTAGGTTTTGTCGCAATGACTCATTCCCCACAAGTTAAAATTTTAGCAATTGCCGGCGGCAGTGGAGCCGGTAAAACCACACTTGCGAATCTCATTTGCCAAAAACTGGGTTATGAGCGCTGCGAAGTTTTAGGGCAAGACTCTTACTACAAAGACTTTAGCAAACAGATTCGTGAAGAAGGACTCAAAGTCAATTTTGATGACCCTGAATCTCTTGATTTCTCTTTACTTAAGCAACATCTGATAGATCTTAAAGAAGGAAAATCAGTAGATGTTCCTGTCTATGATTTTGTTCAACACCAGAGGCTTCCGAAAACCCAAAGAATCTTTGGTAAGGGCTTGGTCATTGTCGATGGCACTTTGATTTTGAGTCAGCCCGAGCTCTTAGAGTTTTTCGATTCAAAAGTTTATATTGAAGTCACTGAGACAGTTCGTTTTTGTCGGCGTTTAAAAAGAGACATAGCTGAGAGGGGCCGCAGCAAAAAAAGCGTAGAAGAACAATTTGCCGAAACTGTAAAGCCAATGCATGACGTGGTGGTAGAGCCGTCGAATAAAAATGCAGATGTTTTGGTTGATGGTGAAATCGAGCTCAATGTACAAGTTGATCAAATCTTAGAAAACTTAAACTTGTAAAAACAAACTTGCAAAATAGATTGATCCTGTAATCAAAACCATATCTTGCGGCTGTGATTCAATTCTCTGAAGAGCTTTATGAGCATCTTTTTCAGACCATTCAAAATTGGCTTTAAGATCTGCGGGCCACTCCGCCACTTTCAGAGAACGAAAATTCGATTCACTCAAATAGAGTTTAGATCTCGGGATAGTATTTAAAATCGACAGCATTTCTTTTGGGTTTCGTCCCTGACTGCAAGCAAAGAGTATATGAATTTGACTGTACTCATAATCTTCGAGCAATTCTTTGAGGCTTTGTAAGCCTTGGGGGTTGTGATCAGCAGAGATAAAAATATTCTCTTTGAGATGGCTCATTCTTGCTGGCCAATCGACATCTTTTAAATAGGGGAGTGCTTGCTCGCTCTTAAAACCGAGACTTTCAAAAATCTTTAAGGCAAGCATAGAGTTTTCGGCAGCTCGATAACCAGGCAGGGCCATATCATAGCCTTTGAGTGTGTATCGAGGCTTCAAAGCATTTTTATAAACTTTGTATTCAGGTGTATCGGCACGAAAGAGTTTAGAATGGACTGTTTTTTCGAATAGCAAAGACTCTACTTCTTTGGGCATAGGCCCGACAACGACATGGTTGTTACCGTGAATGATTCCAAACTTATTGGCGGCAATTTCTTGTATGCTGTTGCCAAGAAATTCTTGGTGGTCAAAGCCAAGTTTGGCAATTGCTGATGTTTTATGGGGAATGGCATTGGTCGCATCCCACAATCCCCCCATTCCGACTTCTAAAACCCAGTAATCGAGTTGTGATTTTGAAAAGTGAATGGCCATCATTGCGGTTAGGATTTCAAAATGACTTAAATGAACAGCAGTCTTGTTTTTGAGTTCTTGGTAGGCCGTGACAAAATCTTCTTGCGTAATCCATTGGCCATTGACCTGAATTCTCTCGCGAATGCTAAGCAAGTGAGGAGAACAATAAAATCCCACACTAAGATTTTGTTTTTCTAAAAATGTTGCCAATGTTTTTGCGGTTGAGCCTTTGCCATTGGTTCCGGCGATTAAAATGATCTTTTCTGCCTCAAAAGAAAGAGCTAAATCATTTAGAGCTTGTAACATCGGTTCAAGATTGGGAGCCCTTGTAGGCATCATAGGAATTTCTTCAATGCGAGCAACAACTTCTTGATATTTCATCAAAAGCAAGTCTCCACAGAATTTTGCATAAGGCTAGCACGAATATGAGATTGAACATCATGAACGCGAATCACATCTACTTTTTTTTGCTCTAATATCATACTAATTGCAACAGTCTCTAAGTCTCTATTTTCTGCAGGCTCAGCAGTAATACCTTTCATAAAAGACTTTCTGGAGTGGCCCACAACAAGGGGGAGGTCGAAGTCAAAAAATCTGTCCAATGATGCGATAAGATAGCGAGAATGCACGGCAGACTTACCAAAACCAATCCCAGGGTCGAGCCACAATCTCTCTTTGCCAAAAGTAAGAATCTCTTCAAAGAAGTGGTAGACTTGCTCTATTGGATGCTCTTTTAAAATCATGTTCGGATCAGCAGGTAAGCCCAATTGATGCATACACACAAATGTAACATCAGATTGTTTAAAAACTTCTTTCATTCTTTGGTTTTGCAATCCACCCACATCATTGATGATCTTTACTCCCATCTCAATAGCTTTCTCAGCTGTTTCGGGGTGGTAGGTATCTATACTAAAGCTAGCGGTTTTTAGATCTAGATTCTTTAAAATAGGTTCAAGCCTTTGCCACTCTTGTTGATGATTTAAGACTTCAGCTCCAGGTCTGGTCGACTCTGCTCCCAAATCGATAATATGCGCTCCATCATGAATCAGTTGATCAATTCTATTCAGGGCAGCATCAACATTAGCGAAGCTTCCTCCATCAGAAAAGGAATCAGGAGTAAGATTGATAATGCCCATCCATTTACTCAATCCTCGCTTTAAAGAGCGATAGTGCTGGATTAATTTTTTGTCATCAACAACTAAGTGAGGAGCAATATCAATAGCAGGTGCCAAAACAAAATGTCTTTTTAAAAAACCAGGATGAGGAATTTTCAATTCATCAGTTTCTATTATTTGTCCGTGAAAATACAAGATATCTATGTCAATCGGCCTTGGTCCCCATGTCATATCTTCTTGCCGGCCCATTTCATTTTCGACTTGTTTGCAAGCTTGCAAAAGCTGGGAAGCATTGCCAGCAAATTCAACCGAAAGCACTTGGTTGACAAAATTCTTTTGCCACTCATTAGGAGCATCTAGCTTTAAAAAAGCAGGGTTTTGATAAGAGTAACTGGTATTTAGAATGCGAATCGATTTTTGTTCGAGCTTAAGGTGAGATAATTTAAGCTGCTCTTGTGGCTTATCAAGATTTGATCCCAATCCTAAAAGAATCAATACTCAAGGTCTCCGTAAATAAAGTTTAAACCACCAGCTAAGAGCTCATGCGGAGGATGCACTTTCTTGGCATCAAGACGCATTTTTACTTCGGGATACTTTTCTTTCAGGCTTATAAAAACTTTGTGCGCCAAATGTTCGATCAAACGAAACTCTTGGCTCTTGGCGATTCCATAGATCGTCTCTGCAAGGTCTCGATAGCATATCGTATCTTTTATATCATCGGTACTGCAGCCTACAGGAGGGCTGGCAAATTTTAAATTCAAGCCAATTTGAACTTCTTGGGGATTGGCCCTCTCATCGGCTCCGCAACCAAGGCTTACAAATACACGAATGGGGTTGATTTTAAGTTCACTATACATTGGTAAAACCTATAAAAATGGGGCTGTTTTACTCTCTTTGACATTTAGAATCTCTTCTATGGGGCCCTGAAACAATATATTGCCACCTTTATGCCCTGCTTCGGGCCCAATATCAACCAGATAATCGCATTCTCGAATGACTTCCATATTGTGTTCTATAACCAGAATGCTGTTTCCGGCATCGACCAATTTGTGCAAAACCTTCATCAAAAGATCAACCTCGCGAAAATGTAGTCCAGTAGTTGGTTCATCTAAAATATAGAGATTGTTTTTGAGTTTTGCTTTACTCAGCTCGCGTGCAATTTTTAATCTCTGGGTTTCTCCGCCGCTAAAAGTACTGGTGCTCTGACCGAGTTGAATATAATCAAGACCTACTTCTTTGAGAAATGAGAGTTGATTGCGAATATTAGGATAATCGGTAAAAAAATTCATTGCCTCGGCCACGGTGAGTTTTAAAACTTCATATATATTTTTACCTTGGTAGCGTACTTCAAGCACTTCATCTTGAAAACGCTTGCCCTTACAGGTTTCGCAAGTGAGCATGATATTGTCCATGAAAACCATATCAATTTCTTGAAAGCCCAGACCTTGGCAGTCTGGGCATCTACCGCCTTCTACGTTTAAACTAAATGTGCCGGCACTATACTTTTTGGCCTTGGCTTCTTTTTGCGAGGCAAAGATTTTGCGAATGATATCATAGACTTTTAAGTAAGTTACGGCATTTGATCTCGCTGACTTGCCTACCGGAGATTGATCTAAAAGTTGAACATTGTCGATGCTATCAAATCCCTTGAGTTCTTTGTATGGCAAAGAGCTCTTTGAATCGATTTTAAGCTCATTCACTAAAGCAGGGTATAGGGTGTTTGAAATTAATGTTGATTTTCCTGAACCACTCACTCCGGTGATGCAAACCAATCTTTGAAGAGGGATTTTTAAATCAACATTTTTTAGATTGTTACCACTTGCTTCTTTTAGCTCTAAAAAGTTTTTGTAGTTTTTTGGAGTCTTTCTTTTGGCCTTAAGCTTTAGCTTGGCGACCTCTAAATAAGAATTCGTTAAAGACTGTTTATTCTTTTTAAAATCAATAAAAGAACCTGCGTACATTAACTCTCCGCCCAAATAACCCGACCCAGGTCCAAGCTCTAAGATATGATCAGCGTTTTCGATAAAATCACGATCATGCTCAACCACCACCACAGTATTTCCTAGCTTCTGAATGTTTTTGATCACTTCAATCAATCTTAAATTATCCCTTGGGTGCAGACCCACCGTCGGCTCATCCAAAACATATAGAGTTTGTGATAGGCCCATGCCCAATTGTTTTGCAAGCTGTATTCTTTGAAACTCACCACCAGATAAACTTTTGCTTTCACGATCTAAGCTCAAGTAATGTACTCCAACATCGAGCAAATACTGCAAGCGATCTTTCAATTGTTGAATCACTTCTCGGGCAGCTGCATTTTCACTCTTTTTGAACTTGGTATTTTGAAAGAAATCATAGAGCTCTTCAATTGTCATACGGCACAAATCAACAATGCTTTTTTTGTGGATTCGAATTTGATTGGCGTATTCGTTTAGTCTTGAACCTTTACAAGATGGACATTGAAAAGGCGATTTATAGCGGGTTAAAAAAATGCGGACATGCATCTTGTATTTTTTTTGTTCTAAATAAGCAAAAAAACCTTGAACCCCGTAAAAACGATCTGAGCCCTCCCAAATTTCTTTTTTGGCTTTGTCTGGCAAATCTTTCCAAGGTTTTTTGATCGAAATTTTCGATTTTTTGCAAAAGCGCAAAAGCTCCGCTTGGTCTTCTTGGGTTGAAGGCATGCTAAAGGCTTGAACACAGTTTTCTTCAATGCTCAAATGTGGATTGGGGACAATCTTCTTTTCATCAATATCTAAAATATTACCAAAGCCATTGCAGGTCTTACAAGCTCCAACGGGGCTATTAAAGTTGAGTGACTTGGTAGTGATAGGTGGGGGAGTGTAATCGCAGAGCGGGCAAGAGAGCTCTTCACTCAAAAGCAGCAGCTCTCCCTCTGTTGTAAGGCAGTACGCATTTCGCACATTCTGCTCTTTATCGTAGGTAACTCCAGCATCATAGGCTGTCATAATGGATTCAAAAATTCTTTCTCGCTCTTTTTCTTGAAAGGCCAAACGATCTATGACCAAGTAAAATTCTTGTTCTGGTAGACCCTGGCGAACAAATTCTTTTGTACTGATGTCGATAATTTCGTTATTATTTAGCTGCAGATTTTTACCTTCAATTTGTATCTCTTGTTGGGGCACTAGTATACGTAAGTATCCTTCTTGCAACAAAAGCCGATGCAGTTTTTTGTCTTTTTCGATTCTTCCAGAAGCTGAAATTTTAGCCAGCAGGTATCCACGTTTTCCGGTAAATCTCTTTAGAATTTTTTCTGTGGCCTCTGAAACACTTTGCTTTTCACAAACCTCATCATGTTCTGGGCAATAGGCCTTGCCAATTTTTTCGTAGAGCAAACGAAGATAATCAATGATTTCGGTAGTAGTTCCAACCGTTGAACGTGATGTGCGAATATTATTTTTTTGCTCTATTGCAAGCGCCGGGGGGATATTGTAGACCTCTTCAATATCAGGTTTTTTGGCTACACCGATAAACTGTTTGGTGTAGTTTGAAAGAGAAGAGATATATCGTCTTTGGCCTTCTGCATACAGTGATTCAAAGGCGAGGGAGCTTTTTCCTGATCCACTGGGGCCGCAGACAATGCTCAGCTTGCCGATCGGAATATCAACATCTATGTTTTTAAGATTGTTTTGTTTAACGCCTCTGAGTGAGATTTGACTCATTAAAGATGCTCCTTCAAATATTTGGCAGTAAGACTATTTTTTGCACGAGTGATTTTGTCGGTAGGTCCTGAGTAAACCAGTTCACCTCCATCTTTCCCGCCCTTAGGGCCCATGTCGATGATATAGTCTGAGGCTTTGATCAAATCGAGATTGTGCTCAATGACAATGACGGTGTTTCCTTGATCAGTGAGTTCTTGTAAAAGCTCAACCAGCTTTCTGATATCTTCAAAGTGAAGTCCTGTGGTCGGTTCATCTAAAATATACAAACTTTTACCGGTAGAACGTTTTGAAAGTTCTTTGGCAAGTTTGATTCTTTGCGCTTCTCCGCCGGATAGAGAAGTTGCTGCTTGGCCAAGTGTTAGATAATCTAGGCCAACACGGTTTAGGACATCGAGCTTGCGGTGAATTTGTTTGTGGTGTTCAAAGAACTCAAGAGCCTCAGCCACCGTCATTTGTAAAATCTGTGCGATGTCTTTTTCTCGATATTTAATACTCATTGTTTCACGGTTGTATCTTTTGCCCATGCAAGAATCACAAGGTACGTAGACATTTGAAAGAAAGTGCATCTCAAGTTTTACCTGGCCTTGACCTTGGCAGGTTTCGCATCTTCCCCCTTTGGTGTTAAAGCTAAAGTGACCCGGTTTGAAACCACGAATGCGTGCTTCGGGTACTTGGGCAAAAACATTTCGAATCAAAGGAAACAAATCAACATAAGTTGCTGGGGTAGATCGAGGTGTTCTACCGATGGGTTTTTGATTGATATCGATGATCTTGTCAATGTATTCAAGACCTTTGATTTCTCGAAAACTTTGCGGCTCTGTCTGCGCTCGGTAAAAGTGCTTTGCTAAATGCCGGTAGAGTGTATCAATAATTAGAGTTGATTTTCCAGAGCCGCTGACTCCTGTAACGGCAATAAAAGTTCCGAGCGGAATTTTTAAATCAAGATTTTTTAAATTGTGGCCACTGGCACCGATGAGTTCTAGAAAGTTGCCATTGCCCTTGCGGCGTTCGCTGGGTAGTGGAATGCTTTTTTTCTTGCTCAGGTACTGGCCGGTTAAACTTTTTGGGCACGCCTCAATATCTTGCGGGCTACCTTGGGCCATGATTTCTCCACCCAGTCTTCCGGCTCGAGGCCCCAAGTCAAAAACAAAATCAGCAGAGCGAATGGTGGCCTCATCATGCTCGACCATTAAAATCGTATTGTTTCTTTTCTTCAGATTGCGAATTACATCTAACAGCAATTCATGATCATGTGGGTGAAGACCAATGCTGGGTTCATCTAAAACATAAAGTACTCCGGTTAGAGCCGAACCCAATTGGGTGGCAAGTCGAATGCGTTGAGCTTCTCCGCCGGATAGAGTTTTCGTTGTTCGGCTCAAACTTAAATAAGAGGTACCAACATTGATTAAAAACTGAATTCGCTCTATGATTTGCCCGATGATCTTTTCAGCAACGAAGCTATTGGGGAATTCATTTTTTTCAAAAAAATCTTTGAGATCTAAAACGGATAGTTCTGAGAGTTCATTAATATTTTTACCAATTAGTTTTACTGCAAGACTGGCGGGTTTTAAACGTTTGCCATCACAGCTCTCGCAAACACTATAAACCTCTTCTTCTTCATCGGTCTCAACATAATAATAACCTAATCCTTCGCAATCTTCGCAGGCACCCTTTGGAGAGTTGAAGCTAAAAAACCTTGGGTCGAGCTCTCCAATGCTGAATGAACAGATTGGACATGAGGCATTCATAGAGTAAAGAGTTCTTTCACCATTTAAGAGTTGAACGGCGAGTTTTCCCTTTGAAACATGCAATGCTTTTTGGATGCTCTTTTGAATGCGATCACGCTTGTCTTTTTTCATGATGAGCTGATCGACAATGATATCGATGTCATGTGCTTTGGTCTTTGCAAGTTTGTTGAGGCCAGAAAGTTCAACTATTTCACCGTCAATACGAGCTTTAACAAAACCGAGTTTTTTCCAGGCTTGAATTTCTTTTTGAAACTCGCCTTTTTTTTGCTGCACAATGGGCGCGAGCAAATAGAATTTTGT
>CAZZCP010000050.1:0-19849 GCA_964653235.1 uncultured Pseudobdellovibrionaceae bacterium | reverse complement strand
CTTCATGGGGGCTTATAAAGCAAGAACAGGACCAAAATTGAGTACTTACAAAAACAAGGGCATTTAAAAAAGTGAAATAAAAGGGAGCAGTTTATAAAGCGAGCACAATTGAGCGATTAAGGCCGCAGTAGAAAACGAAACGGCAAGAGCCTTAAGACTTTTACAAATATCTTATTTAAAAAAAATCGTGCAAAGTCGATGCAAATCTGAGTCTTTTTAAAGATTTTAGAGCGAACAAAAACCCCAAGATCTAGTAAATTGCCTACGAAACAATCACTGTATATAGTGGTGATGCTGGACCCCAAAAGATTTCCACAGCTTTTTCCTGTCAAGCCACTTTTTTGACCGGACTCATTCTTTTTTAATTCTTTTGCGGTTTCAGATACTTAGAAATGCACTGGTTTAGAAGCGCCAAATAACCGTCTTTGATGTTTAAAAAAATTGATTGCACCAATCTGAGGAGGAGTGTTTTGCTGAGAACAGATCAACAAAAGCTATCGGCTTTTACGATTCAAACAAGATATACGACATTTGGTAAACACGGATGTGATTGCAACTTGAGGGGGACTTAGATGGCTACATCTCATAACGAAGTATTACTGACTCCAAATCCTAGAAGATTCGTTCTTTTTCCCATCAAACATGATGAAATTTGGAAAATGTACAAACAAGCAGAGGCCTCATTTTGGACTGCTGAAGAGATTGATCTCGGACCTGATCTTCTTGACTGGAAAAAGCTCAATGATGATGAAAAGCATTTTATCACTCATGTGCTGGCTTTCTTTGCGGCCAGCGATGGGATCGTCAATGAAAACTTGGCCGAACAATTTATTCGTGAAGTTCAAATTCCCGAAGCTCGCTGTTTTTACGGCTTTCAAATCGCTATTGAGAATATTCACTCTGAAACATATAGCCTATTGATTGATACCTACATTAAAGATCCAGCAGAAAAAGATCGCCTTTTCAACGCTTTAGAAACAGTACCCTGTGTCACAAAGAAAGCCGACTGGGCTATGAGGTGGATTAACAACAGCGACTCTTTTGCCGAGAGAATCATTGCCTTTGCAGCAGTGGAGGGAATCTTTTTCTCTGGTTCGTTTTGCTCGATCTTTTGGCTTAAGAAGCGCGGATTGATGCCAGGGCTGACTTTTTCAAATGAACTCATTAGTCGTGACGAAGGCTTACACTGCGATTTTGCTTGCTTGCTCTACTCGATGCTCGAAGAAAAACTACCTGATACCAGGGTTCATGAGATCGTAAGCAATGCGGTCGAGATTGAAAAAGAATTTATCAGCGATGCTCTACCCGTTTCATTGATCGGAATGAATGCAGATTTGATGAAGCAGTACATCGAGTTTGTAGCAGATAGACTCTTAGGCGCACTTGGAGTTTCTAAAGTTTATAATGCAAAAAATCCTTTTGACTGGATGGAGCTGATCTCATTACAAGGGAAAACCAATTTTTTTGAAAAAAGAGTTTCTGAGTATCAAAAATCGGGCGTTATGTCTGACAAAGAGTCTCGAAGCTTTACCATGGACGCGGAGTTTTAAATGTACGTAATTAAGAGAAACGGCAAACAAGAAGCCGTAAAATTTGACAAAATCACAGCTCGAATCGCCAAGCTTTGCTATGGTCTTGATCCACAATTTGTTGACCCGATTGAAGTCGCAAAGAAAGTGGTTCTTGGTGTATACGATGGAGTAACAACGGGTGAGCTCGACAATCTTGCAGCAGAAACAGCGGCCTACCTTACAACGGTTCACCCTGACTATGCCAAGCTTGCCGCAAGAATTGCCGTTTCGAACCTTCACAAGGTCACTGAGAAGAGCTTCTCAAAGAACATCAAACGAATGTATGAATATGTTGACCCGAAAACCAAGCAGCCAGCTCCCTTAATCTCGAAAGAGACCTATGAAATCATAAAGAAAAATGCTGATGAATTAGACTCTGCAATTATCTACGATCGCGACTATGGCTATGACTACTTTGGTTTTCGCACACTTGAAAGATCTTATCTTCTAAAGATGGATGGTAAAATCGTTGAAAGACCTCAACAGATGCTTCTTCGAGTCTCCGTTGGTATTCACGGAGAGGACATTGCCTCTGCCATTGAGACTTACAACTTAATGTCAGAGAGATGGTTTACTCATGCCACTCCTACGCTTTTTAATGCCGGAACTCCAAAGCCACAGCTCTCATCTTGTTTTTTACTGACTATGAAAGAAGATAGCATCGATGGTATTTATGACAGTCTCAAACAATGTGCTGTAATTTCTCAATCGGCTGGAGGTATTGGCTTGAGTATCCACAATATTCGAGCCACTGGCAGCTATATCAAAGGCACAAATGGGACCTCCAATGGCATTATTCCAATGCTTAAGGTCTTTAACGATACTGCTCGTTACGTCGATCAAGGGGGCGGCAAACGCAAAGGCGCATTTGCCATTTACCTTGAGCCCTGGCATGCCGATGTCTATGAGTTTTTAGATCTTCGCAAAAACCACGGAAAAGAAGAGAACCGCGCAAGAGATCTATTCTACGCCATGTGGACTCCAGATCTATTTATGAAGAGAGTCGAAGAAAATGCTATGTGGTCTTTGTTTTGCCCGAATGAGGCCACCGGCCTTGCCGACACTTGGGGTGATGAGTTTGAAGCACTCTACACCAAGTATGAAGAACAGGGCTTGGCTCGTCAGCAAGTCAGAGCCCGTGATCTTTGGTTTGCCATTATTGAATCACAGATTGAAACTGGTACTCCTTACATGCTCTACAAAGACGCTTGTAACGCAAAATCGAATCAACAAAACCTTGGCACGATAAAGTCTAGCAATCTCTGTACTGAGATCATTGAATACACAGCCCCAGATGAAGTCGCTGTTTGTAATTTAGCATCGATCAATTTGAGCAAGTTTGTTAACACAGAGACGCATGAATTTGACTTTGAAAAGCTCTACTCTGTCACACGTACAATTACAAAAAATCTCAACCGCATCATCGACATCAATTACTATCCTGTGGTGGAAGCAGAAAGATCCAACAAACGCCACCGCCCCATCGGTATTGGTGTTCAAGGACTAGCCGATGCCTTTATGTTGATGCGCTATCCTTTTGATAGCGAAGAGGCAGCCCAATTGAATAAAGATATTTTCGAATGCATCTATTATGCTGCACTTTGTGAATCGAAAGATCTCGCTAGAGCAATTGGCAGTTACGAAACTTTTGCTGGTTCTCCTGCAAGCAAAGGGGTTTTGCAATTCGATATGTGGGGAGTTCAGCCCTCCAATCGATGGGATTGGGCAGGTCTCAAAGAAGAAATCAAAACTCATGGATTGAGAAACAGCCTTTTGCTGGCTCCCATGCCCACTGCATCTACAGCACAAATCCTTGGCAACAACGAGAGCTTTGAGCCCTACACAACAAATATCTACACTCGACGTGTTTTGAGTGGTGAGTTTGCTGTCGTCAACAAACATCTACTGAAAGATTTAGTCGAACAGGGCATTTGGAATGAAGAGCTTAAAAATGAATTGATCGCCAACAATGGTTCAATTCAAAATATTGAGTCCATTCCACAAGAACTCAAAGATCTTTATAAAACTATTTGGGAGATCAGTCAGAAAGTCATTTTAGATATGGCGGCTAACCGCGGCGCCTATATCTGCCAGAGCCAAAGCTTGAACATTTATATAGCCCGCCCTGACTTTGCCAAAATGAGTTCTATGCATTTTTATGCCTGGAAGAAAGGTCTTAAAACAGGAATGTATTACTTGCGCTCTCAGGCTGCTGCTGAGGCCATCAAGTTTACAGTAGATCAAGACAAGCTATCTGCTAAATCAAAGACTCAGGCAGATAATGCAGCCGATTTGGCTTGTTCGATCGACAATCCAGAGGATTGTCTCGCTTGCGGAAGTTAGTTTTTTTCGCGTTTCAAAATAAGAATAAAATTGAGTGGCCAAAAGCCACTCAATTTTTTTTCAAAAACGCCGAAGAATCTCTTATCCGCAACATCCTTAATTAAGAAAGTGTGTATTATGAGATACTTATGGGTTTTATTTTCATTTTTGTTCGGTACAAGCGCCCAGGCCGGCTGGAATGCACAAACTGTGAACTTAGTGAAGAATTACGAGGCCGGTGAAGACGACCTTGGCCTTTTTGACCAGTTTCAAGCCTCATTTTGGAATGGCGTGAAGTCGCGTATTAATGTGGTGAATCTCTATCCTGTACAAAATCTTAAAGTGGAGACTCACTTTCAAAAAGAAGTGCCGGTTTTGATACATAAACAAATGAAATCCGAATCACTCTATACTAGTTTTTTGCCGCAAGAACCTGTTGCCCAAAAACGCAAATTGATCCTCGTTATTCCTGGAATGTTTAGCAATGCCAATGATTCAATCGCTCTTAAAAGCTATTTGTATTTTCGCCAGCATGACCATCACGTTGCAGTACTTCCAAACCCTTGGTCTCCCCAGTTTATTATGGCAAGTAATAATGAAATTCTACCCGGCGACCTTCAGGCTGAAGCTGATGCTTTATTAGCCCTTTCAAAAACAATCATTGAGCATATTGGCAAAGAGAATATCACTGAAGTAGAGCTCTATGGTGAAAGCTACGGCGGCTTTGCTGCTGCTGTAATGTCAGCATTAGATGAAGAGAATCTGATCTCAGGTCAGGTTTCTGTTTTAAGTGCTCCACTTCACTTTATGCACACTGCAAACAGTATAGATCAATTGATGAATCTTCAGTTATCTCGAAAAAGTGAGTATTCTTCTTGGTCAAAGTACCGTGTCTTTTTTAATTACCTTACTGCATCTGGCAAAGAAGACTTGATACCACTTAGCGAAAATTGGACCAACTACATCGTAATCGTTGAAGGTTTTCAAAAGAACCTAAAGAAAACTTTTAAACTTCTCGATTCAAAATTAGCCACCAATTATAGCGATCGTATTGATATCGCAAGCTATAATATCTATCTTGATACCTATGGAAAGAGTCTTAAAATGGGCATGGAGTCTGAGACGGCCAATCTTTCACATTGGATGAATCTTGCCATACAAAAAAATAAAAAATTAAGAGTACTCGTCACTAAAAACGATTTCTTATACAATTCAGAATCTTGGCAAAAATTTTCTCCTGAACAATATACCGAGAGCCAGCTTTTGGTTTTGCCTACTGGAGGTCACCTAGGATATCTTTCTTTTCCTTGGTTCCAAGAGTTCTTTAGCGTCAATTGGGGCGAAAAAGCGAGAGAGTTCCAGGTCTTGGCTGAGAAGAATTGAAAGCTTTTTTTCTTTCCACTCTTCTTTGGTAAGTGCAAATACCTCAGTATCTTGCCACTTATCATCAATCCGAATCGAAGACTTTCGAATGCCCTCCGAACGATAGCCTGATGCTTTTAAGAAATTCTTTCCCTTCCAATTCTCTTCTGTAACTGTAGACTCTATTCGATGCAATGCTAAGTCCTCAAAAGCAACTTCAGAGGCCAATAAAATAGCATCGCGATTGAACCGAAATACTTGATCTTTGGTATAACTTTGAATCCCCAATCCACAGCTTTGATAATTATCACGAACGACATTAAATAGATTCACAGTTGCAAACAGATCACCTGTTCTCTTACAGAAACAGGCAAATGTAAATGCTATTCCTTCAATTTCGAGTCTTTTTCTCTCTGCAAGTTCTCGAAAAAAATCTTGCTTCGACAATATTTTCTCTTTCTCATACTTGTAGTATTCTTCTTGTTTCTTTTGCCAAATCTCATAATCTTTTCGTTGATACCTGCGAAGAATCAATTGCAGGCTTTCTCTCTCTAAATTTTTTATATTTTTCATTCAAAACCTACTTTCAACTGAAGAGTTAAACCGACATCGGGAGCATTGCTTACATAGTAGAGATCGTCGGTTTGGTCTCTATCGCCAAAGGCTATATCTTCTAAAAATAATAAACTAAGTCTGCCGCTAGATCCCCATTTGTAATTCACACCAATTGTACCCGTACCTCTCCAATGTACCAAAGAGTTCCACCCACTTGATACTTTCTCTTGGATTCTTGCTTCTCTTTCTTCATTTAAATAATTATAGGCTATGGCGTGCTTATCTAATAATGGTGATTCAAGTCGATGTTGAATTAAAAAAGACCAATTGGAGCTCCAGCCCAACTCAAGACTAAAATCATACATTTGTTGAAAAATACGGGTAGGAAAGGCTGACAGTAATGGATTTTCACCGAATTGACTCAATCCAGCCGTAATCCAAAATGAACTAAAAGAACCCCAATTCGTTCCAAAGTGAAGTAAAGCACTGATATCAACTTTGCCTGTGCTTACCAGAGCAGAATAAGAAGAAGTTGGTATTTTAACTTGTCCAGAAAAAGCCAAGCCACAATTGCATGTTCCTTTTAGCTTCCATGGCCAATACTTGAATTTGAGTTTAAAGTTTCCAGACGCATAAATTGAGTCCTCTTCAATTTGCTCAAAACCATTGACCATTATCGATTTTAAATTTCGATCTTCTGGATAAAACTCTCGATCGAAGCGATTCAAACCAGCAACTCGATGAAACTCGTCAATAAAGTGATCCCAACTACCACCTTGGTGAGAATAATAATTACCAACCACTCCTATTTGAAAGTCTTCAAGTAGTGCATAAGAAAACTCAAGATAAGTCGATGCCTGTTCATAATCCATTTCATAACGAATAATATCTCCCGTATACAAATTGGTAAAACTGGCAGGAGCGTTCCATATGTTTGAATGATTGTGTTCAACTTGTATTTCCCAAGGGCTTCCCCAGCCTGGGGTTTCACCTGTGGGTGGCATATGAATTTGAGCGAGCGGGTGAGCAATTCGATACCCAGAAGATGCGTAAGCAGTTGTATGTAAAAGGAGTCCTATTGTCCCTAAAAGGATAATCCATTGCATGGATCCTTATCGGTACAGTGGACTCATAATGATACAAATATTAGGTGCTTAGCTAGGATTTCTAGACTTCTGATGAGCCTTTACATATTTTAAAAACACCGAATATGCTGATATACCAGCAATGTAAAAACCTTCTGCGCCATCCAGAAAAGCTTTTTTTAGAAAATAGATTTTTATAAAACGGTGTATGCTTCGAAACAAGGCTTTGGTCAAGAGCCCGGTCTTGCTCTTGGCAAGTATTTTGTATGCATTCAAACTTGAATATTTATTGATAGTATCTATATGTTGCTCAATACTATATACCGAATAGTGCTCAATATGATGTTTCAGTTTTACTTTTTCAAGATCCTTGAACTCTAAGACTTCATGAACAGGGGCTTGGTTCCATTTGGCTTTTGATTTTGGAAAAATTCGCCATTGAACATCAGGATACCAGCCCGAGTGATAAATCCACTTACCACAGTAATTGGTCAAACGTGGAAATCCATAAACTTTATTTTCATCTGTTAAAGCTTGAATTTCTTTTTTTAATTTAGGCGTGATTGCCTCATCGGCATCCAAAGATAAAATCATCTCATTTTCTGCAATAGTATTGCCAAAATTTTTTTGTTCTGAATAGCCTAGCCATTTTTGTTCTACAAATGTCAGACTATTGTACTTGCTACAAATATCTTTGGTTCTGTCAGTGCTGTATGAGTCGACAACAATGATTTCATCCACCAAGCCCTGTAAAGAGTCTAAACATCTTGCGATATTTTTTTCTTCATTCTTAGTGATAATGACAGCGCTCAACTTCATACCTGTAAGAGCCTTTTGTAAATGAGGAAATTGCCTTCAAGCATTTTTTCAAGTGAAAACTCTTTTCTTACATGATGGTAGGCATTTTCAGCAAACTGAGCTCTGTCTTGAGGGCTTTCTAAACATTCTTTGAGCACTTCGGCGAGCTGAATAGAGTCACCGCGATCAATGAGACGGCCCTGAACTCGGTCGCGTATGATTTCAGGAATACCACCAACACGAGTACCAATAATACAAGTTTTTGCTAGAGCTGCCTCTAAAAAGATTGTGCCTAAACCTTCGTTGTTCGATGGACAGCAGAAAATATCTAATGAATTTAAAAACTCTGGAACATCTTGAATAAAACCTAAAAAAGTTATTTTCTTGTCTAATGACTTTTTTGCCACCAAATCTTGAATCGTTTCAAGCTCAGGCCCATCTCCAGCAAAATACACATGAAAAGGTGTATCGGTATCGAGCAAAGAGAGCGCTTCTACCAAAACAGGATAGGCTTTTTGATCAGTAAATGCCGAAGCATTGCCTATTTTTAAAACCGGATTGTGGGTTTTTTCAAAGTCTTCATAGTTGTTTTCTACTGCCGAACGAACACAATGAATTTTATCCTCTGGTATGCCATAACCGCGTAAAATGCCCGAGATACAATGTGAGATGGCCACATAAGCATCCACTTTTGAATTCAAATACTTTCTCTTGGTAAAAAGAGTATTCTTAATCATATTGTCGACTCGTCGATGAACTACGAGCTTTATGTGTGGTAAAAATCCTTTTACCAAAAGTCCCATACTATGACCGCCCGAAGAATGGGCATCGATCAGTTCGATTTTATGTTTTTCACAATACTGTAGGATTTGAATTACATTTCTGGGGTCTTGGGCCTTGTGGCTAGCCAACTTGAGTGTGGGGGCAATTTGCGAAAATCTCTCCATCGCTTTGCTTTTTTGGGGATAGGCAATATGGTTTTCAATACCCTGATGTTTTAAACCTTCAACCAAGAGGCGAATTTGATTCTCTCCTCCCCTCCAATTCATTTCATTTCCAATATGCAATACTTTCATAAACTATAGTCTTTCATTAAAAAATAGAAATCTCTAGACGCTCGGGGGCAGATTCTTACCCAGTTTATCATGTCTTAGTAGCTCTTCCATTAAATCTTGGCAACGCAATTGAGTTAGTTGAATGAGAGCAGAACGATCATCAATAATGCTTACTGAGTCTTCCAATAACTTTTCATCATATTTTTTAAATAACTCTACAATTTCTTTTCTTTTCTCAGCACTATGCCCTAAGCAAGATAAAATCTCCTCAGCCATTCGCAGAGAACTATCAAAGGTCTCACGGAGTATAAAATTGGCTCCCGCATGCTTTAAAGCAATATAGTGACTGCGGTTTCTAGCTCTTGCATAAATCAGAAGTCCTTCAAATTCTTTTCTAAGAAGTTTGACGCATGCAACAGCCGCCTCTTGATCATCTATGGCAACAACCACAGCCTTTGAATCTTGAACCCTTGCGTTTTGCAATAAGTCCAATCGAAGGGCCTCTCCATAGTAAGCCTTGGTACCAAATTCTCGAATCGTTTTTACATGACTTGCATCATGATCCAAAAGCACTAAAGGAACACGTATGGAATCTAAAATTCTACCTATAATTTGACCAAATCTTCCATATCCAATGATCACCACGGAAGACTCAGAACCCTGTATATTTTCTTGCTTTTCTTCATCCGAAGATCTTTCACGAAAAATATATTTGTGTAGCAAAACGCCAATCGGGGTTAAAATCATAGTAAAAGCAACCACTGCATAAAATAAATTTGTGTTTTCTCTTGAGACCAATCCCAATAAGGCTGCTTGGCCAATCAGTACAAAAGCAAATTGTCCCCCTTGAGAAAGAAGAATCGAAAAAAACCATCGATCGGCATTGGCGAGTTGAATGTATTGAGACATGAGCCTTAAGATCATCATCTTTAAAAACAGGATGCCAAAAGCAATAAGTATAATACTCACAAAATTGTGCTCATGAACTTGCAATTCAATACTCATCCCTACTGACATAAAAAATAAACCCAAAAGTAGTCCTTTAAAGGGTTCAATATCGCTTTCAAGTTGGCGACGAAATTCTGATTCGGCCAGCAATACACCAGAAAGAAATGAACCTAAAGCCAAAGAGAGGCCAGATACTTGAAACAAATAGGCCGCCCCAAGCACTATAAACAATGTGGTTGCCAAGAAGACTTCTCTAAGGCGAACCCTTGAAATCATTCTAAAAAATGGATTGAGCAAAAAGTGGCCTAAAACCATAAATACAATCAAAACCAAAAAACCGATCCAAAGGGGAGCTTTGTGAGTCTCTTCCGCCTGCGGGATATCCGCTTGCAAAAGAGGCAAAAAAGCCAAAACAAAAATGACGATGATGTCTTGAAACAGCAAGATCGCCAGTGACCTTTGGCCAATAACAGCCTTCAGTAGATTTTTTTCATTTAAAATTTGCAAAGCTATTTCAGTTGAAGAAAAGGCAATGCTAAGAGCAATAATCCAAGCTTCGATAGAATGAACGATACCGGTGACTGCAAATAAACCATACAAAACTATACAGCTCAAAACGACCTGCAAGCCTCCCAGACCCAGCATTTGAGTCCTCATATTCCAGAGCCTTTTTGGTTCTAACTCCAAACCAATGAGAAATAACAGAAAAACCACACCAAGTTCAGAGAAGTGCATAATATCCACAGGATCATCCACAACTTTTAAACCAGAGGGTCCGACAATCAAACCAGCAATTAAGTACCCAACAACGGGCCCCAAACCAAGTCTTTGGGTCACAGGAACAATAGATATGGCACAAAGAAAAAACAAAAGGACAGGTTCTAGAATCGATTCAATATGCATGATAATTCCGTTGAAAAATAAGATATTACATCAAATTTTACGTAATACTGAATTTCTTTTTAGATGATTTAGCGCGCTATCCTCTCTTTATTGCTCTTCATGGAAATTTAAGAAAGCAGGAAGAATCGTAAAATTGGCAATCCAGCTAAAAAACATCATCAAAGCGCAGTAAAAGCCAAAATTTCTAAGCATTACCAAATTGGAAAGTAAGAAACTCAAAAAAGAGAGAAAAAACAAACCAAAAACCAAGCTCAAAACCGGAAAGCTTTGTCGAAAGACCTCTCTCCAGTCTTTTACTTTTTGATGCTCGTAGGTATGTATTAGATGAATGCTATTATCGATCGATAGACCCATACATATACTTGCAATCAAAACAGTCGACAGATCAAAGGGGCGTCCTAGTAAGATCACGCAAGCAATGACCAAAGAAAGTGGAAGCGCTGTAGCTACAAAGCCCGCCAAAGCATTTTTGAGTCCATAGCTCAAATAGAGTACAAAAAATAGCATAGTTAAGCCGGCAAGAATGCTAATAGTCTGAGTCTGTAAAACATATTCATTGAGCGAGAAAAAATAAAAACTGCTACCTGCAAACTCATGGGGCATTTTAAGGTAAACATCAATTCGATCCATTAGGTTTTTGATCGAACGCGAATTTAAATTGGGCGTATTGATCTCCAATCGCAAAAGATTGTAGTCAAAATTGGTATAAGGCGTGAGCACATCTTCACTGGCATCTGATCGAGAAAATTCTAAAAACAGAATTTCTTGTTCTAGGGCTTCTTGCGTTTCTGGAAGCAAGCTTTGATCGCTGCGCAAGCTTGTGTGAAGAATTTGAAGAGGATCCACATAAGTAAAGGAAGAGAGAATTTGAGGATCTTTTTGCAGTTGGGTTTGCAGTTTCGAGATCTTCTCAAATCGCCCAATACCTTTAAAATAATCTTTCTCTTGATTTCGAAATAATAGATTGAGCCTGCCAGTTCCGCCCAAATTAGAATCAATAAAAGAAAAATCTTGATAGATTCTATCTTGATCTGAAAAGAAAATATCCAACAAATTGCTTTCAGAAAAGGCAAATGGAAAGGTCAAAAAGCTAAGTAAAAAGAGAGCATAACTGATAGCTCTTTTTATCTTGTGCTTTGACAGAATTTTCAAAAAAGGCTCTTGCATTGCTAAAAGCTTGGGAGTCTTCGATACTTTTTTAGCTGCTTCTGGAAAGAAACAGATGGCAGAATAGGTGTAACCCACAACAAAAAAGTAAGACAAGCTAATCGAAATGGCTCCCATGATTCCAAGATCTTTCAAGGGCAAAAGCTCACTTGTTGCAAATACGCCAAAACCAAAAGCAGAACTAAGGCTGGTGAGCAAGCATGGTTTCCAAATTTTTTGAAAAAGCTCTTTTTTTGAGTCTGTGAATTTCCACTTTTCAAAAATATGTAGGGAATCTGAAATCGCAATACTAAACAAAAGCAGAGGAACAACAACTGCCGAAATACTCATGGATTTGCCCAATAAGATAAAGAGATTCAGGCAGGCAAATACACAAATACAAGAGCAGCTTAAGCTGACATATAAAATAAAAAAACTTCTGTAGTACAAAATCAGAAAGAATAGCAAAATGAAGAAAGCAAGTGGTAGCAATTGAACCAAGTTGCTTCGATTTTCATGATCTAAAATAGAATTTAGATACAATTCTCCCGCCAAGCGATAAGATACAGAAGATGCATTCAATACAGCTCGAACCTGATCAATGCTTTTTTGTCTAAAACTCAATCGATCTTTCATCTTTAAATCCACAGGAATATCCAATGAAATCAAAACCGATTTATGATCAGGGCTCAAAAATCTTCGAGCAAAAGGATTCTTTTCAAACTCTTCTTTAAAATCTTTTTCATTTTTCAGTACTTTTTTCTCTAAAGCCTCATCAAAACTAATAAACTCAACCAGTGATTCCCTTTTAAAACTGTTTTTTAAACGCAATGGATTTTGCACTTTCTGAATGGCCGGTATCTTTAACAACTCAGCAGATAGCTCTCGTAAAGTTTGAATGTTTTGGGGGCTAAAAAAAGTTTCTTTAAACTCTAAGCTGACCAAAAGACTTTCATTTTGTTGAAAAATTTTTTGAATCTCCAGTTTGGTCTTTTCTACCGGATGTTCATTGGGCAACCACCTTGTATTATCAAATTGAGTCTTTCTTGCCCCAAAAATCAAGATCGTCAAAAGCAGTAAACTGGATGTATAAAATAGAATCTTTTTCATTAGAATCGATAGCGAATACTCATTACTGCTCCAGCTGTAAAACTGCTTTGCCTCTCAAAAGTTCCGTCATTATCTAAGTCTACAGCATCATCTGAAAAATAGGTAATGGTTTGCAAGCCACCCGTCAAATTGAAGGACTCCCAAAATTCTTGTGAATAATAAAGCACTCCCCCTGCACCATTGCCAATTACTCCTGCGGCAAATCCAATGCGAGCTGTTTTTTCATCATTGACAAAAAAGTTCATCAGCAAACCAGGAAAAACAGGCCAATCCAAATTACCCTCTTCGGGATATGCCGCCTCTTGAAGATCGACTAAAGCCTGATCATCGCTTTCGTAGTCATTGTACAGATAAAAGAGTAAAAACTTGACCTTCCACCAATCAAAGTCTGCCTCTAAGCCAAAGGCAGAGATATACCAGTCTAGAGAAATATAGAGCCTTGAATCATTATTGTTTTGTACGGCCTGTAGAAAACTCAATTCTTCTGCACTTAAATCGGATTCATTTTCAGCTTCACCGCGAAAGTCTAAACTGCTTTCGGTACGTATTTTTGCCACTTCAAATAGAAATGTCCAATTGTCCCAAGGAATCGCTAATTCAAAGCCATACATCTCATAGGGTCTCAAACCAATCTCTTGGCTACTAAAAAAACTCGTTTCTCCGCCATCAGAAACCGAGTCGATCGTGAATCTTTCAAATCTTCTCGATCCATCCCATCCTTTAAAGTAGCTAAAGCCAAATGTTCCCCAATCTTCATAAAACAGTGCTCGATAGCCATGCATGATTTTTTCAGAACCCTCAGGAAGACGAACCCGAACAGGCTCTTGGCTGGTATTGAACTCGCTGCCATTAAAATTTATCGGCCTCGAGTAGGTTCCGGCATCATTAAATCTCTGCTCAAGAACAGCATCGAATTTAGGTTCTAAAAAAGCATAGGCTTCAAGAAGAATCTTGTCGGTGGGATAGATAGCAAGACGGGCAGCATCTTGAGGTAGGGTTCCTTTAAATTTATTGAATTCTATATCGGTAATACTCAAGTTGAAGGGAAAGACAATATTGGTTGGTGAGAATGGCTCAAACTGCCCCCAAATCACTTTCTGTACTCCAAGACTTAAGCTTGCATAATTGCTCAAATCAAAACGAACAAACAACTCTTCGGTTCGGTACTGATTTTGTTCAAAAATTACTTCGCGTGTGGCTCCCGTATTTGAGTTTTCTTGAGTAAAGAAGATATAAATCGCCTCGGCCACACCTTCGTAGTTGAACTTGATCCACTCCCATTCAGTTTCAAACCTTCCACGCAAAAAAGTATAACGCCTTTCAGACTCTGAGCCCCCATAGATATGAACATGACCTAAAGAGCCAGATAGATTTTTATCCCATATGCTATCTAAAAATGTCCTCTCTTCTGTGCTTTTCGATTTTGAAATTTCAATATCTTCTAAACCATCTAGGCTAAAAGAATCTTCTTGAGCAAGAAGATAGGGAGCAATGAAAAAAATTAAAAAAAAATCCTCATTCTGTTAAACCCTTGAGCCCAACCTGATTGTCAGTAACATTTTGATCAAGAACAATATTGCTCACCTGTAGAGTGCTCTGGCTGTTTCTTTGTTTGTTTTCCATAAGGGCTTCAGTGACCAAATGAAGATCACCAAACTTTTCAATTTTTTTATTGGTCAGAATTTTTAAAGTTTCCCCTTCTGTATTAAAAAAAAAGACTTTTAGTGGAACAAAAATTTTTCTATCAACGATGATTTCTAGTTTTGAATAAACGTCTTCTTTTTTGGGTGTGCTGCGAATATAAAAATACTTTTCATCTTCTTTTATTTTTTCATGTTTGTCTTTTTCAACTTGTCTTCCTGCTACATCGGCATAGCTAAAATCAGAACCCATAAAAGAATCATTTTTTTTGTCTGCACTGAGTTGCGTTGTTGATTTTAAAGCAGGTAGATAAACCCACTGAGTGTTATCCTCTTGACCTTTTATAGAGTGAGTCAGAAGCGCTGTGCCTTTAATATTTGCTGGTTTGTAAAATTTAATCAGATTTTTAGTTGAAGTCTTATCTTGTTTTTTAATGCTATTGAAATATCTTTCTCGAAGACTTCCCTCATTTTCAATTTTCATAAAAACTTCAGATTGGATAGTCTTGTATTTTTTAGAGCGAGCTTCTACCTCTTTCATAATTTCGATGCCGCTCATCGCATGGACCTGAAGACAACATAATAAAAAATAAGCTAAATATTTCATCTTTTTATTTTATGAATTATGCGCTTTCATACAAGTCATTTACTGACAAAAGGCCAAGGGCATATACTTTTAGCTGACATTTTGAGATGCGCATAGTCCAATAAATAAGAGGTCAATATGAAAATTCTTATTCTACTTCTTAGTATCTGCTCACTTTCCACATTTGCTCAAGAGGCTAAAATTATAAAGCTGAAAGGAAGAAAAGCCATCATTCGTTTACCTAAAGGTCACAATCTATCTCGAGGAGACAGTATCGATCTTGGTGGCAGTGGTGCAAGCTCAAGTTTACAAGCTAGTGGGATTCCAAAAAATAAAAATTTCCTGGCACTAGGTTTTTCGCTTCAAAATATTACTTCCAGCTATGACACCGGTTTTACTATAGACTCTCAGATTTTTACGATGAGTACACTCTATGCAATACAGCAAAAAAAAGAGTTCGAATATGGAGTTTATTTTAATTACTACAGTTATACCTTTGGTGTGGCAGAGTCTGACTACCTCGCGCTCGGTCCATTTTTAGATTACAACTTCAAGCCATTTAAAGCAGGTAAGTCTGTTATCGTTCCCTATGCACGAGGCACTGTTGCCTTTGTGTCAGCCACAGAAGGAGCTGAAAGTGGTTCTGGTTTTGAATTCGGTTTGTCTGGAGGCGGAAAATGGTTTGTGTTTGCCCAAGCCGGAGTGGCTCTAGAGCTACGTCTTTATGGCAACAGCATTTCAGGAACAACGGCAACCCGCGATGACAGTGCTACTATTTTGGGCGCTTATCTTTTTGGTTATCTATAAACTCTAAAGCTGCTTTATTTTATTTCACTTTTTTTAAAATTGAATTGCATTTTCAATGCCCTAAGATTCTTGTCTAAAAATGCATTCCAATTTTAGGAGTCTCTGACATAACTTATTCAACATATTAGGTACTTATTTGCATACGGACGGAAGTCGGGGTGGAATAAAGGGGAGCAATTAAAATGTCAATCTTCGATATGGTAAACCATCCCATAAACCATCTCATGAAAGCGAAAGCCGCAGCTTCGGTAGATTCTTGATGCCTGCGATTCAGGCTCACAGACAATCACTATGGTTTTAGGATTCCACTTTTTGGCTAAAAGACCTGCCTAGTAAACTAAGCTGGCCGCTACACCTTTTCTCCTATGTTCTTTGGCCACCACAACATTTTGATATCTCACCAGATCTCCACAGCGATAAATACCTAGGCTCCCGCAAAGCTCACCATCAATAAAGGCCCCCAAAAATTGGCCTAATTCAGAGAGATTGTAGCGATAGTGTTTGTTTCTCAGCCTTAAAAATTCTTGGTGATCTTGGCTTTCTGCCTTGCCAGATTCTTGCAAATGAGTTTCGTAGACTCTATCCCAGTCTCGATCACGTTCAAGTTTTTGAACTTTTATATTAGAGTTAAAGTTTTTAGGTTGAACCGGATCTACACAAGTTAAGACTTCGGCATAATCCTTTTCAAAACCATATTCGGTGAGCTCTGAAATATCGCCTTCACTATCTTCATCCCATGACAAAAAATAATGATTTATTTTTTCATAGTAAGGAAATTGCTTGTCATAAAATGCGAGCCAATATTTGAGATCTCCTCTCTTCGGAGCCTTTTTTGCAATGATAGAATTGGCAGCGTAAAAGAGCGGATTCTCAGGGCACTGTAGTACCCAGAAGTCTTTGCTTTCATAAAAGCGTCCTACATGCTTCCAGATCTCAATATCCGTTTTGATGCAAAGGTTTTGGATGTTCAATGAATTCACCAAAGACAGGCTTGTTCATCAAACTTCATCGAAAAGCTTGAAAAGCCATCAACATCAGAATCCATATAAGAAACAGAGTAATCTGTTTTACAATGAACCCCTGAATTGTAAGTCTCAACTTGAATTTCTCCCTCTACACTCAAGGCATGACAATTTCCCTCAATGCCTTTTGAAACTTCTTGAGATAACCAAGTATAGTCTTCGAACTGCTCTTGAATTTTCATCTCAACAGCCAACAGAATTTCGACTTTCTCCTCTTCTGTTAAAGGACTTTGCACACAAGCGAAAGTTTGTAGAGAAGTAAAAAAGAATAGAATTGCTAAAATCGCTTTCATTGCCACTCCTAGTTTATGAACGCAATTATAAGCTCAATCTGTTCAAATCTCTAGCTACTCTCTGGGAAGTATAAAAAATCATAGACTGTAAACTTGTTTTACAAGACCTTATGCGACTGCCCAGATTCGGCATCAAGCCTATAAAATATACCGCAGCTCTTGAATCACTTTTCTAGGTCTTAGGACCTCTGTGTCTTGTTTATATTTTATTTTGCGATCTTGGTTGCGCTCCAATAGCCTCCCACCCAAAAACTCTTATCATTGGGGTCTACTAAAACCTATCGATTATTCGAACACCACCCAGATTACCACCTTCTTTCGAAGGAAGAGAGAATGCTTTTACGAGTCTAATACTACCAGGTACCATACCTTTCTCCTTTCACTTTAACTAGCCTACATCTCAAAAAATTTGCTTTCAAGAACAGTGTTTGTTATAACAAACAAATGGAACAAATCCGTCCTTATCTTTCTCAATTGATTAAAGAATTCCGCAAAAGAAACGCTATGAGTTTAGATCAATTTTCTGAAATTTCCGAGGTCTCTCGCTCGCTGATCTATCAAATTGAAAAGCAACAATCTATTCCAACCCTGCTTGTACTTAAAAAAATTGCCGATGCAATGGGAATGGGACTTCAAGAAATTGTCGCTCCCATTGATCAGGAGAAAAGTAATCTTAAGGGAAACCTAAACGAACTAGCCCCTCACACTTCAAAAGACAAATCATTTGTAAGCCTTCCAATTCACTCCGTCTTAGAAGAGGGGGACCCCGAAATATATCAATTTCGTTTTACCACGACTGGGCGTCACGAAGCGATCAGATCATCAGGTGTTCGGTTGGTTGTTGTGATAATCAAAGGAGAGCTCATCATAGAGGCAAATCAAAGCCAAGTTACACTAAAGACTGGCGACATAGGCGAATTTTTCCCTAACAAATATTACACCTACATACAAAGAACTAAGCGATACGCTCATGGAATTGCGTTTATTTGCCGTTTGTAGACCAAATAAGGTTGCCATCTAATCGATTTGATAGTGTCGGAAGCTGTGTGGTTTCAATGGCTTAAGTGGACAGTCTGGGGAAACTCAGGTTGGTTTCTGCGTTTTGCGGACGGGCCTCTTGTTGTGTAATTTATTGTGTGATAAAATGTGTAAAAGGAGGCTTATTATGGCAACGAATTTAGCATTGGATGATGAGTTGATAGAAAAAGCAAAAGAGGTTGGCAACCACCCCACTAAAAAAGAGGCGGTAACCGTGGCCCTAAAAGAATACATTCGAAACAATAAACAAAGAGAGATTCTTAAATTGTTCGGCAAGCTCGAATTTGACCCAAAATACAATTATAAAAAACAAAGAGCCAAAAAATGATATTGGTTGATACTTGTATTTGGTCTGAATCACTTCGAAAGAGTAAAACAAAGAATCGTAATGTTGTTGAAAAGCTGACTTATGTGGTTTCTGAAAACCAGGCCGCTATAATTGGAGCCATTCGGCAGGAGCTTTTGTCAGGTATGAAAGAAAGAAAGGCGTTTGCCGAACTAAAAGATAAGCTCAGTTATTTTCCCGATATAATCCTAAATGAACAAGATTATGAGGTTGCAGCAGAATACTTTAACCTGTGTCAAAAAAAAGGGATTCAAGGATCGAATACAGACTTCTTGATTTGCTCTGTTGCCAATAGGCTGAAGATACCTATTTTCACGCTGGATAAGGATTTTACCAACTTTCAAAAAGCTCTGAAGATCAAACTCTACTCTTAATTATCCAATCGATTTGAAAATGACGGATGGGTCGACAGCCTGTTGAATAAATTGGTTTAGGTCGGAATTCTTGTGTATTTTAAAGCTCTAAAGGGTATTGAAATTGGTTTTACATTTATATCGATATACGATATATTTAGTCATGATCTGCAGCTTTGGTGATAAGACAGCAAGAGACATATTTCATGGTAGCAGCAGTAGATTTGCCAAAAAATTGCCTAATGAGCTGCATGCGGTTGCTGTGAGAAAACTTGACCAGTTGAATACTGCATCAAAGTTGGTGGATTTGAGAGTTCCACTAAGCAATAGGCTAGAATCTCTGCGGGGAGACCTTAAAGGTTTTTATAGTATCCGCATCAATGACCAATGGCGGGTTGTTTTCAGATGGTCAACAGCTGGTCCTGAGGAAGTCCAGATCGTGGATTACCATAGATAAATTTTGGAGGATAAATGTTACCTAAAAATAGAAAGCCCACTCACCCTGGAGAAATGTTGTTAGAAGAGTTTTTGAAACCTCTGAATCTCACTCAACAAAGCTTTGCTAAACACATGGGTTGGACCTATGCAAAAGTGAATGAGATTGTGAATGGCAAAAGAGGAGTCTCGCCTGAAGTCGCTCTATCCTTATCTGATGCCTTTTCAAATACACCCCAGTTTTGGATGAATTTACAAAGCCAATATGACCTGTGGATGGCCATGCAGAAGCACAAAGAAAAAAAGAAGGTTTCGTAGATTATCCAATCGATTTGATAATGGCGGAGAGGGCGGGATTATCGACTCGCTTCACGCTCGTCGCCCTGCGGCTCCCTCACTTTGTTCGGTCATGCAATTTTTATGTCCTTCCCGACACATAGTTTACACCTTATTCCGGAGACATACTTTACACTT
>CAZZCP010000049.1:5580-20342 GCA_964653235.1 uncultured Pseudobdellovibrionaceae bacterium | reverse complement strand
AATATTCGAGTCATGAAACCTCCAGGCTCATAGGCTTTTTTGCCATCGCTATGTGAGAAATTTATGCCATCATCACTTGCATTTGTAAATACTTCCGGTAAAAGGCAGTAGTTCTTATAAAAAGGTTTAAGTATTGGCAAATATTTGTGTTTTTTGTGGTTCGAGCAATTTTGTGGCCGAACACTACATCCAATCTGCAAAAGAAGCGGCAAGCATACTCGCCGAACAAGGACATGATCTTGTTTACGGGGGAGGAAATTGTGGTCTGATGGGGGCAATTGCCAATCAAATGCTATCGCAAAAGCGCAAAGTCTATGGCTACATTCCTGAGAAGCTGATATCTTACGAGGTCGCTCATCACGGTATTACTGAATTGGTGGTCACCAAGAATATGCATGATCGAAAGTGGATGATGTATGAAAAATCAGATGCCTTTGTAATTTTGCCTGGTGGCCTTGGCACTCTCGATGAATACTTTGAAATTCTAACTTGGTCGCAATTGGGTTATCACGATAAGAGAATCGCTATCTATAATTATAAAAGCTTCTTTCAACACCTCAAAGATCATATTGCCTTTTTAAAGCAAGAGAACTTCTACAGAGAGCGCCCCGAGATTTTATTTTATGATGACTTTTATCAGCTTGTTGAAGAACTTCTCTAAATACGCGAATAAGACCATGTATTTTTTACTAAAATAAGGCGGATTGCTACTGAGGCTCAGAAAAAACTTTCAGAAACGATATTCTAACAAAGTGAAACGAAATACCATCTGTTATACATAGTCGACTATGAGGCGTGGGTTATATGACAAAACAAAATAATATTTTACCATGGGTAAAAGTTGGCTTCGGCATCTACTGCATTTTATTAGCAGTGGGTTTTATGAGTGCAGGTTTTAAATTAGCATCTGGCGGAAAAGAAGGTGCAGAAGCACTCTTTGCATTTGCCAACAACCCGATGACGGGTTTGATCATAGGAATTCTTGCAACATCGCTGGTGCAGTCATCTAGTACGGTGACTGCGGTGATAGTTGCTTTGGTTGCCGGAGGACTTCCTCTTCAAACTGCGATACCAATGGTTATGGGTGCTAACATTGGCACGACTGTAACAAATACTATTGTGAGTATGGGGCACCACAAAGAAAAAGAAGATTTTCAAAAGGCGATCTCAGCAGCGACGGTGCACGACTTTTTCAATGTCTTAAATGTATTGATTTTTCTGCCTCTTGAGCTTCAGTTTGGAATTCTTGAGAAAAGTTCGAAATTGCTAACAGGTGCTCTTGCAGGTTTGGGTATCGGTGGTGGCAAAGGCTTTAATCCTGTAAAGTTTGTTACCAAGCCTATTATCGAAGTGGCTGAAGGTATCATGGGAGGCCTTCCCAATGTTGCAACGGGTGCGATCATGGCAGTTATCGGTCTATCTCTCATCTTCTTTTCCATCACTTTTATTGGAAAGCTTTTGAAAAAGCTTATGGTTGGCAGAGCCAAAGAAATTCTCAATGCAGCTGTAGGTAGAGGACCAATCGCTGGTATTGCCTCTGGGGCGCTGGTCACAGTATTAGTCCAATCTTCATCAACAACGACGAGCCTAGCTGTGCCATTGGCTGGTACTGGAGTTTTGAAGCTCAAAGACATCTATCCATTTACTTTGGGATCCAACATTGGAACTTGCATTACAGCTTTAATTGCTGCTCTTGGCATTTCGGGACAGGCGGCGACAATAGCCCTACAAATTGCGATCATTCATTTGTTGTTTAATACCTACGGTACAATTGTGATTTACGGAATTCCTTTCTTAAGAAATATTCCCATTCACTGTGCCGAGTGGTTAGCAAGAACAAGCAATGGAAAGAAACGCTATGTATTTGGCTATGTCTTTTCGATCTTTTTTGCTGTTCCAACAGCAATCATGACTTTGTTCGGTAATTAATAAGATACAGGGGAGGGGTGAAAGAGAGAGTAAAAATGAAAATCTTCCTATCCCTTATTTTATTGGCAACACAGGCATTTGCCGGAAATGCTGCCCTAGTTGAAAACGCAAGACTGGCTGCAAAAGTAGCAGGCTCAGGTCACTACATTGACTGTCCAAGTGAGGAAGCCGTCATAGAACACTATCAAAGTATTTTAAAAACTCATGCGGTTTACGGAACTCCAGATGCGACTCGTTTTTCAAATCTTTTCGAGGTCAATCGGCACTATGAAAATATTCTTAATTCCTTTACCGAGCCGAATGGCAAAGCTCTTGTTTCGAATCGCTTTGATAAAGTAACTACCGATCAAATTTTGAACGGAGAAAAGATTTTTGGGCATGCGGTGGAGCCACAGGTTGGAGATATCATTTTAAACTTTCGATTTGTTCACCCCGATCATGTGGGGAGTTTCTATTCAAAACGAGGTATGATTCACACCAGAATGGTGGTTGAAACCAACAAGCCTGCAGGTAGAATTCGAGTTTTAGATGGAGGTTGGCAAAGCTATTCGACTTTAACTCAAATGGATGCCCAAAGTTTGCTGCTTCGCCCGCGTCTCGATCTATTGGGTTGTGAAAATAGTGATCTTAAGAATTGTCCTGGTATTGAAGAGAAAATCAAAGCTCTTGCTCGCAAAATCAAACCTCTCGGCTATGACAATCAGTTGATTGATGATTTGCAGGGCTTTCGCCAGGCTTTAAATGAAAGTTTGGCTGCTGGTTCTAGCAATCTTGAAGCCGCTCAATTGGCTCAAGAAAAATCTGCTGCTGGCTCCTACTATCCTTTTGGAAAAGATCCTGCTGTTGATGCTGACAATAGCAATCAAAATAAATATTGCTCTGAAGGGGCTACAGATATATTTTCGTTTCTTGGTTTTTATCAAAACGGAGAGTTTGCCTTCGACTTGATCTCAAACTTTAGTGCCTCTGGAGAGTTGCCTTCTTGGAAAACCTATCTCAATGCCCTCAAAGGTTTTAACGGTGACCAAGGAGTGACACGCTTGATTCATGAGAACTATTACTTCTATTTCTCTTTAATCGATCAGTTGTGGGAAGATGGCATCATGCCCAGAACTACTGAAGGCAGATATCAGTTTAAAACAGAGTTTGAGAACTACAAAAATCAGCTTCTGTATCGAGAAAGTATAGATGCTTTTAGTGAAGACCTCTTGCTTGCAGACCTAGAGAAGATAAATAGCCAGTTAGATGCTGAAGAAAATGCAGAACTGCTTGCGAAAATTGAAAAAGTTCAATCGGGACTTTCAGAGATGTTTTCTCAGGTATCTACTCAATTGCCGGTCAAAACTTTAGCGCAATTGATTCAAGCGGTATTCTTTCAACAAAAAGCCTATGGGCCGCATCACTTCTTTGAGAATGCCAATTATTTTGAGCTCAAAGCGATTTATTACAATCCTTTGAATAAAATGGGGCTTACGGGCAGCTATTGGTGGGATGATTCGCACCAGGCAAAGTGGGCTGCAGACACCAGGCCTAATAGCTCAAACACAATGTATCGCATTAAAGAGGGCTTAGAGGCTGAAAAATGTGTAATTGCAGACAAGGTCGATTGAGTCTTACTTGAAACTCGAGTCAATTCTTGCTCTAATACACTAAAAGCTAACAGCTTCCTAATCTGAATCCAATCCAATTGGAATTTTCTTGGGGGATGTGTTAGAAATTAAAAGGAGATCAAGTGCTCATTCCATTGAGGAAAGTATTTCCAAAAGACAAATTTTATAAAAAGCAAAACATCGAGTCTCTCGATGAGTTGATCTATCTTTCGCAGATTCAATCGGCCACGCAAAACCTGGCTGGAGTTCTTGCGGTTCAAGCACATATGCGACAAGAGCTTTTAAAGCTTGGCTTCAAAATCAAAAGTATACCGCATCCTGGCCGTCAGTATGCAGATCTTATGGTTGCTACCTACAATCCAGGAGCACCTAACAAAGTCAGTATGATTATGCACGCTGATACGGTTCTTGAGCCCTATTCTAAAAGTGATATTCGCATTATCAAAGATAAGGTGATTGGCCCTGGAGTTGCCGACAATAAAGGTGGAATTGTGGTTGCCTTAAATGGTCTTAGAAAATTTTTTCAAAATTCCAATCCTGATTTTTGCATTCAACTTGTCTGCTCTCCCAATGAAGAAATTGGATCTCCTGGATTTTTACCCAAACTCAAAGAGCTGGGTGAAGACACTGATATCTGTTTGGGCTTTGAACCGGCTCGGCAAAATGCCAGTATCATCTCATCGAGAAATGGAAACCGCTGGTACAATATCCGTGTCGTGGGCAAAGAGGCCCATGCCGGGCGTGCCAATGGCGAAGAGATCAATTCGGCCCACGAGCTTGCTTGTAAGATTACGAAATTACTTGCAATTCGCGAAAAAATGCCCTCTATTAAGTTGAATATTGGAGCGATTAGAAGCTCTAGAGATAAGTTCAATGTGGTTTGCGGAGACATCGAGGCAAAATTAGATACGCGGTTTCATAACTATAAAGACCGTGATCTTTTGCATGAAGAAATTATGAAAGTTCTTAACGAAGCTCATATTTTTTGTAATGAAAACCAGTCTGCTAAAGTGGAATATTTCTTGGAGGATGATTGTCCTCCTCTTGAGTACACGCCAAAAAGCGAGAAGTGGTTGAAGTTCTATCAAAATGCAGTAACCCAAGCTGAGGGCAGATACGTTCAGGCTGAGCATTCTAATGGTGCTGCAGATATTAATCATATGAGTCATCCAGGTAATATTTCGATCGATGGTCTTGGTCCAGTAGCAGGTGGTATGCATACTTATGATGAGTATGTTGAGCTTGATACAATTGAGACACGATCGCAAGCCCTCAACCTGTTTTTACAGAAGTGGGGTCAAGAATGCCTTTCTATTCAAGCCTAGATTTTGTCGATAAAATTCATTGTAAAGTTCGTATCTCATTGAACTTTAAACAGTTCGAAGTGAAGACCGCAGACAATCCTGCTGAAATACTTGCGGCAATGAAACTAAGACAATCTGTATTTTATCCAGAGAGAGTCAATACTGACCAGTACGACGTCGACCCTTATGACTTTTTGGCAGATCACTTATTGATTCTTGATACCGAGAAAAATATTTTGGTGGGTACCTATCGTCTGCTTTGTTCTGACTTTACCGACAAATTCTATTCAGAGTCTGAGTTTCAGCTAAGTGAGTTCTTGGCTGAAGATGCCGTTAAGCTAGAATTGGGTCGGGCATGCATCCATCCCGATTATCGCAATGGTCGGAGCCTTGATTTACTATGGCGTGGTTTGGCAGCCTATATGGTAGAAACGCAAGCAAAGTATTTGTTTGGTTGCTCAAGTATCATGACGGTTGATCTGGTAAAAACGGCTGAAATATTCGAATACATTAAAAGATATTGCTACACACAAGACGGAATCGAAATTTTACCAATTCCAGAGAAGCAAATGAAGCTTCCTGAAGTGGAGTTGAGCCAAGAGCAAGAAAAAGAAATTGCTCAGATGCTTCCGGGTTTACTGAAGTCTTATTTGCGAGCTGGGGCCAGTGTTCACTCCCAACCTGCTTTGGATGAAGATATGCAATGTATTGATTTTTTGACGATTTTAGATACGAGCAATATCACCCCAAAATACCGAACCAAGTACTTTGAAGGAAAGGCATTGAATGAGTTCAAGAAGAGCAGTACGCAAACTCTTAGTATTTAAAGTTTATCTTGCTCAATATTTTGCCAATGGCTTGTGGCTATTGAATAAATATAAAAATGCTCCAATGGAGCAGCGTCGTGAGTTAGCAAAAAACATCTCTTTTTATGCTAGGAAAGTAACAGATTTCTTAAATATTAAAGTCATCACCAAAGGAAATATTCCAGATTTCTCCAAGCAAAACTTTTTAATTGTATCCAATCATCTTACCTATATTGATATTCCTGTGCTCTCAAGTATAGCTCCAAGTTGTTATGTGACTTCGGTTGAGGTGAAAGAAACTCCATTTCTCGGTGAAATTTGTAAAATGGGAGCTTGTGTTTTTGTTGAGAGAAGAAATAAAAAGAACATTAAAAATGAAATTCATGAGATTACCGATAGTCTAGAAAATGGAATCAATGTAACGATTTTTCCCGAAGCAACCAGTACCAATGGAGAAGAAGTGATACGTTTTCGTAGGCCATTGTATAATGCAGCATTGTTTAGTGAAACCCCGATTTTACCGGTAACAATCAATTATATTCAAGCCGACGCTAATCCCATCGATCTATCTAATCGAGACAATATTTTTTGGTATGGCGATATGCCTTTTTTTCCGCACCTGATGAGATTTTTGTCTTACAAAGAAGTAAGGGTCGAGTTGACCTACCACGACCCTATTCCTGTACAAAAAGACAGCGTATTAGAAAGCTTAGTCAACCAAAGTCATAGAGCAGTGAGTGAAGTATTTCGCCCAATAACATCCAGCTTAAAAAATGCAAGCTTGTGAACTGCCTGCCTGCCTTGCTATTATAAATTGAGGTTCATTCATGCGCCAACACAGGCTTTATCGAAAATTACCAGAGTTATTGCGAATTGAAAGACTCGCCGAAAAGATGTCTGGCTATGCCGAAGTTGAAAAGATCGCCACTCTCAATATGGAAGGGATTCGTTTTCCTTTTTATGAATTTCGAATGGGCAACTGGAAAGACCCTGATGTTCCTTATTTTGGCTTGGTTGCCGGAGTGCATGGTTTAGAAAGAATTGGTACACAGGTTTTAACTCATCTCTTAGAGACTCTAACCACTCGCTTGCATTGGGATGAGCATTTAAGAGATAAGATATCACGCATGAAAATTCAGGTACTGCCAATGATCAACCCAACGGGCATGTACCTAAATCAACGATCAAACTCAAATGGTGTCGACCTGATGAGAAATGCTCCTGTAGAGGCTGAAGAAGAGGTTAGTTTTTTGGTAGGGGGGCATCGAATTTCTGAGAAGCTACCTTGGTATCGAGGCGAATCTGAAATGGAATTTGAATCTCAACTTTTGGTTGATCGGGTGAGCAAAGAAGTAGATACATCGCCCTTTGCATTGACCATAGATTTTCACTCAGGTTTTGGTATTCAAGACCGCTTGTGGTTTCCCTATGCCAAAACCAAAAAGCCCTTTGATGATTTTGTGAATGCTTGGAAGTTCAAAGAGCTCTTTCGTTCTTCTCACAAGAATCATTTTTACTTGGTTGAACCTCAAGCTAAGAACTATGTCACTCATGGTGATTTGTGGGATCACATCTATGATCAAACGAAGCTATTACATCCCGATAAAATCTTTTTACCCATGACCCTCGAGATGGGCTCATGGTCTTGGATTAAGAAAAATCCTGCCCAGGCGATTTCTCGTCTAGGTCTTTTTCATCCAGTAAAAGAACACAGAATCAAAAGAATACTACGAAGACACTGGACACTATTTGAATTTTGCATGAGCGTTTCTGTTTCATGGCAAAATTGTTTTACCGCCAAATCTGAAAATCTAGAAATGGCACACGAGGCAATCAATGCATGGTACCACACCGCCTAAGTTCGTTTTGGTTCGAGGGCTCGCAAGATCGAAAGAGCATTGGCATGGATTTCCTGAAAATCTATTAAAGAAGATGGGGGCTGCAGAGCTTGAATATTTAGATTTGAAAGGCTCAAGGCCTAATGACAAAAAGCTTTTTTTGCCCGACCTCTCTCGAATGGTAGATGATCTGCGAAAAGAAATTGATACCTCAGAGCCCTTTCATTTCGTTTCTATTTCATTGGGTGCAATGCTGGCCTTGGAGTGGGCCAGAAAATACCCCAACGAGGTAAAGTCGGTGGTTGCCATGAATACCAGCCATGCCAAATATGCAAAGCTTTTACATCGCTTGCGCCCGCAAAGCTGGTTTTATTTGGCCAAAATCATTCGCGCAAAAAGCCTTGAAGAAAAAGAAAAGTATATTCTAGAGATGACTAGCAATTTGCCTAAAGAAAAGCGAAAACAAATTATCAGTCAAAATGTCGATATCTCTGAAGAAAATCCAATTGCCTTTCCAGCGGCAATATTGCAATTGATCACGGCAGCCACATACCGAAAGTCTTGGAAAAATATCAAGGTGCCGGTTTTGTTATTAAACTCCAATGGTGACCGAATGGTTGACCCGAAAGCGAGCATCAATCTCTCTAAAAAAATGGGCTGGAAACTGATTCAGCATCCTTGGGCAGGTCACGACTTGCCGGCTGATGACCCCCAGTGGGTGGCAGAGCAAGTTCACAACTGGATTCAGCGTCAGAAATAAAAAAACCAGCCAATTTGGCAGGTTCTTCATTATTTCTTGCATAACAAGAAATAGACTTAAACTTTTCTCATCGCATAGTACTCGGCAAAGAGACCAGGCTGAAAAGGAAAAGGTACCGCATCCAGTTTGGGAATATCTGTTAAGTAGGCTGTAGGTACTTCTTCGTCTTTGACCTCAATAAAATCAGCTAGCTCTAAACGAGGGCTTTGCTTCGCAGTCATATAAACTTGATTTTCATACATTTTCTTTGAAAGAGAGACTTTGTCTCCGGGACGAACAATAAAAGACCCAATGCTTACTTTCTTGTCGTTTACAAAGACATGACCATGCGAAATCATCTGTCTGGCTGCACGAATCGAAGGGGCAAAACCACATCGAAACAAAAAGCTGTCGAGTTTTCTCTCTAAAATACCAACTAGAGTTTCTACCCAGTTGATCGAAGTTCCTTTTTTTGCTTTCTTGATCATTCTTCTTAACTGCTTTTCTTGCATGCAGTAGTTGAACATGATTTTTTGCTTCTCTTCTAACTGAATGGCGTAATCAGAGTACTTACGGCGACGAGTACCATGTTGACCAGGTGGATAGGGTCTTCTTTCAAGAGCACCAGGTTTTCCTAAACCAGGCAATTCAACACCTAGTTTACGTTGAATTTTATAACGATTTCGTCGCTTCATTCATCCTCCGTTTGGGTTTCAGCTGAAAGCATTCTTTCTACTTTCTCACTCTCAGAGAGGCAAGTGGAAAATGACTCTATGTGAACAAGACTTTGGTATAAAAGGATAAAAGCGTAAGTTTAGCGTTGACTTACGCATATCATACGCATAGATTGGATTCATGGGATTAACACCAAAACAAAAAAGAATACTCGATTTTATCTTAGAGTTCAGTGAAAGCAAAGGCTATGCCCCCTCGCAAAGAGAAATTGCCGAGCACTTTGGTTTTCGCTCTCTGGGTACAGTTCAGAATTATATGACTCGTTTGCAGAGTTCGGGCTATCTCGAAAAAGAATGGAACTCCAAACGCGGATTAAAAATAAAAGAGCAAGAAAAAGAGCAGAGCAAAGCCTCTCTGCCTCTTTTAGGAAAAGTGGCAGCTGGTAAGCCAATCGAAGCTCTTTTTGATAATGAGAGCATCGATGTTCCAGATTCATGGATCGACGCTCGAAGAGAGTCCTTTATCCTTGAAGTTCAGGGGGACTCGATGATTGATGATGGAATTTTGGATGGCGACTTCATTGTCGTGCAGAAGCAGAGAACAGCAGAAAACGGCCAAAGTGTTGTGGCTCTTCTTCGCAACGAAGCAACTTTAAAGCGCTATTACAAAAGAGTGAGCCATATTGAGCTTCATTCCGCCAATGCGAAATATAAGCCCATAATCGTTCGCGACAAGGATGATTTCCAAATTGAAGGAGTATTAAAAGGTGTATTACGAAAATTTTAAGGAATCTGCGGGATCTTTATCGTCCCGAGACCCACCACCCAATCACTAAAGCACTAGCTCCCCTCGATATGAGGGGGGTTAGTTCCTGGTTTTGCTTGGCATGTAATGTTGTTTTGCGTTTCCTTATGATACACCCAGGTGACTGGGTGTATCTATCAAAGTCTAGTTCTCTTTGATGCCCTTTGATTTTTCTCTCATCTTTTCAATTTTTTTTATATTAAACCGAAAAAATAATATCGATATCAGATTAAGGGAGAGAATTTGGGCCTCTTAGATCGCTACAGAAAACCTGGTGGATTCCTACAGCTTTTGCAATTGATTGAAACTTGTGGTTTGCAAAAACGTGATAAATTTTTGCAAATGATTGAGCAAGAAGATCCTCGTTGGTCGATTGCGATTAAAGATAAGATGCTTACTGTGGAACAGATTTTTAGTTGGGATAAGAAAGTCGTCTCAGACATAGTTAGTAGTTTGCAAGAGCTTACTCTCGCCGTTGCAATTCATGGTTTTGGCGATGAAATTTGGCACAATATCAGTGGTGAGTTGAGTAGGAATGCATTAGACCGGATTGAAGACCTAAAAGAATTAAAAAACCCTCTTCCGGCTGAAATATCTGCAGCTTATATTCAGATCATTGAAGAAGTACGCAAGATGGTCGCAGATGGCTATATTCGTTTAGACCTTGTCGACCCCAAACTACAGATTCCAGAAGATTTTGAAGAAATGCTCGATAAGCGAAGCATGCCATCAGGGCAATTTGAAAAAGAGAGTTTAGAGTCTGATGTCATTAGCGTAGATGCTAAAATGACCGCTGCCGATTTTAATAATACCCCAGAGGCGGAGCAAGCTCGCAAAAAAATTCGTCTCTTACAAGCTGAAAATCTAGAACTCAAAAAGCTGATTACTGAAATGGATAAAAAGCTCAAACAAATTCAGAAGCTTGCTAGTTAAATTTCTGAGAGCAGGCTAAAAAAATCACCAAAAATATAGCTATTAGAACCAGAGTCCTTTTGATTCAGTAGTAATGATCTAAAGCTCAACTGGTTTTTTTTGTCGCTTTCTTTTTCGTTGCGGTTTTCTTTGTCGCTTTCTTTTTTGTGGTGCTTTTCTTTTTTGTCTTTGTTTTTTTCTTTAGTTTCTTTTTTGCCGCTTTCTTTTCTTTTGTAATGTAGTCTTCAAGTTTCTTTTGGAGTTTAAGAAGTTCCTTTTTTTGAGTTTCTACATATTTTTGCGCTTTTTTAATCTCTAATGGAATGGTCTTATTGATGAGTTTTTCCAGTTCTTTCTTTTCGCTATTGTACTTCTTTTTTAATGCATTGAGATCTTTGTCTATCGTCGTATTAATATCTTTTTGAACTTTGTTAATTTGAGTTTTGATTCTCTTTTGCACTGTCTCAAGACTATTTTGTTGTAAAAATTGATTTATACCGTTGGTGAGGTTTTTTAAAGATTCACTAATACTTTCTTTTGTGGACATATTTCCCCCTTAAGCTGTTTTCACATATATATAAGATTTTGTATTTTTGCAAAAAGAATACTTAGAAATAAATATGGATATTGCCCCAATCTTCAGTACGTAATAGATTGTGATGAAAATCTTGCAATCTCTTTTGCACTTTTGGATGCGGGTGAAAGTACTTTTGTTCTCTTGCGCTTGCGATGGCATGGTCTGCTGTTTGAATCTGCTTTAAGAGCTCTTTTCCACTGCTGGTATTGCTTCCATGATGTCCCAGTAACCAAGCTCTGAGTTTTTTGGGTACACGATGTGCCCAAAGCCTTTCAGAAGAAATAGGTGCATCACCTGGCAGCAGAATCTTTTGCTGATACAGAAAAATCCGACTTGAAGCGTTGGAGGATGCTAGGTTTTGTCCCGAATAGATTTCATTTACTGAGCTTTGATTGCGGGTGCATGGCTGCCAGTTTTTAAATCTTTTTTCTTTCCCGAACTTTGCTTTCCCTCCTGGTAATCTCTGATAACAGACCTTGCTTAGCTCTCTAGCTGCCCTATAAGTAAAAGAAATATGGTCCCAATCCCAATGGCTAAAATAAAATAGATTTTCTTTGTGTTTGCATAATTCTCGTACTTTTTTAGGATAAAATTCACCACCTGCATCAAAATGGGTGCATGTCTTTTGTTCATATATGCTAACCCACAAGCCTTGACCAACATTCCAAACGATCAGCCTAGGTAAATGGTTGATTTGAATTTGCTTAGGAAGAAGCAATAATAGAATTAGAAAACAAATGCTTTCTTTCATTTCGTATCCTTGAATATACAAAGTAGCAAAAAAGAATCCCATAGAGGAGCCATCGATAAAAACTCGAAATGTAAAAGTCTAAAATAAGAGGCGGGTCAAGGATACGATTGAGTATTTCTAAGGCTTCATTGGTGCTCTGCCATAGCTGGTCAGTTACAGGAGATAAAACTTTAAAGAAAATCGCGGCAAAATTGAGCGGAAAAAGTAGAAATGAAATAAGAGGAGCAAGAATCAAATTGATCACTATACTCCAGGGATTTGCATGTCCTATGCCGATTAAAATAGGAAAGAGAAAGACATAAATTCCTATGGATTTTTTTAAAAAGCTACTTTGAGGCCAGGCTAGAATCAGCGAGCAATAAGCACTCAATTGTAAAGAAAGACTATCAATGAGCTCAGGGCGAATGATCAATCCAAGTATCAAACTGCTGAGTTGAAGATATAGGTTTGGAAATTTATTTTTTAAAGAAGTAGAGAGTAGAAAGTAATATATAAAGGCTCGATAAACAGGTGGGTCCCACAAACAAGTGATGCCATAGATGAGCAAGAGCAAAAGAATCAGCTTGTTTGGGATTTTTAGCATTCTTAAAATGCTTTCAAGAAAGACCAAGTGTGAGCCTGAAACTACGATCAAGTGTAACAGACCAGTTGTTTTGAGGGACTCATAGAAAGAATCTCTCGGTAAAGCTTTGGCACAGACAATCGCTTCTTGAGCAAACTTCCAAGTTTCGATCTGCGATTGTTCCAAGCAGTACAAATGTAGAAAAGAAAAACTGCTAATAAAATAAACAGAAGTGAAAAAGGCAATAAAAGTGAAGAATGTGAACATCAAAATAGAATAGGCAAAAATCTTGCCTGCTTTGTAATCATTTAAAGAATATTTTGTCTCCGGATATCGAACTTAGAGATTTCAATTTGCAATGCAAAATGTTTGAGCAGCATTAGATTTTTTTAGTATTCCTATATGTTTTTTTTAAGTACTAGATATAGGGGTGCGATCTGACCTAGGTAGACGAAATAGTATTGCTTGCCTTTCTCGTAATATGCACTGCTGATTCTCTTTTGGGTTAGTTTAAGATTTACAGTATTTCTGTCACTGTTTCTTCTAAATTTTAATTTTCCTTATAAATTCTAGGTACTTAATATAAGTATACAGATTGAGCATTTTGCTGTAACCCTGTCTATTTCTCAAGTCCAAGGTCTAGAGAAGATTGTATTCCACATTTGCTGTGGAAAAGTTGATAAGCTTTTGTTTCAATTAAAATTCGGAGCCATATTGCACCTATGTTTTCTCTAGACCAATGTCTGTCAATTGCAAAGGCTCTTTTCGTAAGTATTTAATTTTTGTAGACTATTTAAGAGTGGAATTGCCAAGGAGGGCCGATGAGAAAGCTAATATTAGCTTTTGTACTCTCAAGCTTATTCATTTCTTGTAGCCAAGCGCTAAAAAAAGAGAGTACCAGTCTTAAAAAATACGACCAAAAAATTAGTAAACAAGCTGATAGAATTCGCAAGTTAGAGCGAGAAAATAAGCTGCTAAAAGCAAAACGCATTCAAGCAAAAAAGAAAAGCAGTACTCAGCAAAAGACAAAGAAGCTCAGCATTGATGATAAAGAGCTTTACAAAAAGTTTATGCAATTTGCCAATAGAGGTGATCAAAATAGCGCTGTTCGAGTTTTAAAAATTATGGATAAGGCCTATCCCAAAAGCACGCACACCGCCGAAGCTTTTTATAAAGCGAGTAGAATGAGTATTCAACAAGGAAAATACAAAACAGCATTAAAGTACATCAATCATATTCTGCAAAACTTTAAGAGTCATAAGCGCTACATTTCAGCAATGCTTGCAAAAGGCATTGTTTATGAAGAAATGAAGCTCAAAACCACTGCAAAGAAAATCTATAAGAGTATTAAAAATAAATACCCCAATACTCCACAATCTTTTCGTGCCGATTTGCAACTGAAATCCCTTGAAGATTCTAGGGTGAAATAATGAAGTCGTTTTTTTTTGCAATTCTGATTTGCTTAAGCTTTATCGCAAAAGCTCAAGATGAAGCTGATCTCGGAGAACTAGAAGATCTTGAAAAAGAATTGCAAGAATTAGAGAATATCAGCGATGAAGAACTTTCTGATGTAGGAGTAGATGCTGCCGATACTTCATTTGACTTGGCTCCCACAGACGAGATTGAAGTAGAAGCGCTTGAAGAAAGTCCTGAAGATAGCTTTGAAGATCTCGATGCCTTCGATGATCAAGATGTCAATGAAGAGATAGCGAGTGATATTGACGAAGTCGAAGAGGATGTAAATACCGATCTTGATACAGATACCGGTGAAGAGATCGCAAAAGAGAAAGATGAATTCTTACCTCTAGATGATTTAGAAGAGGAGAGCCTAGAGATTGAAGCTGAAACCGAACCAGCACCTGAGCCAGTGCCCGAACCAGAGCCTTTCTTTGAAGAAGAAAATATAGTCGAAGAGGCACCAGAGCCTTTAGTTCCCGATGAAGAATTTACCGCAGCTGCACCACAAGCCTTTGAAGATTCACCTGATGAGGCAAAAGAGGCAAGAATTGCACGTGAATACCGATACATAAAATCAGAACCAAGCATTTCTGATTTTTGGTCAGACATTATTCAAGGTCGAGAGTCAGAGGTTGTAGAGATTCAAGCTGGCGACAATCTATGGACACTCAGTGAAACTCTATTTGGTAACCCATATTTTTGGCCCAAACTCTGGCAGCTCAATGCAAGAATAACCAATCCTCATGAAATCAGACCAGGAGATCAGCTTGTATTTATTGAAGGAACCCTAGATGCAG
>CAZZCP010000049.1:0-5570 GCA_964653235.1 uncultured Pseudobdellovibrionaceae bacterium | reverse complement strand
TGCAGCCCCAGCCCTTGGTGATGCTGAAGTCAAAGAAAATGAAGAAGTGGTTGAGCAAGAAGTGGCAGAGCAAGAAGAAATTGTAGAAGATGAAGAACCTGATTTCCCCGAAGCTCAAGTACGTCGTCCACCTCTAATTGATATTCCTCCAAGTTTATCAGCATGGCATCGTTCAAAGATTCCTGAAGGAGGCTTAGATATTGGCGGAGTGAAATCAGCTACTTTTGAGGGCAAAAGAAACTTTGCTGTATCAGCCTTTATAACCGAAGAAGAGCCAGCTGGTCTAGGGCGAATTATAGAAACTGAAAGTGGAGCTATGACTGCTCAATTGCATGAAGATGTCTTCGTTGAACTTTATCAAGGCGATGTTGGCGATGCTATGTTGGTTATAAGCCCCCAAGAATTGATTGAAAACGAAGATGGCGATGCCGTAGGCTATCCGGTCGAAATAGAGGGTCGGCTTAAGATTGTAGAGACTGTGAATGCAGATGAAAGAATCTTTCGAGCCAAAGTAACCGAGAGTTTGTCTTTGGTTAGTGTAGGCTCTCTTGTTGATAGAGGCTCGATACCGATAGAGCAGTGGACAAGAGATGGGGGATTTTCTTCAGTTCGAGCTAATATTGTTGGCGGACAATTTGAAAACAATCGCAATGTTTTAGGTCTTTCCTCAATGGTCTACCTTGATAAAGGTTCTGCGATAGGCCTTACCAAAGGCAGTCTTTTGCAGGTCATCATGAACCAAAAAGCTAGAAACGAAGATACTCGAGTTGCGAACAATTCTAAAGAGATTGGAATTATAAAAGTAGTTCGAGTAGAAGAAAGAGTTAGCACTGGGGTCGTGCTAAAGGCGAAAACTGCTATTGTACGTGGAGACTTTACCGGCAGTGTGGCTAGAATGGGTTTTAGTGGCGATGATGAGGGTGATGACTTTGATGTCGATGAAGATGATGATTTTGACTCAGAATTAGGGGATTTAGATCAAGAATTAGAAGAAGAATTCTCTGATGAAAGCTTTGAAGATGAATTTGAAGAAGATTTTGCAGATAGCGAATTTGAGGAAGAGTTCTCTGAAGATGAGTTTGATGAAGACTTTGCAGAAAATGAGTTTGAGGATGAATTTAGTGAGGATGAATTTGGTGAAGACTTCGCTGAAGATGAATTGTCCGAAGATTTCAATGAGTCCGAAGAGTTTTGAATTTCGGACTTGAAAGCCTAATACTCTGATTTCTATTTGGCATTTGATTTTGCATTAACTGCTTTTATGATTTGGAAGCAACTTATCGCCGCCTTATGGTGGCAAACACACAGCATAAAGGCCAAAGACTATCTGATCTTATCGAAGCTCTCTATACGAGAGCAGAACGAAAAATCAATACTCCTTCAGCCAATCAACACTAGTTTAAGAAAGTATCTACTTCAGCGAAAAGATTTCTTAGCTTTAGCAGAAGAAGATTTAAAGATTGCATTTCGCAATAATGTATCGATTACCTGCTTTCTCGATGAAGATTATCCATCTAATTTTTACAGTCTTGATGAACCACCATTGATCTTAAGCTACTGGGGTAAAAAAAATTGGCAAAGAAAGAATTTATTTTCTGTAGTGGGGTCTAGAAAGGCATCCAGAAGCACATGGATATGGATGGATACGTATTTTCGAAAAACTTTGCAGGATATTTCAGCTGTATGTGTCTCTGGAGCAGCCCGAGGGATAGATCAGTGGGCACATGAACAATGTTTGCTTGAGAAAACACCTAGTATCGCAATTTTACCAAGTGGTTTAAATTCTGTGTACCCTAAAAATTTCATAAATTACATACCTGAAATCTTAGAACAAGGAGGAAGTATTTTAAGTGAGTATTCGCTGAATCAAGAAATACGTAAACATCATTTTTTACAGCGAAATCGATTGATAGTAAGTTTATCCCCTTGCTTATTTGTACCTGAAGCAGGACTAAAAAGCGGTTCAATGATGAGTGCAAAACTTGCTTTATGGTATGGAAAAGAAGTTGCGTGTTTGCCAGGTTCTGTTTTGGATTCAAGCTTTAGAGGCGGAAACGCTCTGTTGCAGTCAGGAGCAGATTTAATCTTAGAATCTGAAGATTTAAAAGATTTCATATTGTCTGCAAATCGACGTAGTTTAATTCCAAACTTTTCTAAGTCGGTAAATAGCAAAACTTCCGAAAATAGCTAATGGAATCCAGGCCCCTAATGGGGGATAAATAGCTCCAGAGCGGACTAAGTTTTCACCGGTAACATAGAGAATCCAAAAACTGATGATAACAAGTACAGAGAGAACAAATCCATTGGATCGCCCAGAGCGTCTATTTTTCTGAACCCCTAAGCCCACTCCAATGATAGCAAATAAAAGGCAGGCAATGGCAATGGCCCATCTTTTATGAAACTCTAGTCGAACTCGATTGAATTTTCTTATCATACGATCATAAGAAACAGGATCTATATTTGTAGGATCAGGGGGGCCGGCCTCAATACGTTTATTAATGTCTTCTAAGGTTAAAGAGGGTAAGCTTTTGTTTCTTTCAATGTATTCATCTTTTTCAAAGAAGTGAATTCCATATTCATCATAATCAATAATCGTATAGGCCTCATCGCTTTGTTTGTGGATACTCCCATCAAAGAGTTTCAAGTAGGCAAAAACAGATTCTAAATTCTTATCTTGAATGATTTTACCACTTTTTGCGGCAATCACCATTGGTGCAGCAGGATTTCTTTCATCGTAAATAAAGATCTTTTCAAGTTGCCCTGTTTCTTCATCGACCTTACTTGTGTAGACAACCATATCAAAAAAACCTTCAGAAAATACACCTTCTTTGATGCTCGCACTGGCCTTGGTTTTTTGTAGTCTATCCAAAACCAACTCCATCTTTCGATTGCCGTCAGGCCCAATATAAAAAGAAGTGTAGACCGATAGAACAGAAACAAATACTCCCAATACAAAAGCTGGTAGAGAGATAGAAAACATACTAAGCCCACTTGCTTTCATTGCTACAAGTTCAGAGTCATTGCTTAGTCTGCCATAGGTCATAAGAATACAGAAAAGAAGACTCATAGGAAAAATTGCTGGTAGAAAACTCACGCTAAGATAAAGGATGATCTGAAAGATTTGATCGAAATCCACCCCATGAATCAGCACAAACTCAGTGAGTCTCAAAGCCTGAAACATAAGCAGTATAAATATAAATACGAAAACCCCCATAAGAAAGCTGGGGAGCATTTCAAAGAAAATATAAAATCCTGCGAGTCTACCTCTCCAGTTGAGCAGAGATACTTCCTAGTCTTGAAACTGAATTTTTCCTACATTTTCAGGTTGGCCGATGGCTTTGCGAACCGACTGAGACATTTGTAGGAGTGGTTTTAAATGCTTCAAATTCAACTGAGAAGCCGCATCACATTTAGCTTCCATTGGTCTCGGGTGTGCCTCTAGAAAAAGAGCATCTGCTCCAGCAGCGACAGCAGCAAGTGTGAGATGGGGCACGTATTTAGGTTCTCCACCAGCAGGATCAGCGCTTGAAATACCATACAAACGAATAACATGAGTGGCATCAAATACCGCAGGAGCACCTAAAGATTGCATGATAGGAATCGACCTCATATCGGCAACCAAACGGTTGTAACCAAAACAGGCTCCTCTTTCTGTAAGTAGAATCTTATCATTCCCTGTGGACTTTATCTTGCTAACTGCACCAGCCATATTTTCAGGAGCAAGAAACTGTCCTTTTTTAACATTAATTGTTTTTCCCGTTTCACCACATGCCACAACGAGTGAAGTTTGTTGACACATGTAAGCCGGTATTTGCAGCACATCGACATATTCAGCAACAAGCGAAACATCTTCAACTCGGTGAACATCAGTTAAAACCGGAATGCCAAATTCCTCTCTGACTTTCTTTAAGATCCTCAAACCATCTTCAGCCATTGGTCCTTTCCAGTTTTTCTCACTGCCACGATTGTCTTTTTCAAAACTGCTTTTAAAAATGACGGGTATCCCTAGTTCTTGACTGATTTCTGTGATGCCTTTGGCAGCTTCCAGAATGAGTTCTTCACTATCAATTACACAAGGGCCAGAGATCAAAACCAAGTCTTGGCCACTACCAACACGTATTTTCCCTTTGGGACCATCGATAACACAGGTTCTTTGCGGGAGATCAATTGTTTCAGTTCTTTGTTTTTCCATAATATCCTCTTGCTACAAGGCGTCAGGGCTTTAGCTTAGTGATTCAATTTTAACTCTGAGGGCCTAAAAGTACAAGAGCTTACATTGCCATTTCTGCGCCTTCATAAGATAATTGACTGTATATGCGTAAAATTCTCTTATTGGTTGAAGATTTCAATGAAATTGTTTTTTTAGATACGATTTTAAAAAAGCTAGGCTGGGATGTATTAGCTCAACAAGCTGAGTTTGGTCTATCAGAACTTTTATTGTCTTTTTCGCCCGATATACTGGTCATCACTGCAAAAGGTAAAAAATTAGACGGTCTAAAAGTTTCAGAGCGAATCAAGAAAAACAATAAAGGTTTTCCTAAAATCATTATTCTTAAAAATAGCAAGCAAGAATTTGATAAAGATGTATTAAAAAAAATGGGAATCAATGCCAGTTTGAACAGCCCTATTAGTGTAAACAAATTGTTATTTGTTCTTGAAAAAATGGGGGGAATGTCAGCACTTGAGGCCCAAAAAAAACTTTCGAATTTTCGTAGTAAAAAAGAAGATGAAGCAGAAGGCTCAATTTTAGCAGCTCAAAATGAGCAAGAATTGAATTTCAAGACGATTGTTACAGGTTCTTTAGTAGAAGAAGATGAGAAGTTCATTCAGAAATCAGAGGGACTTGGAGCTAAGCTTGCTGAGTTAGTGAAAATGGAGAGTGGGTCTAAATCTAGGGCAGAGAGATTTCAAAAAGCCCTAAAAGAATTTGAACCCCCAGAAAAAGATCGAATGTCTGCCAAAGCCGTACGTGAACAGACCAAGAAAATTCGTCAAAGAGGTAAGCTACATAAAGATCTCGATAAGTTAGATAATCGAAGAAGAGATTTCGTCAGGGCTCTGTTTGAAAGCGCGAAAACCTCGAAATCAGATTGAATCTTTGCTAGTTTTTCATCTTTTTAAAAAAATGGCCTACAACCACAGAGAGATCATCTTTAAAAATATCGGGCGATTTAGAATCCCCCTCCAATTGAAGAATGTTTAGCTCTCTCTTTGCATCTAAAAAATTTGGCTGCAAACTTACCGCATGTTTTAGATTGCTTTTGGCTTGATCTATTTCACCTATATATTTCTGAAAAAGTCCTTTCACAAAGTAGTAGGTAGCATTATGGCGATCTTCAGGAGGAATTTTATTGAGGTCGTGGTTGACGCTATTTAATATCTCTTGCCCAGCTTCGGGATTTTTAGATAGACAAGCTAGCTCAGCCCACATTAAATGCAAGAGAATTTCGGTTGTTGGAGGTGCTAGATCTCTGGCTTTTTTGAGAAGATCTCTAGCTTTTTCAGCTTTTCTTCTTTGCAGCTCTTCAACGGCTTCTTCAAATAGGCTTTCGGCTTTCAGTCTAATTTCG
>CAZZCP010000048.1:0-20510 GCA_964653235.1 uncultured Pseudobdellovibrionaceae bacterium | reverse complement strand
CCGCCGAGGGACTCGCCGAGGCCACCCCAATATTTTCTAAGAGTTTTTCAGGAAGTGATTTCAAAGTAATTCGATTCTCGCCCTCCATCACAAAACAGTGTTCGATCACATTTTCGAGTTCACGGATGTTGCCCGGCCATTCGTAGCGTATCAATGCATTCTTGGCCTCAGGAGATAAGCCAATGATCTTGCGATTGTGTTGCTGATTAAAGCGAGTGATAAAGTGGTTCGCCAGTTGTTCAATGTCTTTCTTTCTCTCTTTTAAATCGGGAAGATAAATTGGAATTACATTGAGACGGTAGAAGAGGTCTTCACGAAACTCGCCTTGTTTGATCATTTCTTCCAAAGGGCGATTGGTGGCAGCAATAATTCTTACATCCGCCTCGAGTTCGCGATTGGCACCAACGGGTGTAAATTTTCCGTCTTGTAAAACGCGCAAGAGTTTTACCTGCATTAAGATCGGCATATCTCCTAATTCATCTAAAAACAGAGTTCCGCCATCAGCAAATTGGAATTTGCCAATTTTTCTTTGGTCAGCCCCTGTAAATGAGCCTTTCTCATGGCCGAAAAGCTCGGACTCAAAGAGATTCTCAGGAATCGCAGAGCAATTGATTGCGACAAACTTTTGGTTCTTTCGGGCCGAGTTCATATGAATGGCTTTGGCGACCAACTCTTTGCCGGTACCCGAGGCTCCACGAATCATAACGGGAGTGTCTACTTTCGAAAGTCTATGGATAAGGTTGAAAACTTTCTGCATTTCTTGGGAGCTGCCAATAAAACCCTGACCACCTTGAACAAGTGTGGGAGCAGAGAACACAAGATTGGATACAATTTCATGTGCTTCGATGGCCTTATCAACGAAATTTAACAGCTCTTCTGATTTGACAGGCTTAGATACATAATTGAAGGCACCCTCTTTAACCGCCTGTACTGCATGATCGATATTTGCATAGGCCGTTAGCATTAGCACACTAATACTAGGATCCATTTCTTTGATCTCACGAAGTGCTTCAATACCGTTTTTGCGAGGCATATCAACATCGAGAATCACCAGCTGAAATTTGTGCTGTTTGCACTTTTCGATTGCGTCTTGTCCATCTACAGCTTCAACAATGTCAAATCTGCCTGTTCTTTGTAGACTTGCTCCCACACTCAGACGAAGAGTTGCATCATCGTCAACAACCAATACTTTTAACATAAATCCCCCTATATTAATTCAATGGAAGATTCACAGAGAAAGTGGAGCCTTGATCTGGCTCACTGTCCACTTGAATCTTACCATTGTGTAATTCAACAAAAAACTTACTCAAATAAAGCCCAATTCCTGTTCCCTTGATGGTAGAAATTTTCACGTCTTTAGACCGATAGAATTTCATAAAAATCTTTTCATGTTCCTCTTTTGGTATCCCCAGTCCTTGATCAGATATCTGAACTTGTAATTCACCACCGATCTCTTCACTTGTGATCAGGATACTGCTGCCCTCGGGACTGTACTTGATTGCATTTTCGATGAGGTTTTGTAGTACTTGTCGAATTAAATCAGCATCCATTTTAACCGAAAACAAGGGTTCAAGCTCGGTACGAATTTCAATATTTTTTCGATCTGCACTAAATCGACAACAGTCTACAACTTGCTCAATGAGAGCATTGATGTCTTTTGCTTGATAATTTAGCTCTATTTTTTGACTCTCTACCCTGCCTAAAGTGAGAACTGAATTGATAAAAGAATTGAGGTCTTCGGTCGAATTGCGAATACTTTTGAGGGCTTGTTTTTGCCCAGAATCAAGATTGCCACCATCCATTGCCATATCTGCCATGCCTTGTATTTTTGCTAGCGGTGTTTTGAGATCATGAGACATCATACTGATGAAATTGTTTTTTAGTTCTTCGACCTGAGTAAGAATTTCGTTCTTCTTTTTGTACTCCCATGATTTTCGATTTTCAGTAATCAATCGGTAGGGGATAAAGAAATAATAATTGATGAATATTGCTAGCAGCGAATGCATATAGGCAAACCAGAAGCCGAAAACACTCATCAAAAACCAGGAGATGATAAAGATTCCAAGACTCATTCCCAAGATACTAAAGATTGCTTTCAAAGGACGAAGTCTCAGGGTAATGAAAAGAGTTAAAACAGAGAAAAGAAGAGTTGCCAAGATGTTTACCCATCCTGGGCTTTGCAAAATGCCCTGGTCTAAAATCAAAGTATCAATGACATTGGCATTGTATTCGAGACGAGACATACCCGTTATGTCTCTCGAAAAGGGAGTTTGCAAATAGTTGGGTTCATTGAATTTTGCATCTTGACCCACTAGAATCACTTTATCTTGCAAATTTTTAACTTCTTTACCATCCCAAACATCAAGAAATGAAATCGCTTCGTAAGTCCCTCTTGGCCTGACTTGAGTTAGAGTTTGATAAGAGCCTTTGAATTCAAAACTACCACGGTAAGAGTCAAATTCTTTTGGCCCGGTAACTAATTGTGCTATTTCTGTTTGTAAAAAAGGATTGGATTCAAAAGAGATAATAGAGCGTCTAGAAACTCCGTCTCCAGCAAAGTTTTTCTTGTCGGCACTTAAAATGCCTTGTCGCAATTTTAAATTACGAAAAGCTCCTTGCATTTGAAATTTCGATTTTGTCGCCTCTAAATAGAGATCATTTACGTTAATATAAAAATGGGGGTGAGATTCTGCTAGGCGGGCAAAAGCAACTCGATCTTGCAGGTTTGCCTCAAGGTCTCTAGGATCAATGTAATAAATAATGGCTTTCGGTTTCTGGTTTAAAATTCTTTGTAGAACCAATGTGTGATCTTTTAAATTAGGAGTTCTTTGAAGTACCTCGGTGGTGACTCGGTCAACTGCAAGAATTTGTAAATTTCCAGAAGTTTGATTGCTGGGTTTCAAGCGAAAAAGAGCATCATATCCCAGATACTCAAGGGAATTGAGTGGCAAATTTGTAAGCAAAATTGCGATCGCCACTGCAAAGCTATAGCGAACAATCATGTAAAAAACATGACTCTTCTTCAATTGCTTCAAGATATTCCCCCAAAACATAATGGCAGTTAGAGCAAGGCCTATGCCATATTTTATTTACTTCAAAAGTGGATTAAGTAGACTTGATACCTAATTCCCCCCACTAGACTGGTGCAAACTAGCACCAAAATTGTTTTGGGTCAAAAAGACACTGGTTGAGAAAGCTTTTCTTGGCTCTAGGATGTAAAAATTTTTATTAGGGCCTTGATTTAAAAAAATCGAGCACATCTCTAATGTACGATGAACTGCAGATCGTAACAGAAGGTGAAAACTGAACATGTTTTAGCAGATGACACACTTGATATCGTTTTGTTTGCCTTTAGAATCTTTTTCGCTGGTGAAACCTAAAGTCATCGCAAGAATTAGAATGAGAAGAATTTTTTTCATAGAAAACTCCTTTCGCACTTACTAAAGCAAGATGAGTGCCAATGAAAGGAGAAAGCTGTTCTTTTAAATCAGACAAAGCGATACTTATTGAAAGATTTGGGTTCCTTTTGGCAGATGCAATACGATACCTTTTTTTTCTTCATCGCCAATTGGAACGCCCAAATCAATTTGTTCTTGAGCTGTGAATGCAAATGGCTTGATGCTGTCGGGCCAAGGAAAGTCTTTTTGCGGAAATTCTTTTGCATATTCTTTCATGTACTGAACCCAGATTGGCAAGGCAGCTGAAGCCCCCGAAAAACCATGGCTTGAGTTGTCGTCAAAACCTACCCAAGATACGGCGACATGATTCGCTGTATAGCCAGCAAACCAAGAGTCACGGTAGTCATTGGTGGTACCCGTTTTGCCTGCGGCGTATCGGTCATAACCAAGCTTTTTAGCATATTTGGCAGTTCCATTGACAAAGGTCTGTTGTAGCATCGATGTAAGAATCGCAGTTTTTTGTTCAGACACAACTTCACGCAAATTTGCTTGGTGAGAAAATAAGAGTCTTTGGTTATCGTCCTCGATTCTTTCGATAAAGCTGTAGTTTACTCTTTTGCCAAAATTCGACAAAACACTGTAGGCACTTAAAACTTCAAATAGGCTCAGTTCAAAAGAGCCAAGGCTTAAAGAGGGGAGTGCTTGAAGTTCAGACTCAATTCCGAGTCTTTTACACATATCAACGATAGAATCTAGACCAATCTGCCAAGCTAAATTTGCAGTTGGAACATTTCGCGATTCTTTTAAGGCATAAAACATAGGAATCTTACCCAAAAACTTTTTGTCATAATTTTTAGGCTCCCAAACCTGACCCTCATAGCGTATTTTACTAATATCATCTTTGAGAATATCTAAAGGAGTAAAAAACTCTCCCTTTTCATTTAGGCTCTCTAAAGCAGTGAGATAAACGAAACTTTTCATCAAAGATCCGACTTGGCGCTTGCTTAAAAGGGCTCTTTGGTAGGGGTATCTTTGGTGTTGAATGCCGCTTACAATGCTTTGTATTTGGCCACGTTTTGGGTCACCAGCAATCAGAGCGGCTTGCAAAACTTGATCGGTTTCAACTCGCAGTTTTCGCTGGAGTCGATCTGCGTGCTCTTGCACGGCTCTCTCAGCTGCCTCTTGCGATCTGAAATTCATATAGGAATAAATTTTATAAGAGCGGTCTTTGGGCAGATCAAGACGACTCAATTGCCAGCGAATAGCGTCGAGATAGTAGGGAGCTAGTGGAAGTGCTTCTTGATTGGTATCGACTGGAAGTGGAGTCTTAGATGCATTGGCGTGTTCGATTTTATCAATAAAATTATATTCGAGCATTCGGTCTAAAGTTTTTTGTCTTCTTTGTAGAGCTGCTTCAGGTTTTTTAAATGGATTAAATCGTCCCGGACTATTTAAAATTGAAGCAAGGAGTGCACACTCAGGAAGTCCAATCATGTCAATATTTTTGTTAAAGTAATACTTGCTAGCTGCCCCAAAACCACGAACTTGAAAGCCGTCTTTCTGCCCCATGTATATTTCATTGAGGTAGGCATGCAAGATTTCATCTTTGGTCCATTGTATCTCAAGTAAAATGGACATAATCAGTTCTTTGAATTTTCGCGTATAGGTTTTTTTGTGAGTGAGAAAATAGTTTTTTACTAATTGCTGAGTGATGGTGCTGCCGCCTTGGGCTTTTCTTCCCGAAGAGATATTTTTTAAAAAAGCTCGGGCATAGGCTTTTATACTAAAGCCCTTATGAGTTAAAAAGTCTTTATCCTCAATAGCCAAAACGGCATTCATGCAATTGGCTGGTATATCACCAAACTCTACGGTTTCTCTTAAGATGGCTTTGTCGCCAACAAACTGTGCAAAACGATAGGCTTCAAGTTCAATTTCTGTGCTTTTGGTTTGAAAATCTTCTCCACTATAAATCTCTAGAATTTGTTCAACATCTTCTAATACAACAAGAATTTTATTTTGCTCTTGCCGTATATGAAGACAGAGTAGGGAGTTTGCGGAGATTTCATTTTTGAGTTTTTGACAGCGATCGAGATCTAAAATCTGAAATTCTTTTTCTAAAAGACTTTCTTGTGGTTTTTTCTCTTTATAACCAAGCCGAAGAAAAAAACTTCGATATTCCCTGAGAGCAAATTTCTTGCCGACATAAAGCCTCTCTGGAGCGGTGAAAAATTCAAGGCTTTGTATTAGACTTCTTTTTTGAAAACCAGTCTGCATCTGCTGATGCAGTTGCCAAGATTGCCAACTTAAGAAAATCAATATTAGCAAAAAAAAGAAGCTAGCAGCAAAAAGTATCTTGCGCAGCGTTGAATAACTTGCCCATCTTTGCAAAATTTCAGAGGCTTTTTTCTTGTATTGCATAGCAGGATAATTTAGTTTTTCGACTCATTCGAGTCAATCAACATAGATGGAGAGCTTGTCATGGCAAAAAAGAAAAAAACGACCAAGAAGAAGGCAGTAAAGAAAAAAGCAAGTAAGAAAAAGGCCACGAAAAAGAAAGCCGTAAAGAAAAAAGCAAGTAAGAAAAAGGCCACGAAAAAGAAAGTCGTAAAGAGAAAAGCAACGAAAAAAGCAAGGACCAAGAGTAGCACAAAAAAATTGCAGACTAAGAAATCTGTAAATCAATCAAAGTCTAAGCCTAAGAAAGAGATCGATTGGCAAAGCTATCTAGCTCCTTTATACGATCGGGTATTGCTCGAGGTTTTTGAGGCTGAAAGGCTGACACCAGGTGGATTGATCCTTACAAATCCAGATAATAGTGAGTATCCAAAAGCAAAAGTTTTAGCGGTTGGTAAAGGTATTCTTTCAAAGAAGGGTCAAATTCGCCCCTTAGATGTAAAAGATGGAGATCATGTTTTATATCAAAAGTTTGGTGGGACTGAAATTCAAGGTGAAGGCAAAAAGCTATTGATTGTTCGTGAAGAAGATATTCTTGGAGTCATCGAATCTTAACAAAGAGAGTCAGAATGCGTTTTTTTCTATTAGTCATACTCAGTTTTACAAGTTCAATGACTTGGTCGGCAGACTTGAATTGGTCTGGATTGTATCGAGTAGAAGGCATTCAAGTTGAAAAAGCAGACCTGGCTGGTGACCGAACTTCTTATGTTTTACATCACTTTATTTTAAAACCAAATATTCAGGCTGCAGATGATGTAAGAATCGACGGAAAATTTGACATCCTCAACCAACCGACCACGAATTTTGCTTATGGCAATCAAGTGGGTGAGTTTTTGGGGGGCAACCCCGTTGCCGATCCGGCCAATGCGACCAATACCGGTAACTCAGATACACTACGAGAATCGGCAGCTCCTAGCTTTGTTAGTTTGTCTGAGCTTTACATGACCTGGTCTCATGAGTTTGGCAGATTTATAGTTGGCCGCGTGCCAAAACATTTTGGTTTGGGTATTTCTCACAATGCAGGCAAAGGAGATTTTGACCACTGGTTCGACAACCATGATGCTGTTTCATACCAGTTTCATATGGGAAATATTTTTGCTCGTTTGATTTATGCTAAAAAGAATGAGGGTGCTATCAACTCTGAAGATGATGTCAATGAATATGCCGCCCATGTCGGCTATGAAAATCCTGAAACAGATTTAAAACTGGGTGTCTACTACGAAGTAAAAGTCGCTGCCGATGGCATTGAAGAAGGTGCAGGCACTACAACAATTTTTGGAGCCGATCCAACACAAACATGGGATGCTTACAATCACGAGTGGTGGAATATTTTTGCTCAAGGGACTGATGGAAATTTAGAATATGGAATTGAAATTGCTTTTGTAAAAGGCGATTCTGGTGCTTTTACTGCGAACAACGAAGAAGTTAAGTTTGAAGGCTTTGGAATCGCAACTGAATTTGCTTACAATTGGAATGAAAATTTTGAAATCACTCTACATTCTGGGCTTGCAAGTGGTGATGATAAGAACACAGCCAATAAGTTTGAAGGTTTTTTGTTTGATCGCAACTACGATGTAGCCATGCTTTTATTTAATCATGTTCTTGGTCAAGGTACCGCTAGCTTGTTTAACACCGATATCACCGATCGAGGTGATTACACGAATGTTGATACTGAAAGTATTGGTAATGCTGTTTATATAGCGCCTGGTGCTGTTTACAGGGCCTCTGATACGTGGAGTTTTGATACGCGCTTTATCTATGCCCAACTCAATGATGATCCGCTTGGTACAGATGTAGCTGAAGATCTAGGTTTTGAGTGGGACATTGGTGTTACATATAAGCCTCATGATCGCTTTTTGCTCCGCGGGCAAGCAGCCTATTTGTTTACAGGTGATGCCTTCAAGTATGGTTCTGCTTTAGATCAAGCCAATGAATCTACCTATGGACTTTCACTCAAAGCTGTAGTGAACTTTTAGGTGGAATGTGTAAATACCTAATCCTTGTCCTTTGTTTACTTCTGTCTTCTACACTAGAAGCAAAAAAAATCAGTAAAAAGAAGTATATGGAAAAGCTGACAGAACGTGAAGAGAAAAAGGGTACGTTGAGCTTTGAAAAATATAAAAAATGGGAAGACAAATTCTATAATAAAAGCAAAAAACGCTATTATCCTCATGTTGGAACTCACCCTTATGTACCCTCTAAATGGGATTACAGTTTTGAGTTTGGCAGTATAAAAATAGATGAATCCAATCAATACTGGCTTGGCTTTGATGTTGGCAGACATATAAGTACTTGCATCTTTTCAAGTAGTCAGAGCTGTCAGCAGTTTATTGATTTTCATATCGCTTCTTCTGGAACGAATTTTGAGAACAATACTTATATTTTTCCTGGTCTTCGGTGGCAGTTTGTCAACTTTCCTAGCCCCTGGTCACAAGTGGTTCGCTTGTTTACTGGCGTTATGCTCTCGTCGCAAGATGAAGGCAATAGTGAAGACTTATTCTATGGAATTGGTTATGGTTTTACACGGCACCTTCATAAGAGAGCAAATATTCGCTTCGAGATTCGCGGTGGAAATGGCCGAGAGCCCTTTGTGCAAGCCTTTGTCGCCTTAGAACTAAAGGTTGATCAATGGTTGGCTTATTTTGCAAATAAGGCCGGTAGCTTAGGCGAGTCTACTTTTGATTACGGCGGCAAAGCGATTCGGGCGGTAAAAAAGCCTTTTTCTAAAGAAAATAAAGAAGCACGAGAGTAGGAATCTCGTGCCAAAGAAAATGAGCCTTAGGATAAAGATTAAATTCTAGAAGAAAATAAGCTCATTCCTGTTAAAGCAGTAGGAACATTGGTTCCGGTATTAAGAATGGGGTTATTGCTAGCGTATCCGGGTAGGTTGCTGTTGAAGAGATTATCAAAGTTGATGTTTTCATTGCGCCCTTGAGTACCGATGAGTGAAGAACTAAATCCAGTACCGGCAACGGCAGCATAGTTTCTTGAATATCCTGCTTGTCCGAAAGAACACCCGCTGCGCATTGAACTTACGGCTTGGTTTTGACTTGGATTGCCCAAGCCAAGACTTGGTCCAATGCAAGTATCGAGCTGACGGTGACGCGCTAACAAGTCATTGGCAATGTCACCAGTTAAGCCACCTCTACCGTCACGGTCGACTCGAGATGCAAGAACCATAGCCGGGTTGTAGTAGAGCGATTGATTTTGCAAATACATTCTTCCCGATTGAACTTGTTGTTCGGTATAAAAGTTAGTCCATTGCAGATTTTGTGCTTGGTTTTGTAAGTTCATTGCTTGTTGGTTATAAAACATGGCTTGTTGAGGATTTTGCGCGCTTTGTGCTCTTTGCTGCAATTGCTGTGATTGTCTCTGATATTCTTGTGCAAGTCTTTGCGTTTGAGTCAGTTCCATTTCAGCCATTTGCAATTGTGAGATCATTTGTTGACGGCCTAAGTATTCTCCCTCACTACTAAAGATTGCATTAAAGGTTCTACGAAAAGAGCTTCCTCTGTCAAAATCTCTTAGGTAGTCACGAGTATCACGGCTTAACTCATTGAACTGACGACGCGCATGTGGATCGCTAGCAAGTTGCATTAGTTCATGAACGCGATCATCGGCAGCAAGAGCGATTTCTTCTTGAAAGACAAACATAAGATCTTGTGCCTCATCTCGCTCTATGACGCAGGTTTCATATTCTTCAAGGCGGGCTTGATATTTTATTTCAGCGGGGTCATTGCCTCTGGCAGCTCCTCGACTAGATCTACCGGGGTCACGAGTTCTTGACTCTTGCCTTGTAGATCTTCTACTAGAATATCCACGAGGTTCGCGGCAGTTTTGCCTTGCAAGTCTTCTAAGATCACTCATTCGATCATCCATACATATTATGGCTTCTTCACCTTCGTAGTCACAAGTTCTCTGTCTTTCTTCAGCTGCAAGCCGCTCTTCTTCTTCTTGCCGCTCTTTTTCTTCTTCGATCTTGTCATCTAATGTGTCTCTAAAAACCGATTCAATACGGTCAATTAGATCTTGATTGGTAGTAATACTATCGATGTTTACAATCAATTCACTAAAATACTCTTCTAAGCAATCATCACAGTCGATCACCGGAACGGAAGCTTCTAATCCGTGACTTGTGCGAATATCTACAATTTCAATCGATTCTGGGGTGCTTGTGCCTGCAGCAGGTTGCGGGGCAACATTGAAAGCCCCATTTGAGGAAGCTCCAGCGCTACTGCCAGTACCTCTTTTTCTCACATCGACTTTAATCCAACCAGCACCATCTAGACCCAGATCTCTGGTATTGAGATGGACTGAGGTTACTTTACCAGTATTAATACTTTTTCGAATCTCTTTACCAGATGCATCGACTGAGATTGTAGCGAGACTTATTTCTCCCTCTTGTGGCTCTGTATTCCATGAGCTATTCAATGCCATAAGCACGAATAGCGCTAGGCTTAGAATTTTGTTTCGTTTGCTCATTTTTTTCTCCTTGTAGGTTTTACTCTCTCTCAGCTTTTATCTATTCCAAATGCCAAGCCAGTTGGCTGAAAAATCGATAAAATATTGAAATTCATAGGTTTTTTGATGTATTGTTGAGTTCATCAGCGAAGCCATGACTGTACAACTGCTTTCGCTCAACCAGGATCATGAAAAAAAACTCAATGATTTCATTGCTTTGCCGGTGTAAAAAAACTAAACACGGCAAACAGACAGTTTAGGGCACCTATGGCATACCGCTTTTCAACAATTGAACCCCCTCCAAAAGTGGCAGCGAGCGACTGGAATTCTTGGTTGTGGCAAATGAAGCATGCTCTAAAAAACAAAGAGGATTTTGCCGAGCACTTTGATCTGCAGGCCGAAGAAGCAGCTGTTTTTGAGCAAGCATCTAATCTCTTTCAGTTTCGCACAACTCCGTATTATGCCCAGCTTGCCGATGCCAAAGATCCGCGCTGCCCAATTCGCAAGATTTTAATGCCCCATCAAAAGGAGCACAGCAGTGATACCCAAGAGATGCTTGATCCGCTGGGCGAAAAGAACAACAATCCACGTTCTCGAATCATTCATCGCTATTCAGATCGTTGTTTATTTTTGGTTACAGATATCTGCTCGGTCTATTGTCGTTATTGTACCCGCAAGCACTTTACCGGCAAAGAACAAGCTTTTGCTAAAAAGAGTGAGTACCAAGAGGCCATCGAATATATCAATGAGACTCAGGGAATTCGCGAAGTGATTTTATCCGGAGGTGATCCGCTCACGCTTTCAGATAGTATTTTAGAGAGAATCATTTTAGATCTTAAGCAGATTGAGCACATTGATTTGATTCGTATTGGCACTCGAATGCCTGTGGTTTGTCCGATGCGAGTTACTGATGAGTTAGTTCAAAAACTAAAAGCACATCACCCTATCTATATAATGCTGCATTTTAATCATCCCAAAGAGCTCACCAAAGAGGCTGCCGAGGCGATTCGTAAACTGGTCGACAATGGCTTTCCTTGTATGAACCAAATGGTGCTGCTCAATGGGGTCAACAATCATCCCGCTGTGGTGCAGGCATTGAGCCGTAGACTTCTATCATTAAGAGTGAAGCCCTATTATATGTTTCAGTGCGATCCATCTGAGGGTACAGATCATTTGCGCACTTCGATTGAAGATAGTTTAGAGATTCAAAGAGAGCTTTGGGGACATATGTCGGGCCTGGCAATGCCAAATCTTTCAGTTGATATTCCTGATGGCGGCGGAAAAGCCTACTATGTACCTAACTTTGAAGTTGCCCAAGAGAAAAATAAGAGATCTTTTGTCGGTTGGGACGGAGTTCGGGCCGATTACATCAGTCCGCTAAAAGTAGAAAAACCGCAAGGTATTGAAGACTATATAAAAGAGTGGCAAGAAATCAAATCCGCTCGAGACGGGCATACTTAGCCACAAAAGTTTTCAAGCGATCATCTTGAAACAAAATAGAAATTCTGGCATCTTCTCCCGATCCATTGATTTCATGAACAGTACCCACCCCGAAAGCAGGATGCCGAACTCGATAGCCTTCGCGCAAACTCATACCACTCTCAGGCTCTTGGCTAAAGTCTTCAAACTCTTGTTCTTGATAGCTTTTGTAGGCCTTCTGCAAGCTCGATTTGGGTCTGGCGTAAACAGCTGAACTTTTTAAAATATAATCATCAGGAATTTCATGAATAAAGCGGCTCGCTTCGTGAAAGTGTGTGGTTCCCCAAATACGACGTCTTTGCACATGCACTAAGACCAGTTGTTTTTCGGCGCGAGTAAAACCAACATAGGCAAGTCGTCTCTCCTCTTCCATATCGGTGAGATCGGCACTTTCAATGGCTTGTGAACCAGGAAAGATTCCCTCCTCAACTCCAACAATAAAAACATAGGGGTATTCTAGGCCTTTAGAAATATGAAGAGTCATCATCGATACGCAGTCTTCATCAATAGGTATTTGATCAGCATCTGAAATCAATGACATTTCTTCGAGAAACTGCACTAAATTTGCCTCATCGCCTCGCTCTTCTTCAAATTTTACCAAAGCATTGTCGAACTCTTCTAAGTTTTCAATTCGAGCCTGAGCCTCAGGAGTATCTTCTAATTTTAACTTCTCAACGTATTGAGTTTTATCGAGAACCATATGATAGCACTCTGTGGGCCTTAAATGAGAGGCGCTATCTGTGAGTTCTGTGATTAATTCTAAAAAGTTTCGAATCTTTTTTTGTGCTCCTGTGTGCACTCGCTTTTCTTGAATTGCAATTTCGGCCGCACTCAACAAAGAAATTTGTTTTTCAATGGCGCAGGTTTCAATCTTTTCGAGTGTGCTTTTACCAATTCCACGGGCGGGTACATTGAGTATGCGTCGAAAAGCGGCATCATCAGTTGGATTGACGATCAAACGCAAATAGCAGAGCATATCTTTGATTTCCATTCGATCGTAAAACTTCAATCCTCCTACAATTTTGTATGGAATATTAAAACTGCGCATTTGTTCTTCAAGAACCCGAGATTGAGCATTGGTTCGGTAAAAAACTGCTATGTCTGAGGCTTTTGCTTCTGTGGTTTGTAAAATTCCTTGAATGCTCTGAGCCACAAACTTAGCTTCACCATACTCATCGAGTTCTTCACGAACGACTATTGCATCGCCTTCGTCATTTTCTGTAAAGAGTACTTTGTTTTTTCTCTGAGTGTTTTTAGCGATCACATGGCTAGCTGCCTCAACAATGGTTCTAGTTGAGCGGTAGTTTTGCTCAAGCTTAATGGTCTTTGCTCCTAGAAAGTCTTTTTCAAAAGAAAGAATATTTTGAATATCAGCCCCGCGCCAAGAGTAAATCGATTGATCTTCATCTCCTACAACACAAAGATTTTGGTGGGTTTTTGCCAACAATTGAATCAATCGATATTGTGTGGGATTTGTATCTTGATACTCATCAATCATAATATATTGAAATAGATTTTGGTAATTTTGCAAAATATCACTAGCATGTTCAAACAGAAAAATTGTTTTTAAAAGCAAATCATCAAAGTCGAGAGCATTTGCAGCCTTCATTTCTCTTTCATAGGAGCTATAGACTTCTAGAGATCTTTTGTCCATCACATGAAATTTTTGTTGGGGTATATCTTCAGGCAGCAGTCCCATCATTTTTGCACTCGAAATACGAGAGCGAAAACTTTTAGCTGGGTAGATTTTTTCGTTGATATTGAGAGCTTTTAAAACTTTTTTGACTTGGCTTAACTGATCCGCAGGATCATAAATCGAGAAGCTTTTTTTGTAGCCAATTCGATCAATATCTTTTCTTAAAATGCGTGCACACATTGAGTGAAAGGTCGAGATCCAAAGAGAGTCTTCCATAATCACATTCATCGAGTCTAAAATTTTACTCACTCTGTACTGCATTTCTTTTGCGGCCTTGTTGGTAAAAGTAACCGCTAAGATATTCTCAGGTGCTGTCATACCTTGCAAAATCAAATTGGCAAAGCGATAGGTTAAAACCCTGGTTTTACCAGAACCGGCACCAGCTAAAATCAAAAGTGGCCCGTCTAAAGTATGGACGGCATCGAGCTGCTGCGGGTTCAAATCATTTAAAAAAGCTATTTCTGACATGACGCGAGTATACACAGACCCACTTGAAATTCGAGCTAGAATGCTACGAGTTATCTCGCTAGAATAGATCTATGCTAATGATTTTGCTCTTGTTTTTTTCAACTCTTTCAATGGCAAGCCCCGATCTTAAGTTTCCGGTATGCGGAAGTGAAAAGCTAGATTTTAACAAATACATTGAAGATTTAGATCAGAGCTATCAGCTCATTTCAAAAGATGCTCTTCCAAAAAACAATCCTGATGGCAATCCTGACACCTATGTGCTGTTTAAAAAAATCAGCAAAGATGAAAAAGAGCTTTTGTTGCAGCTTTTTGATTTGGATGACGATAAGAGCATCGATTTAGTCAAACACTTTCGTAAAGGAAAGATGATTAAAGTTGAATCTTTAAATGATGCAAAGGGCGAAACTTATGTGGTTACCGAGTATGATCCAGAAACCGGTAAAGAAACCAAGCAACAGCTAAAAGATGGCCGTATCTGTGTGAGTAAGTATTTCTATAAGGGGGAGCTTCGCCGCATTGAAAGAGATCGCAATGGCGATGGCAAACCCGACTTTTGGGAATACTTTCGTGATGGCAAAACTCTAAAAACAGAAGTCGATGAAAACTTTGACGGCAATCGACGCAGCTTTACCGGCAAGATTAATTAAAGCTATTGATTCAATCTTTGCACTGGCCTAAGAATAGTCTTAATGAAATGTATTTTCTTAATATTGATTTCTTTACCCGTCTTTGCAAAGCAACTGGTTTGCAGTCTCGATGCAGATCGCTTGGTCGCTCAGATTGAAGCAGAAAGAATAACACAAATCGAAATTTTTAAGCGCTACCAAGCAGAGAGTGAGATTGTCTATTCGCTAGAGGCCGGAACCCGCGCCGGATTTTACCCAACTCAATGTGCTCCTAATACCAGCGGTCTTGCTTATGGTTTTTGGCAGGTTGATGCAGATTGTATTTTAGAGGGCAAAGATCATTACTTAGACTTTTGGTTTCAATTAAAAGCCGAAACGCTGAAAGGTATTTTGTCTATTCTATTGATTGAAGGTGATAAGACGGAGCATCGTTTTTGGACTTTGGAAGATTGCGAAATGATCTAATAAAAAGAAAGGGCCCTCAAAAGAGGAGCCCTTCCCAAAAAGCATGCATCAACTACATAAAAGAATTTAAATCATCTCCGAGAGTGAGTGGTTTGCAATAGAATTAGGCACCAACTGCTCCCTTTTATTTCACTTTTTTTGCAAAATTAAATTCTGATTTCAATGACCTAGGAAACTTGTCCGAAGCTGCACCAAATTTTCATCCGTTTCGGACAGAATATACGAAACATTATATATATTTAGTGATTGCGGACGGACGTCCGAAGTGAAATAAAAGGGAGCAGCTAGTGAAATATTAACTTTCGAATAAAAGAAAGCTTACTGTCTAATTTTGGCGACAAAACCCTTGAGATTCGCGGTTTTGTAGAGCTTTGCTTTGTGTTGCATGGCCTCGGACTGAGATGTGAATAAGCCAACACTAACCCTGTACCAAGTTTGGCTTTTGATTTTCGCAGGAACATAAAAAGCACTAAAACCTTTAGTTTTTAAACCTTCGGCAAACTCTTTGGCCTCGTCCTCTGTTTTGTAAGAAGCTACTTGAACAGTGAACTTTCCTATGCTTTGTGGAGCTACGGCTTTGGGCAAAGAAGATGGAATTCTGGGACCATCGTCCTTTACTTGAGGCAAAGGATTTTCATTCTTAGCAATTTTGTCAGCTAAGTCTTCATTCTTTTCCATTTGCTTTGCTTGTTCTAATTTTTCTGATTCGCGATTTTCAATCTCTTTCAAAGCTTCTGAAACTTCTTTGTCGAGTTGATCGTTTTCGATCATGTCTCGTAAGCTGCTATCTTCGGTTTCAGAGAACTCTTCAGCAATAGAATCTACATCGGCATCGGTTAAAGCACTGCTTGGCTTAATGTCAAAAGCATCGGGAGAAATCGATGCGGTTCCTCTATCTGTAGTTGCCTTTTCTATAGATGCAATTTTTTGTTGGCTTTCACTGAACTGTTGTCCAACGAATGTTCCAACGGCAAATGAAAATAGTGAAATGACAAATACCAATACAAATTTCAATAGAACTTCGGTAGTAGAACCGCCCCTTTGGTTACGCATTTAAGACCTCCCCATGCGTCATCCTGACCTTACAAACTATAGCTGCTTGAAAAAAATGGGTCAAATTATTGGCTGCAAAGCCACTATTGACAAGCATATCCTGTATGTTGAAATTCTCAAAGAGTCAAAAAACTGACCTCGACCAAGTGCTGTATAGTCAAAAAGCAGAGAAAATTGCATCAAATTTCATCAACTAAGGTTTGGTTTTTCAGACCTTTCTCCCGCCAGCAAAATTGGCACCTAACTTGCTCTATTTTTCATTGCAGAGTTTTACTTTGCCCAGGCAGCATCAAGGAGGAAGCTGTGGCTGAAGAAAATGAAGAGGCTCAAGCCGAAGTTCAAGAAGAGCAGGCCAAGCCCAAAAAAGAGAAAAAATCGATCGTTCCATTACTTATGATGGTAATCAACACCTTGGTCGTAGCTGCGATTGCTGTGATGCTCTTTTTAGATAAAAGCGCAGATGAAGCCAATCCTGATATTCAAGATATTGATACCTCTGTCAGCGAAGAAGAAACAGAGCTGATTGGTCAGTTGGTGCCCCTTGAAACTTTTTTGGTCAACCTTGCTGGGGCCAAAGGCCGCAAATTGATGAAAATCACTATGTCTCTAGAAGTTGAGAACACCGAAGTTCAAGAAGAGATCGAGAAGAGAAAACCGCAAATTCGAGACATCATTTTGATTTTACTATCGAGTAAAACCTATGACCAGGTATCAACGAAAGAGGGTAAAAACTTTTTAAGAACTGAAATTCGAGACACAGTGAACTCCTTTTTAACCAAGGGAAAGGTAAAGAGAATTCTTTTTACAGAATTCTTTTACAACTAGGGGAAGAGAATGAGTCAGGTACTCTCACAAAGCGAAGTGGATGCCCTATTAGCCGCCGTATCAGATGGTCAGTTTGAAGAGGGGCAAGATGGTGCCGATGCAGCAGTCGGCGGAGGTCTCGATTTAGGTCTAGGAGGGGCATCGAACTCTGATCAAAATGTCGTTGTCTATGACCTTACTAGCCAAGATCGTATTATTCGCGGACGACTTCCTCAGCTTGATGTTATTTATGAGAAATTCATGCGGGTGTTTCGAGTCTCATTGTCGAATGCCTTAAGAAAAATCGCCTCGATCAACCATGCAAGTACAGACTTTTTAAAGTTTGGAGAATTCATCAATACTCTTCCTATGCCAACCTGTATGTCGGTTTTAAGATTCAATGCTCTTCGTGGATCAACCCTCTTGGTGATTGAAAGCAAACTTGCTTATGCACTCGTAGATAGTTTTTTTGGTGGAGCAGATCGTCCCTATACAAAAATTGAGGGCAAAGACTTTACACCCATTGAGCTCTCGATTGTTCGCCGAGTAGTCGATTTGGCAATCGATGATTTAGAAAGCGCTTGGTCTTCAGTTACGAAAATTGATTGTTCCTTTGTTCGTACCGAGATCAATCCACAGTTTGTGGGTATTGTTCCACCCACAGATGTTGTCGTGGCATCAACCTTTGATGTTGAGCTCGAAAATGCAAATGGAACCATTACAATTGTTATTCCTTATTCGACCATTGAACCAATCAAGCAGAAGCTATCTTCGGGCTTTCAGGTCGAATCAGACCAAACTGATAAAAAACTTTGGTCATCGATTATTCGTCACCAATTGTTAGAAACCAATATTGAAGTATTGGTGGAGCTTGGAAGAACTGAAATCTCTTTGCGTGAACTGATGAACTTAAAAGTCGGTGATGTCATTCCTCTTGAGCAAGATGCAACTGGCGAGCTCGACGTACAGGTAGAAGAAGCAAGAAAATACAAAGCATTTTACGGCGTTAGTCATGGAAACGTCGCCGTACAGATTACTAAGAATATAGGACAAGAATAAAGGAGGTCTTATGTCAGATGATCAAGACTTAGCATCACTCGCAGAGGCAATGGCAGCAGAAGCAAGTGCAGATGAGGATCCCTTTGGTGCTGGTGGTGGAGCAGAAGCTGCCGCACAAGCTGCTCCGAAAGAGACTCTATCTGATGAAGAAAAAAAAGACCGCAATCTCGATTTGATCTTAGATATTCCACTTCGAGTTACAGTAGAGCTTGGGCGAACTAAAATGATGGTGAGTGACCTTTTAAATCTAGGCCAAGGATCGGTAATCGAGCTAAATAAACTCGCAGGTGAGGCACTTGAAATTCTAGTCAACGATAAGTTGATTGCCCGCGGCGAAGCCGTAGTGGTGAACGAGAAGTTTGGCGTACGCCTTACTGACATTATCTCTCCCATGGAGCGAGTACAACAATTGAGGTAGTTGTGAAATTTTTATTTCTGTTCATTCCATTTTTATTGCAGGCCTTTGAGTTAAAAGAAATTGAACACTCAGAACAAGGTGATCGCTTTTTGGTCGAATACATTTTTGACCAAAAGGTGCCCGATACCTATTCATTGGAGTTTATCAATTCAACGATTCAGGTAGATCTAAGTGGTGCTGAGTTGGCAAACAAGAAACGCTTTACTTCGATAGAAGATGAAAGAGTTAAGAATCTTTATACTTACCAGCTAAAAGATGATTTGCTTAGAATGCGAATTAACTACAAAGAGCAGTTTACGGCAGAAGACTTTAAAGAACGTGTATCCGTAAACCTTTTTGACAATCGCATGATTGTTGAGGTCAAAGATGGGCGCGGAGCGATGCCTGAAAAAGTGACTAAACCAATATTTGAGAAGAACGCGCTTAAGGTTTCTGCTGCTGATTTTTCGGAACCTAAGCCAAAGGCAATAGCAAAAACGGATGAAAACAAGAAAGAATATGAAATTCCTGTTTTTTTAAAAACAGAGCCTAAAAAAGCCAAAGCCAAGTCTTCATTTTGGAAGCGTCTACTTTACAGCCTTGGCATTTTGGCAGTTTTAAGTGTCTTTGGTTTTTTTGGACTTCGCCAGTGGAAAAAGTCGCGAATTGCGAATCCAGGTACGTCAATCAAGGTAATTACTCAACATTATTTAGGTCCCAAAAAGAGTTTGGCTGTGGTTCGAATTGCAGGGGAATCGATCTTAATCGGGGTCACAGATCATACAATTACACATATAAAAGATTTAGCACTTTTAGAAGAAGAAGTTCCAGAGATAGAAAACACTTTTACTGATTCACTCTACAATGCAGATCAAAAAATAGATGCTCCTGAAGCAGAAGAAGATCAGTTTGCACTGACTGGAATCAAAGACTTGGTATCAGATCGATTAAAGAATATGAGGCAGCTGTAGTGAAGAAAATATTGGCCAGTCTTGCAGTTTTGTTTGTGGGGATTGAAGCCGCAGAGGCGCAGAATTTAATTTTACCCAATGTAAATCTTGGATTTCAAAGCTATGAAAAACCGCAAGATGTTGTCAATACTTTGAAAATTATTATTGGTTTAACAGTACTGACTTTGGCTCCTGCAATTATGATTATGATGACAGGATTCACTCGAATCATTGTAGTCTTCTCTTTTTTAAGACAGGCAATGGGAACGCAATCGATGCCTCCCAATCAGCTTTTGATTGGGCTATCACTTTTTTTAACTTTCTTTATTATGCGCCCTTATTTCAACCAAGTGAATGATCTAGCGCTACAGCCCTATCTCAATGGTCAGATTTCACAAGATCATGCCTATGACGAAGCAATGGCACCCATTCGAAAATTTATGTTCAATCAAACAAGAGATACAGATCTCTCTTTGTTTGTTCGTCTGGCAAAGCTAGAGGCACCTAAGACTAGAGCAGATATTCCATCTAGTGTTTTGATTCCCTCTTTTGTTTTGTCAGAACTCAAAACGGCATTTCAAATTGGTTTTATTATTTACTTGCCCTTTTTGGTAATTGATATGGTGGTGGCAAGTGTCTTGATGGCTATGGGGATGATGATGCTTCCGCCAGTGATAGTATCTTTGCCATTTAAAATTATGCTTTTTGTTTTGGTCGATGGTTGGGGGCTCTTGGTGGGCTCGATGATTAAGAGTTTTGGGTAAGTATGAACGAAGATATGGTGATGAACCTTGGAAGAGAGACGGTTAAAATCGCAGCATTGATTGCAGCACCTCTATTGATTTCCTCCCTAGTGATTGGTCTGATGGTGAGTATTTTTCAAGCCATTACCCAAATCAACGAAGCAACTCTGACTTTCATTCCTAAGATTTTAATCATTGGAGTGGTTTTGGTAATTGCCGGCCCCTGGATGATTGATGAGATGTCGAGATTTACGATTGAGTTGATCGAGAATATCTCAAGTATAGTGAGGTAAAATGGGAGCGATTTACGCTTTTAATGAAGCCGAATTTTTAGCTTACGCACTCATCTTAGTGCGCGTTTCGGTTTTCTTTATGCTATGGCCGGTTTTTGGAATCGCCACGGTTCCAGTATATGCCAAGCTCTTTATGTCAATGCTGGTGGCAGCAATGGTCTACC
>CAZZCP010000047.1:8042-20606 GCA_964653235.1 uncultured Pseudobdellovibrionaceae bacterium | reverse complement strand
TCAGCATGTGCCGGCTTTTAGCAGAGAGAGAACTGAAAATTTCTGAAGATGAACTCAAAGAGTACTCTGCCTTTGTTGGTGACTCGCCGAATGATGAGCCCATGTTTGCTTATTTTCAACATAGTGTTGGCGTTGCAAACCTTAAAGACTTTGAATCTCAATTAACAAACTATCCGACTTATATTTGCAATCAAAATCAAGGATTGGGCTTTGCTGAATTTGTTGAAATAATTACTTCTTGTTGAGTTGCATCAGGTCAGCAAATGGATTGTTAAAGGGCTTCTGATTGCCTTTGGGTTTATGAGAAGGCTTTGGACCTTTGCCTTTGGGTCCTTTCGCCTTCGAATTTTTAAGATTTGCCTTTGATCTTTTTTTCTTCGAAGCAGAGACTTTTGAACTTTTCTCTTTCGTAAGCTTCATGCTCAAAGATATTTGCTTTTTCTCTACATCGACATTCAAGATTTTCACTTTGACTGTGTCACCTGTACTGACTGCCTGCCTAGGATCACTAACAAATTCATTACTTAACTCAGAAATATGCACCAAACCATCTTGATGAACACCAATATCCACAAAGGCACCAAAGTTAGTCACATTGGTGACCACTCCCGGGCAGATCATATCTTGTTTCAGATCATCAATTTTATGGATATCATCACGAAACTGAACCGGTTCAAAGTTTCCACGAGGATCTCTGCCAGGTTTTGATAGTTCATCAACAATGTCTTGAAAAGTGAACTCACCAACAATTTCAGCCCACTTGGTACGTAAATCTAAAAGTTTTTTGGCGCTCTCCCCCATCAAATCACCAATATTCAGATCTAAGTCTTTAGCCATATCTCTAACAGCTTGGTAGGATTCAGGGTGAACTGCAGTTTTATCGAGAGGGTTCTTGCTATTAGGAACTCTTAAAAAGCCTGCACACTGTTGAAATACAGAGTCTGAAAAACGACTGACTTTTATGAGTGAATCACGATCTTCAAACAAACCATTTGCTTTACGATAGTCGGCAATATTTTGCGCTAGAGCAGGACCAATTCCTGAAATATGTGATAGTAAGGGAGCGCTCGCAGTGTTAAGATTTACACCCACATTATTTACACAAGATGAAACCACAAACTCCAAATTCTTCTTGAGTTTGGTCTGCGAAACATCATGTTGGTACTGACCAACACCAATACTCTTCGGATCAATCTTAACCAATTCAGCCAAAGGGTCTTGCAGTCTTCGAGCAATCGAGATGGCCCCTCTTACGGTCAAATCTAAATCGGGAAATTCTTCTCGAGCCACATCCGATGCCGAGTAAATACTGGCGCCGGCTTCATTGACCAAAACGACAGGGACATCTTTTTTAATTTCTTTTAAAACCTCTTTGATAAATTTTTCTGTCTCACGACCATTGGTTCCATTGCCCACCGCAATGGCTTCAACAGTGACTTTTTCTAAAAGTTCAGAAAATAGCTTTTTGGTTTCTTCTTTTGCTTTATCGCCTTTGATTTGAATCACAGTATTGGTGAGGTAGTTTCCTGCATTGTCGATCAATGCTAATTTACATCCCGTGCGAATTCCAGGGTCGATTCCTAGTACACATTTTGAGCCAAAAGGAGAGGCCAAAAGAAGTTTCTTAACATTTTCTGAAAAAACCAAAATTGCGTGTTCATCTGCAGTTTCTTTTAATTTTTTGTGAACTTCATTGCTGATAGAAGGCAAAACATAGCCTTTGTACGACAGCTCTGCACACTGCTTTAAGAAACTAGCCGCCTGAGACTCTGGCTTCTTACAAGCAAATTGAAAAAAAGCAGCTTCCATTTTTTCAGGATTGCCCTCCATGGTGACAGCAAGCTCGGCTTCTTTCCAGCCGCGACGTACAGCCAAATATCGATGAGAGTTTTTAGAAAGCAATAGGTTTTTTAAATCTTCAGTATAGTCAGCATAAGTAGCAAATTTAGAAGTCGCCTTTAGTTTTTTGGTTTTCTTGCTAATGATTTTGCCCGACTTCCAAAGATCTTCACGAACCAAATCACGCAGGCTTGATTCATTGCTAAGTCTCTCTACCAAGATGTCTTGTGCCCCTTTTAAAACCTGATCGTAAGTAACAAATTGAGCCTCGACATTTTGAAAATCTTTAGCCTTCACCTCAAGTGCCGTTTTGTCGTCGATTTCACCTTGAGCCAGTGACCAAATCCAGTTGGCAAAAGGTTCGATTCCAGCTTCGCGAGCCACAGTGGCTTTGGTTTTTCTTTTCTTTTTAAAAGGTCGATAGATTTCTTCGAGCTGATCCAAATCAAAGCTTTTTTCAATTCTTGCTTTCAATTCAGGGGTCAAATTTCCTTGTCCTTCAATTTCTTTCAAAATAAAAATTTGACGCTTGAGGGTTTCATCATATTTTTCTTTTACAAGTCCACAATCTCGAACCTGAACCTCATCCAAATTGCCAGTTTTCTCTTTGCGATAACGGGCAATAAAAGGAATGGTTGCTCCCTCTTCTAATAGAGAAACCACTGATCTAACGGAAGCAAAAGGAATTTTTGGGAGTTCCGTTTTACAAAAATCTTCAAAGCTGAATGCCATAAGAAATCAATTACAGAATCCTGAGACAAAAAACAATCTTTTTTGACAATATGCCGAATATCAAGTATTTACCTAATCAAGAGGAAACTATGGCAAGAGATGATTTAGCACAATTAGAGGGCAGTGTTGTCGATGCAGGCGCTGGCGGTTTGTATAAAGTTCAACTTGAAAATGAAGTCGTAATTCAAGCCAAATTGTGCGGAAAAATGCGTAGATTTAATATTCGAGTCGTTGTTGGAGATAAGGTCACAGTGGGCGTTTCCCCTTATGACCCTACTCACGGCCTGATCATGTACCGTCACAAGTAATTACTGAGAAATACCCAAATCATACATAAATAAAGCAGCCAATTGCACAAAACCCATAGCATGATCGATATTTAGCGCATTTATTGTATCTCTTGCTGTATGCAACCTGCGATTCATATTGCTACTTGAGGATTCAAAAGGAGTCACAGTTGGGTTACCTTTTCGATACCAAGAGGCATGATCACTGCAAGCATAGCCGCAGGACGTGAAACCGATTTTTTCATCTGTCGTCCCCAAATGAGTCTTTGCCAATTGGATCGTATACTGAGTTAAAGAATCGCTATTATTATCGCTTAAAAAGAAGAAGTCTTGAGTTTGACCTTGCGGTAAGTAGGCGATCATATCTAGATTCATAATTCCATGAAAGTTTTGTCCTCTTTGTGAAAAGATCTCTGCAATGGCTTGAGAGCCAACCAAACCTCTCTCTTCAGCAGCATAAAAGAAAAAATACAAATTTCTCTGAAAGAAGTTTTTCGAATCTAAAATGGCTCGAAAGACCTCAAGGCTTGCAATACTTCCCGACGCATCATCGTCTACTCCCGGCTTGTTGTAATTAAAAGTATCCATGTGCCCACCTAAACCTACAGGCTCTAATTCAGAATTCAAACCTGGAATTCGAATGAATAGAGAATCTTGTATATATCCAGGTGTTTTAACAAATTGAAATTCAACATCATCTCTTTGTAGAGCTTGGGCATGCTCTTGGGCTTTGTCTTTAAGCCATTGAATGGCTTGAACTCCCAAACTACTATTTGCAGATCGATTGTCAAAAGAGGTGAATTGAGTCAAGCTCTGAACATATCTATCTTTTTTTACATAAGAGAGAATTTGATTACTAGTCTTGTTACTATTGTAGATTCTTTTTGCAAGTTTTGGATTCAATCCCTCAGCCTGCAGAATACTTTGAAAATTTACAGACTTCTTTTGTAAATCAAAGTGAATGTCTCGAAAGCCTCCACAAGTTTTCTTTGTCCAATGCATGCCATGTGCAAGTTTCTCAACTTCATCACTTTTCATCTCGACAATTGCGAATTTTTGATTTTTAGCCAATAACTTTGGTTTTACCGACCACTTGGCATAGTTTAAATTCTCAAGTGGTACTATATATTTTTTTTCGGCATAAGCTGATTGCAGATATACAAATAGCAAAACAATGACTGCTGTTTTCATTTCCCCTCCCTGGATTAGAACTTCAATTTGATTCTGATTAGGTTTATTCTTCAAGCCGCATATTGGCTTTGATAGTATTTTTAGAAAGCAGCGCCAGTTGAAAACTGGCAGAGATACGAGGATCAAAAACCAGAAAGCGTTTTTGCAGATTCTTAGAGTATTTTGATTTAAATTGATAAATACCACTGCTGTTATAAAAGAAACAGAGTTTCTGCAAAGACATCACAAAGCCCTCTTTGTGAAAGCCTTTTGTTAGTCCATGAAAAGCGCTAAGGCCCAGTGAAAAATGCGAGTAGTGACGAATGGCTGCCCATTCCAATACAGAAGTTAAAAGAACATCTGCAACCATGCTGCTCACTTGTGGATCGTAAACAATATGATCTAATGCAAGTCCTCGATCTCCGTATGGATGAAAACTGCAAAAACCAATGCATTGTGAGTCTTTCATCAAGGCAAAAGCCATTTGCTGTTTTTGTAAGTTCATTTCAAATGATGACAACAAGTAACCGAGATGTAATTTTTTTTTCTTAGCCCATGAAGAAAACAATGTCCGTAAAAGTTCTTGAAAATGGCTTTGCTGTTCGGGCTTCACCCACAGAATTTGCCAATTCTCTCGTTTCTTTTTGTTTCGGGCTCGGCGAAATAGTTCTTTTTCTTTGCCGCTGTACCCAAAATTTTTTAAGTCAAATATATGACTCACTCCCAAAGCTAAGCTCTTAAGTTGAGTCGCTTTCAGTTCACTATCTAGGTAGTATCCACAAATCAGTTTGTCTTTTTTATCTTGGTAAAAATCATCGAAAAGCTCTTTACGCTGCCAAGGTTTCGCAGTGCTTTTCATAAAAGCATCACCGACAATCAATCGAGTAAAACTTTTTTCTTTAAAAAAGAGCAAGCCATGCTTGTGCTGATAACAAGAGTCAGAAAATCTCTGGGCTGCCGCCGCAGTCTCTGGAAAAGTAAGCTCTTTAAAAAACATAAGGCTATCCAAAGATAGCCTTAGTGAATTCATTTTGCAATTTGCAAGCTTATGCGATCAAAGGAGCAATCAAAAGAGCAACGATCGACATCAGCTTAATCAAAATATTCATGGCTGGGCCAGTTGTATCTTTGAACGGATCACCGACAGTATCGCCCACGACGGCAGCCTTATGAGCTTCACCACCCTTGGCTTCACCTTCAATATCCCCTTTTTCAATATACTTCTTGGCATTATCCCAAGAGCCACCAGCATTTGACATTAATAGAGCTAAAGAGACACCAACAATTGTTGCCCCGGCGAGCATTCCACCTAGCGCTTCAGCACCCAACAAGAAACCAACGATCAATGGAGCAATTACAGCCACCAAACCAGGAGCAATCATTTCTTTTAAACTTGCTTCGGTCGAAATCTTTACGCAGTTGGCGGTATCAGGAGTTCCCGTTCCCTCAAGAAGACCAGGAATCTCACGAAACTGACGACGAATCTCAGCAACCATTTGCGAGGCAGCTTTACCTACAGAGGTCATAGTCAAAGCACCAGCAAACAATGGAACTACAGCACCTGCAAAAATACCAATCATCACATAGGGTGAAGCTAAATCCATGCTTAGTGCTGAACCTCCACGAGCAAATGCAACCGCTTGTCCATAAGCAACAAACAAAGCAAGTGCGGTTAGCGCCGCAGAGCCAATGGCAAAACCTTTACCTATGGCTGCTGTTGTGTTTCCAATGGCATCTAAACCATCTGTAATTTTACGTACATCAGGACCAAGACCGGCCATTTCAGAAATACCACCGGCATTATCTGCAACTGGGCCGTAAGCGTCTACAGTCATGGTTACACCAACCGTTGCTAGCATTCCTACAGCAGCCATCGCGATTCCATAAAGACCGGCTGTTTCAAATGCGATGTAAATCGCAGAACAGATAATCAAAAGAGGAGCTGCGCAAGATTCTAAACCAACAGCAATACCCGTGATAATATTGGTTGCTGGTCCAGTTTTTGAAGCTTCTGCAATACGAAAAACGGGTTTGCTTGCTGTGTAGTACTCTGTGATGTGACCGATGGCAATTCCGGCAATGGTTCCACCTAAGATAGCCCAAAAAATCTGAAAGTTAAATCCAAGAGTTTGTGTCACTCCAAAGGTTGCTACTAAGAAAACAATACTGGCAGACAAGTGAGAAAGATTTAAAGCCTTTGCAGGATCCATTTTTTTAAAAATCTGCATACCAAAAATTCCAACAAGGGATGACACCAAACCAAGCACAGCCAAGCCCAAAGGCAAGCCCATAAGAAGACTTCTTGCATTGTCGGCAGCGACCAAACTGCTCATCTCACTTGCTTTCATTGTTGCTGCAATCGCAATCGAGGCGACCATCGCACCAACATAAGATTCAAAGATATCCGCACCCATGCCAGCAACATCACCCACATTGTCACCAACGTTATCGGCAATTACGCCAGGGTTTCTTGGGTCATCTTCTGGAATTCCAGCCTCAACCTTACCAACCAAGTCAGAGCCAACATCAGCCGCTTTGGTAAAGATACCTCCACCAATACGCGAGAAAAGAGCAATTGAAGATGCACCCATAGAGAAACCTGAGAGAATCGCTGCATCAGCTGGATTCTTTACAAAGAAAAAGAAGAAACCACCAAGCCCTGCTAAGCCAAGACTTGCGACAGATAGACCCATCACCGAGCCGCCTTGAAATGCTACGTTTAGAGCTGCTGCTTCACCATGATCTGATGCCGCGGCAGCTGTTCTAACATTGGCTTTGGTTGCAGCTTTCATACCAATATAACCAGCTAAGCCAGAGCATACAGCGCCACCAACAAAGGCTATGGCTGAGTAAGTACCTAAGAAGGCTGAAATGGCTCCTGCAACGATCACTACAAATATAGATAGGATTTTATATTCTGCTTTCAAAAAGGTCATGGCGCCCAGATGAATCTGCTCACCAATATTTTTCATTTTATCATTTCCAGGGGATTGCTTACTCATTCCAGAATAGGCCAAGCCAGCAAAAAACAAACCGATAATCCCAGCGATTGGGGCTGCGGAGGCAAAATCCATCATTGATTTCTCCTTATACATTTAGTGGATAATTTTCAGGAAGAATTGCTTGAGTTATCGCAAAAAGTCAATTTCGATTGGCTTTGTGCGGTCGGTCACTTGATCTTGTACTGCAGAAAGCGGCAATCGATTGCGCCATTCATTACGGGAATCTTCGTTTCAGATTTCAAACCAAGGTTTTTGGTCAAATTGGGATTACCTGAAAGCATCCAAAGCTCCCAGCCTTTAAAACGCTCTTTGAGCAAAAAACCAAAATCTTTGTATAAATCGATCAAATTGTGCTCCACCCCCAAACGTTCACCATAGGGGGGGTTCGTAAGCAAAAATCCTTTTGCAGCAGGCGCCTCTAAATCGATGAGTTTGAGTCTTTCAAAGCGAACAATATCATCCACTCCAGCTGCAATCGCATTTTCTTGGGCCGACTGAATCGAACGCGAACTAATATCATAACCGATCAATTCAATTTCAGGTTCTATTTCTTTATTGAGAGATTCTTCAATCACTTGATTCCAAACTTCGTCTTGAAAGCCTTTCCATTTTTGAAAGGCAAAAGACTTGCGCAAACTACCGGGCGCAATCTTTTTGGCTAGCATCGCGGCTTCAATTAAAAGTGTGCCTGATCCACACATGGGGTCGATCAAAGTCAGTTTTTGATCCCAAGCGCAAAGCCGAACCAGGGCAGCAGCTAAGGTTTCTTTCATCGGTGCTTCTACAGTCGATTTTCGATAGGCTCTCTGAAATAGAGGCTGCCCTGAAGTATCGATACTCAAAAGAGCTTGGTTCTTATGAACATGCAAATAGATCGCAAGATCGGCATTGTTTTTGTCAACATCAGGTCTTCGATCAAATTTACTATAAAATTGATCGACCACGGCATCTTTGACTTTCAATGAAGCAAAACTTGAGTCTTTGATCTTGCCGCTATCAGTGACTGAAGAGAAAACGGCGATCTTCTGTTCAGGATCTATATATTTTGAGAAATCATGTTTTTTTACATTGTGGTAGATATCATCTGGTGTGTAGGCAGGAAACTCTAGAATCGAATACAAAACTCGGCTAGCAGTGGCCAGTTCAAGATTGGCTTTGTAGCAATCTCTCCAATTTCCTTCAAAGTAGACTTGTTTGCCATGAGGTTCGAGTTTTTTAAGTCCAAGCTCTGTCATCTCTTGCAAAAGTGCATCTCGAAGGCCTTGGCTAGTGGTCGCGCAAAATTTTGGCATTCCTGGACTTTCTCAAATGCTAAGCCTACATTCAAGAGAAGTCTCTAAAAGTGAATTTTTCACATTTGCTGACAATGAATTCGTCGGTTTAGTGAATCCAAAACTTCAAGTTGAATATAAAACTGTCTCCAGTTTTTGGGATAGGATAAATCTTCAGCTGGCCACTCAATACAAATGATAGATTCTGTTAAGGAGAACAAATCCCAAAAACCGATGGATTCTAAATCTTCCCTGCTTTGTAAGCGATAAAAATCTAGATGTTCGATATGCAAACCACTGGGGCTTTCATAGTGATTGTGAAGAGAATAACTCGGTGAGCTTGCTTGTTCACAACCCAGAGCCTGGCACAAAAATTTGACCCATTGGGTTTTACCTGCCCCCATCTCTCCCGACAAAAGAATAAGGTCTCTGGCTTTAAGATCTTGGGCAAATTGATGCACCCATTTTTCAAGCTCTTGCAAATTCAGTTCTTTAGTCATGTTCTATCTCTTAATGGGAGCAGGGATATTTGTCTAGAAAGATGGCTTTTTCTCCATTGGCAGGGGCTTTTTTAATACTATATTTCTATGTTGAAAGCTTTACTGCTATTTGCTGCCAGCCCCGTTTTTGCCATGCACCTAATGATTGATCCAGGACACGGTGGTATTGATTCGGGAGCCACTCGAGGCAAAGTCAAAGAATCACAGATCGTTCTCGATGTATCTAAAATCTTAAAAAAGTTTTTTGATCAAGACCCAAGTTTCAAAGCCAGTCTGTCAAGGTCATCAGATAAGAGCCTGAGTCTCAGTGATCGTTCTCGTCTTGCTCATAAAATGCAAGTTGATTTATTTCTCAGTATTCATGCCAATAGCTCTCCGATTCCTAGCAGCCGTGGTACTGAGTTTTACTTTGAGAACCAACTGCCTCCTGATGAAGAGAGCATGTATCTTGCAATGAAAGAGAATGCTTCTGGTGAAGAAGAAGGAAAATTCTTTCGCCCTCCCTTGTATGCCAAGAAACACTCCGGTAATTTAGGTCACATTCTCGACGATATGGCCAAGAGCCAATACATTCGAGAAAGTGCAAAAATTGCAAAATACCTCGAAAAAAGCTTTCGCAAAAATTTTCGCCGCAAAGCCTTACGAATTCGCCAAGCGCCTTTTCATGTTATTTCAACGGTTAATATGCCCTCTCTTTTGATTGAACTGGGCTACCTAAGTCATCCCAAAGAGGTTCTTTGGATGCAAGATCCCAAATACCAACGCAAACTGGCACGAAGCATCTACCAAGGAATACAGGCCTACAAAAGCAGCCTAGACAAGGCACAAGCTAGGTACTAATCTGATTGCATGAGAATAGACAATCGAGATTTTGATGAGTTGCGAGCTGTAGAGATCCTTCCAGATTATATTGCCCACGCTGAAGGTTCTGTTTTAGTCAGTTATGGTCTAACCAAAGTGATCTGCACTGTGAGCGTTGAAAACTCAATACCAAAGTGGCTTCAAGGAACCGGCGAAGGCTGGCTGACCGCCGAGTATTCTATGCTGCCGCGATCAACTCACACCCGTGTAAAGCGAGATCGAGCCACCAACTCAGGCCGCAGCCAAGAGATTTCGAGATTAATTGGTCGCTCCCTTCGATCGATTATCGACTTGAAAGCTTTGGGAGAAAAACAAATCATTGTCGACTGTGATGTAATTCAAGCCGATGGTGGAACCCGAACCGCTGCGATTACCGGCAGCTTTGTGGCTTTGGTTTTAGCCACCAAGCAAATGATCGATCGCGGAGAATGGAAAGTAAACCCTCTCACCGATTACCTAGCTGCCGTAAGTATCGGCATTCAAGAAGACCGCGTTTTGCTTGATCTTTGCTATGAAGAAGATGCTGCCGTGGAGACCGATATGAATTTTGTCATGACTGGCAAAGGCGGAATCGTTGAAGTGCAAGGCACAGCAGAAGGTGAAGCTTTCTCTAAAAAGCAACTGGATGAAATGTATGATTTAGCACAACAAGCCTGTCGGGAGTTAAATCAAATTCAAGCACAACAAATTGGCGATTTTTTCTCTCTAAAGGAAATGTAATGGATCTTTGGCTTGCAAGTTCTAACCAGCACAAACTACAAGAAATACGACAAATCTTAGAAGACACTCCCTTTCAAGTTCGAGGCACCGAGGAGCTTTCTTTTTATAGCTCCCCTCCTGAAAATGGTGAGAGTTTTGAAGCCAATGCACGCATCAAAGCAAAGTTTCTCAAAGCCCTTAAAAATGAAGACTGGGTTGTGGCTGATGATTCCGGACTCGAATGCGAAGGTCTTAATAATATGCCTGGTATACACTCAGCTCGCTATGCCGGAGAAAATGCCTCTGATAAAGAAAATACTGCGAAACTTTTAAAGATGCTGCAAATTCGCACCACCAATCGCAAGGCAAGGTTTGTTTGCTGTTTGGTTTTAATGGGGCCCAATGGTGAAGAAGAAGTTTTTGAAGGAAGTCTTTCAGGCAGCATTGCAACTTCACAAAAGGGAACACATGGATTTGGCTATGACCCGGTTTTTATTCCTGATGGATCTGAAAAAACTCTGGCAGAAATCAGTTCTGCCGAAAAAAATCAAATTTCACATCGCTTTCAAGCTTTAAAAAAGATGAAAGCCTATTTGAGTGACAAAGTATGAAGTTTTTTTTTCGACTCTTTGAAAAATCACCGAAAATAAAAATCAGCCCCGATGGTCGGCTTTATCACATTCACAAAGCCAGTTTTTGGCGCAAGTGGAATGATCGCTACCGACTCAATCCTTTGTTAAATTGGCGCAACCACTCTGGAAACACCAAAAAATAATCAAGACTGCTCGGCCAAGTGAGCCCTCATATCGGCAATCAATGCCTCTTTGTCAACACCAGCTTGTTTGGCTTTTGAGATGGCTTCTTCTATACTAAAATTGTGATCAAAGAAAAGATGAGCAGCAAGCCAAGCACCAGCACGATTGCCAGATGCGCAATAGATCAGGGCTTTTTTACCTTCATGAACTTCTAGGATTTCATTGAGCTCACGCACTCTGTCTTTCGATAAGGTGCTGCAAGAAGCAACCGGTACGTTATGATATTCTAAACCAAGAGAGACAGCATTTTCTTTATCTGTGAAGCCCTCATTTTCTTGGGGGGTTTTAAGATCTATTACTTTCTGCACGCCAAGCTCTTTTAAAGCGGCAAGCCCTTCTTTGCTTGATCTTGGTGAAAAGAAAAAATCACGAAATTTTCTTAGCTTTTGAAAATCAGCTGTACCGGCCAAATCTTCAGCAGCAAGTTCTAATAGTTCTGCTTTGGTCAATTTGAATCTCCTTAGGTAATGCTATACTGCGGACCGCCCCCACCTTCAGGAACCGTCCATTCAATATTGTCATAAGGACACTTTAAATCACAAGTTTTACAATGAATACAATTTGTGTAGTTTACGACCAACTGCGCTTTTCCTTGTGAGTCGGGCTGCATCTCATAAACATTGGCAGGGCAAAAATGATTGCAAGGAGAATTGTACTTAGGCTCACACTGATCGCTACAAATATTTTTATCAAAGACATTTAAGTGATTCGGAGAATCTTCATCGTGAAAGGTACCGGTCATGTAAACACTCGAAAGCTTATCAAAAAAGAGCTCATTGTCAGGTTTTGGCAGCTGCAGCTCTTTTGCTTTCAAAGCCTCATCTCCCCAAACCTCTTTCAAAGTTTGGGTCTCTTCGAGATCTCGTTTTACTTTCATATTGTCAACAAAACCACGGCCACCTGTGATTTCTTGAAAAGCAATCAAAGGTAGAGACTTAAACATTCCCATGCTTAGAGTTTGGTGAAAATTGCGTACTCGTCGCAGCTGTTGGCCCACAAAGCTTTCTTTTACTTTCACTTCATATTGAGCCAAAAGGTTTGAGCTGAAATCTTGTTTTTGAATTGCATCTAGGGCCGTCTCTGCAGCCAACATTCCTGATTTTTGTGCTAAGTGAATGCCTTTTAGTTTCTGTACATCCACCATCGATGCCGTATCACCACAAACCATCATTCCGTCGTGATAGAGCTTTGGCATTGAGTACCAGCCGCCTGCGGGAAGAGTCTTTCCGCCATAAGAGATAACTTTTCCGCCCTTTAGCATTTTCTGCATAAAGGGATGCTGCTTAAATCTTTGCAAGTCTCGGTGCATGTCAAACATCGGGTCTTTGGTGTCAAGATAACCAACTAAACCGACAATAATTTGATCCTTGGGAATGGTATAAATAAAA
>CAZZCP010000047.1:0-8032 GCA_964653235.1 uncultured Pseudobdellovibrionaceae bacterium | reverse complement strand
GACCCGCCAATGCTCTTTTTCAGTGGGTACCCCGCGGTATGAATCACTTGCCCGGGCTTTACTGTGCCTTCTGGCATTTGGATGATCTCTTTGGTGCCCAGCTCAAAAATTTCAGGATTTTTACCTTCGCGCAAATTTAGTTTTTTACAAACTTGTTTAAAGAGTGAGCCGCGAGTGCCTTCTGCAAAAATCGAAAGCTTTGAATTGATGATAATACCTGGTTCAAAATTGTCTTTTTGATTTCCCTCTTTGTCGAGACCACGATCTCCAGTTCTCACACCAATCATCCGATCTTGATCATCATAAAGGGCTTCTACGGCAGGAAATCCAGGAAAGATATTAATGCCTTTTTCTTCGGCCTTCTCAGCAAGCCAACGATTGACTTTAGAAATAGAGACAATGTGTTTGCCCTTGTTTTTAAAAGGTGGCGGCGTAATCGGCAATTTAAAACTCGAAGATTCAGTCAAATAGTATACTGCATCTTCAGTCGCATCTGCATCTATAGGACAGCCCTGCTCTTTATAATCAGGCATCAACTCACGAATCGAAGTGGGGTCCATGACGGCACCTGAGAGTGAGTGAGCTCCAACTTCGGCAGCCTTTTCAAGAACGACAATCATTTGTTCAGGAATTTCTTCGCCTTGAATCTTGCCCGACTGCACATCTGCATTGTGTTTCTCAAGCAAATTTTGCAAGTGAATAGCACAAGCAAGGCCTGCGCTTCCTGCCCCTACAATTAGAACATCACAATCCATACTTTCACGTTCGATTTCTTGACTCATTCTCACCTCATTTTCAATACGTGAAGATGACAGAAACAGTGGGCCAAGATCAACACTGCAAAGCATTAAAGCCGGCAATAATCTCTATCTCTCTAGACTCATTTTGTGCAATCGATAGAATAGGCATGTGAAGCATAGAGAATCTTTTAAAGCAAAAGAACATATCCCTCATTACTCTGGACTCTTTTTACAAGCTATGCAAAACCCACTTGTGATTTACCTTACGATTGCCGGCAATTCTTTTATGTTTTCTGGAGCTTATGCCTTTTACTATTTTGAGAAAGGTATAAATCCCATGGTCAATCGCTTTTGGGATGCTGTCTACTGGTCGCTATGCACAGTTTCAACAGTGGGTTATGGAGATATTGTTCCCGTCACCGATCCTGGCCGAATAGTCGCTGTAATTATGATTGTAATTGGAGTGGTTTTCTTTTTAAGCTTTATGGCTATCTTTGCCACAATACTGACAAGCATTGTGGCTGAACAGAAAAAAATGAACTGAACCTATTCAAGCTGCTCTTTTTCAGAACTAATCGAACGATGATATTCTTGCTTTAGCTCCCAATCTGACTTTCGCTTTACTTCTTTAAGCTCTTCTTGCACAACAATGGGCTCTACGTCTTGACCGCCCGGATAGATACGGTTGCGTGTTCGGTGCTGTATATCTTCACGATTGGCAAAACCAATAGAAGAAAGTACCAAAAGAAAAAAACTGCTTAAGGGTAATAAAAACTTTTTCATTTTTTCCTTCTTCTTGGTCTTCTTTTTTTAGATGCTGGCCTTCTTTTTTTTGCTTTCTTGTTTGCGAGCTTTTGCCTCGGACTTGAAGAGCCGCCGGGTTGAAAGTTTTTTTCTTTTTCATACCAAGACTCTAGCCCCCCATCGCTGACAAAACTTTCTTGAGGGAGTTTGTCGAGTCCGTCTGATCTTTGCGGGGCAATGGGAGGTATGAGTTCTAATTCAGAGCTCTCTTGCGCCTCTACAAATAGTGCAAATAAAAGAAAAAACAAAAAGATTCTCATCTCTTAACCTATCGGTGCATTTATGAGAAAGCTTTTGACAATAGAGTCTAGATTTTTCGATGAGAAGCCATCGGCATCTTTTGGCGAACCTCTTGCACTCGATTTAGATCGAGTTCTAGCAACGCACAAGATGGACTTTGGTCTTTTAAGTCGATTAAAAGCTCTCCCCATGGATCAATGGCAAGACTATGGCCATAACTTTGATGCATCTGCTTGTGATTTCCTGCTTGAGCTGAAGCCAAAACATAGGCTTGATTTTCAATGGCACGAGCTCGAAGTAAAGTGTGCCAATGCGCCTTACCTGTTGGGACCAAAAAGGCCGATGGAACCAAAATGATTTCTGCACCTTGCTTTGCATAGGCCGAGTAAAGTTCAGAAAAACGCAAATCATAGCATATACTTTGCCCGATCAAGCAATTCATGTAGTCAATGAACTGAGGGCCCTGACCATGAGAAAAAACATCCGACTCAAAATAGCGATGATTTTGCATTTCAAAATCAAAGAGGTGAATCTTTTGATAGCTCATTCGAGGCTCTTTAAAGGGCTCCAAAAAAACGCTGGCATTGAAAGTTTTATCCTTCTCTTGAACCGCACAAGAACCAATATGAATAGCCACGTGAAACTCATCACAAAGTCTTTGCAGATCGTGAAAGACTGCTTCTTTAAAAGTGACCACATAAATTGGCTCCTCTTTCGATAAGCGCATATAAAGAGCGTTTTCAGGAAGCAAAATCAAGTCAATCAAGCTTAAGTCTTGCGTCTTAAGAAGCTTTAAAATCTCTTGTCGATTTATTTCAAGATCATTGATTGAGGTGAGTTGGCAAAGAAGAACATTCATTTAGAATTTGCTAAGATCTTTGATTATTGCATTCGAGCTGATATCTCGGCAGCGCCAAGAAGCCTCTTCTAGGTTGCCTTTGACATTATCTAAGAAGGCCTTACAAGACTCGGTATTTACGCCCGTTCCCACAACACGATCTACTCCTGCTTTCGTATACTTGGTAAGACATTTTTCTTGGTCCTCAGACCACTCAATTCGAATCGTTCGCACAATATCGCGATTTTTACACATCACATAATCAAGTGTCTTTGCCTGAGAAATGCAGGTAAGCAGTAAAAAAAAGAGACCAAATATTTTCATATAGGTCTATTAAAACACAAACAATTGTCGAGAAACAAGTCTGTTTTGTGGTGTTTAGGCTTTGGCTGCAGCTTTTTTCTTGGTTTTCTTTTTCTTGGTTTTCTTTGCCGCCGCTGTGGCCTCTACCAACTTCACATTAGAGTAATCAATGTAGCCTTCTTTTTTGACCAAACCCTCTTCTTTATCATAGTGGGTTTGCATGCGAACGCCTTGAACTTTTATTTTCATTACATTGGGTTTGATGTCTAAGACTGTGCCTTTTTTGCCTTTGTCATCTCCAGCAATTACTTGAACGGTAGAAGATTTCTTGATTTTCAATCTCATGCCTGAGCTCCTTGTTTCGCAGAAGACTTACCAGCTAATTTGCGGCGAATTTTATTTTTAAATTGAAGGGCTCTTTTAGACATTTTTTCTTCTGGTTGATTGAGAATAAAGCTATCAAAGCTGCCTTTTTTTTCAATAGTTCGAAGTGTGCTCGTGGCTAAATTGAAGGTTTTTGATTCATTCAGAGCCTGGCTGTAGAGCTTTTTCGACTGAATATTAACCTGAGCCCGAGACTTGGTCTTGATATTCGAGTGACTGACAAGATTTTTAACAACAGGGCCTTTGCCCGTAAGCTCGCATCGAGACATTTTTCCTCCAAACTACGAATCGAAAGCTTTGTATAAGGGATGCCCTTCCATCTGGCAAGAAAAAAGCAAAAAATACAAGAAAAAGAGCTAGATTTCGCATTGGCTATTTGCTATAAGATCTGCTCCATAAGAGGTGAAAATTGAAGAATAAAGTTCGTTTAAAATATAGATCGGAATACAACTCTGAATTCGTATTTGATTACAAAGACCCTTCTACACTGTACCGTTTTATTGGTGATGGTGGAAAGATCGTACCTTCTAGAATTAGCAAATTGAGCATGATGCAACAAAGAAATCTGACCAAAGCCATTAAGCGTTCTAGAAATTTGGCGCTTTTGCCAGTAGGCTCTTTTGCTTACGATAACTTTGATCGCCCCGCAAATCTCTCATTTGTTCCTTTCTCTGTCGAAGATTAAGACCAAACGGGTAAATTTTTTGGATCAAGCCGGTTTTCTTTCTACCGGTTTTTTTTATGCTTTCTTAGGTCGAATCTTTGAACTCCGCAATGAGATTTCAACCAGCGTTACCAGAAAAACAACAACATAGAAATTCTCTGAGAAGCGATGAAACTCTTTGCCCATCACCCCCATAATGACCAATTGATCAAAGTGAGTCCCCCAGTTACTGAGCCTTGTGTAAAGCATCGGCAAGACCAAAAAGCACAAATTTACCAATACTATATAGAGCGAAGGGCTGCGAAAAGCATAGGCTTTAAAAAAGCGATAGGCCATATAGACCGAGCTCGTAGCAAAGATACAAGCTGCAATAACGCCAGCGACTTGATTATTCTCAAGAGTTTTAAAAACTGCGATGATGAGCGGCACCTGTAATATTTGCAAAAGCAAAATATGCCAAAGACTTTTCATAAAGGCAAAGTACTGAGTCTTAGTCCTAATTCCAAGAAAATTTCGAAAATCTTATAAAAATTGAGATCGAAAACAAACTCAGAGCCTATAGGCCTGGCACTGATCTTGCTCACTTCTTAGACAAAATGGAGGAAGAAATGAAAATGAATATGAATATGAAAACGAAACCAACACCAACGATCAATATCATGGGAGAAAAAGTCGTCATTGCCGATTTAGCAACCAAAGAGAAGTTTTATAAATCAAAGTGGCTTCTTGAGAACTCTGCAGAGATAAGCAGTTTTGAATTCTACTTGCACGGGATCTAATGATGTTTTTTCTTCACTTATTGATGAGCAATGCCATTAGATCTGCGAACAAGGCACCGAAAAAAGACTCCTCTGCCAGCGCTGCTTGCGATCGAGTTGCTCAGCCCCACGAAGGGCCTTCAGCTGCTCCTCGCGCCACTGCTGCCACTTCTCTTTGCCTCGGGCGAGAATGGCCAAATCTTTAAGCTGACAAAATAAATGCAAATAAGAGCGATCGAGCCATGAGCTTCGATCAAGATAAGACTCTGGGGGCTTGTTTCCCCAGGCCATGGCAACAAACAAGTAAAGAGTTTCATAGATGGCTGAATCAACAGCCTTTTCAGAAAAAACATCTTCTTTACACTCCGGCGAGACTGCTTTGAGGTTGCGGTCTAAATCACTTAAGACAGAATAAAGACTTCCGCAAGATCCGGCTGTGTTGCCTTGACGACAAATTTCGTAAACGCGCTTAAATTCTGTTGTTTTCATATAGGGCTTTTTACGATCGAGATAGAGTATTCCCTTATACTGCTCTTTAAATAGATTCAGCTGCGAGTCGCACTTGGTATGTGGAGGATTGAGCACAAACATAAAGAGTGTTCCAAAAGCTAGAACAATCGTAACGAAGATAGATCTGGGGAGTTTGTTCATTTCACCCGTATCCCGCAACTGCGGCGATTGGAGGTATTCACAGGATTACGAGGTCTTCGATCAAGCTGAACCCATTCGCTTTTATCTCTTGTGCAATGAAAAATATAAAACTTATCGTCAACCGGAAAGGTTTGTGAGAGCTGAGCCATTTGCTTGAAGGTAGAATACAGCTTTTTCTGTTTGAGGTCTTCGGAGACTTCGGTATCGAGATAGATCTCAACATCGGCTTTTGCTCGCTTGAGAATTCTTTCTAGTACATTGACCTCAGTACCTGTGTATTCTCGAATTTGCTGCTGCAGCTTGCCCAAATCAAGTTGAATTTTTTGCATATATTCAGCAATGCTTGGATCGTCATTGACGATACTCGACTGCATTTGAGTTGAGGTATAGATCACTTCATTGAGGGATTCGAGCAGCGGCTTTTCAAGCTTAAGCTTTTGTTTATTTCTCGCCTCAGCAAAAGAGAAGAGAAGTGTAGAAATGATTAAAATTCTTAGAAATGTTCGTTGCATAGTTTGAATATAGAGAGAATTGTTTCAGGAATAAAAAAAAAAGCCGGGTTTGTAGCCGGCTTTTGAATTGCGGTAAAAGTTCAATTAGAACTCAAAACCAGCAGCTAGATAAACGCGAGTTGCGTCGTCAGCATCTTCCGTCGCAGACTTCTTCAGACCGTCACCGAATTGGAAGATACCGTACTCAAAACGAACATAGGTACCATTGTCGTACTTTTGCTCGATATGAATATCGATTTCATTTCCAAGACCGTCTTCACCTGCAGTTTCAGTAAAAGTACCAGCAGCATAATTTTCATTAAGGGATGCTGCTCCATTTTCCTCAGTTTTGGTAAAGCTATAATAATCAATACCAACTGTACCACCTTCCCAAGGTGAAGCAGAAACATTCAACGCAAAATAGGTCAAGTTACCCCAACGAACTACATCCATCAAACCTGCACGATAGTGTCTTTCATAATGGAAAGGATCATAAGTGTTGTCTTCATTGGCATTGGTACCATCATCACCAGAGTCTGTGTGATATTGTAAACCAATTCTTAAATTTGCAAGATTCTCTAAAGTATAGCCAAGTCCGAAGTCTAACATTGTACCGCTTAAATCAAAATCAGTGGTAGATGTTAGTAAATCTGCTGAGCCAGAAAAGATCTCATATGCAAGTTTGTAATCAAGACCCATATTTTCGCCACCGACAGCTAACCCGTACCAGGATCTTTCTACAAATGCTAAATTTGTGCCACTTGCAACATTCGCATTGTTTGGTTCAGCACTAGCCATAATGTAATGAACATTTGCAACATCTAAGAAGTCAGGAAGATTTTTTACGTCAATAGTTACACCAGTAAAATAGCCATCTGGATCTACATCTCCATCTACAATTGCAGTACCATTAAAGTTATCTACTCCATTTTCTTCCAAGGCATTTACATAGAAAACTCCTGCAGAAAGAAAATCAAAGTCTGCCAACAAAAGGGCACCATCAAAAAGAGTAGGATTATCTTCCCAAAGATTGGTTGAAATCACATCTCCATAACCCACTTTGTAACCACCACGACCAACATTTAATGATAACATATCATTCATCGCCCATTTGACTTGAGCTTCTTGAACGCGAACTGTGTTTGAAACAGCGTTTGTGCTCTTTTCTGTAGATCCAGTAGATCCATTTTGTAGAGCTCCACCTGTAGAGTAGCCATCAATGTCACCCCAAGTTCCAACGGTTCTCAATTTAAAGCTGGCAGACAAAGACTCATCTTTCATAAAAGTAAGACCCACTTGAGATCTTTGTCGAAAGAAAGCTCTGTAATCACCAGTATCACTATCACCATTGTAATTAGAGAATGAATGGTAATCGACGTCGATATTACCTGTTATTTTAACTTTTCCATCATGACCGTCAGCGCTTGCCGTTCCAGCGAAGGCGAGAGCTGCAAGTAAAACGATGATTTTTTTCATATGCACTCCTTGTTGTTTTCTTGTTGTTTACTAAATCTAAAACTTCGTTGCTGTTTTTTTGTTTATGCTCTGCTACGCCTATTTCACATTTTGGGCAAGTCCAGTAGCACAAGGTCGGCACGCAAAGCATTAAACTATTTGACCTCATTAAAGACCCGTTTTTACTGCCGAAGCAATGCTTTTTTCTCTTATCTTTTGCGTTGCGTTTGGACCAATTTAAAATTATATTCTGGCAATCGCTGAAAACTTTGACATTGCAATCTTGATTTTACTATCTTTGCAGCTCAGTTTTTAAGCACTAGACCCGGGGAGTAGCGCAGTCTGGTAGCGCATCTGGTTTGGGACCAGAGGGTCGCAGGTTCGAATCCTGTCTCCCCGACCAATAACTCTACAAATTATATCGTAAGCATTTGGAGTTGTTGAGGAAAGGAATTTACAATTTAATTTAGAGAGGAAAAACAACTATGCCAATTCTATCTACATTCTTTGGAATCGTAATTAGAATGTTTCATGGCGACCACAATCCTCCCCATTTTAACGCCTATTACTCTGAATACGAAGCGATTATAGAAATCAGTTCAGGAAAAATCATCAGCGGTAAACTTCCCAATAGAGCCAAAAATTTTGTTTAGGTCCATTCCGGAGACATCGTTTACAGTTTATTCCGGAGACATACTTTACAC
>CAZZCP010000046.1:0-20786 GCA_964653235.1 uncultured Pseudobdellovibrionaceae bacterium | reverse complement strand
CTCGGACAAATGGCTGCGGTTTCAAAAATTAAAAAAGTGAAACAAAAGGGAGCAGTTTAAGACTAAAATCGAGCCAAGCCTTGGCCCCCCCCCAAGCCTAGAATAGACTATTCAAAAGGAGTTAGGATGGCCAAAAAGAAAGCTGCAACGAATAAGAAGAAAGTAAAGAGAAAACTGCCTTTTCCGAAAACTTTTTTTCTATTAGGTGTTTTGATTAGCTTGTTTCTTTTTAATATCGGCTGGCAGCTCTATCGAAAGCCAACCGAGCTTCTAAGGCCCGCCATTGGCTTTTTTCACAAAAGTCCTATAGAGACCTGGAGGGACTATCAAGATGAATTTCAAAAATATTCGGGTAAATACTTTCGTCCAAGTTTCTTAGCGGCATTGGCGCAAATTGAAAGCAATGGCAACCCCCTTGCACAAAGCTATTGGGACTGGCGTTTTAGTACCAACTGGCGAAGAATATTTGCTCCCGCATCTAGCGCTGTTGGTATCTACCAAATCACCAACTCGACATTTTTAGATGCAAAAAGGTTTTGTAAAAAATCGGGAAAACTTTTCTACGATGCCACTCATCTGAAGTTAAAACACTGCAAAGAAAACCGTTATGCCTCACGCCTTTCAGCCGAAGATTCGATTCGCATGGTGAGCTCACGTATGGAGTACTACTTAAATAAGCTCTTGAGAGGGCGTAAACTCTCGCTACAACAAAGCGAAAGAGTTGCCAGTGTATTGCATCTGTGCGGAGTTTACAAAGCCAAGCGTTTTGTAAAAGCAGGACTCAGCTATCGCGCTATTGGTAAGTGCGGATCTCACAACCCGCGCTATTACTACAAAAAGATTCAAAAGCAGCAAAGAAAAATCGCTGGCTACAAAGTGGCTCGGCGATAATCAACGATTTTTCAACTGCGGATCAAAAGCATCTCTTAAACCATCACCAAAAAGATTAAAAGCAAGAATGGTCATGTAAAGAGCCACTCCTGGGGCAATGATCAAATGCGGAAAACTGCGCAAAGATCTCCAACCTTCGTTGGCTAAGACCCCCCAAGAACTAAAGGGCGGCTGCAAGCCCAAACCAATAAAGCTTAAGAAACTTTCAAACAAAATATTTGCAGGTATTTGAAAGGTCAGAGTTACAATGATAGGGCCCCAAATATTGGGTAGAATATGCTTAAAGACAATCGAGCGGCTCGAAACTCCAATGGCCCTTGCGGCTTCAACATAGAGCATTTGTTTGATTTGTAAAACCTGACCTCGCACTAGACGAGCGATTCCAGTCCAACTCACAACACTCAATGCAAGCAAAATACCGGTGAGAGCTTTGAGTTCAGGATCTTCAATAAAATTTACCGCCTGAAAAACCACCATCACAATAATCAATAAAACTAGAGCGGGCACAGCAAAGATCAAATCTACAAATCGCATCATGAGTGAATCAACGCGGCCACCAAACCAACCCGATATAGCTCCGTAAACAGTTCCTAAAAATAAAGAAATCAAACTTGCCACAATACCCACAGCCATCGAAACGCGAGCACCATAGATCAAGCGAGAAAGCAAATCACGGCCCAAGCTGTCTGTACCCAAAAGATTTTGCCCATCAGGTGGCATAAGAATTTTATCCATATTTTGTTCTGCAAAAGAAAAAGGCGCAACCCACTCGGCAAACAAAGCGATCAAGCAAACAAAAAGGATTAAAACTCCCGAAGCAACAGAGGCTTTGTTTTTCTTTAGCCTTTGAAAAGCATCTGAGTACAAGCTTTTGGATTTTAATTTGATTTTTAATACATTTGAACTCATGTCAATTTAATCCTTGGATCAATCACCGCGTACAATAAGTCAACGATGAGGTTGGCAGCGATCAACATTACGGCGTACAAGAGGGTAAGGCCTAAAATCAGAGGATAATCGCGATTGGTCACGCTTTGAACGAAATGCTTACCCATTCCTGGAACTGCAAAAATAATTTCGATGACAAAAGAGCCCGACAACAAACCTGCGACCAATGGCCCCGACATGGTCAAAACCGGAATCAATGAGTTGCGTAGTACATGTTTGTATAGAACCACTTGCTCGGCCAAACCTTTGGCTCTCGCCGTTCGAATAAAGTCAGAGCGAATCACATCAAGCACGCTCGATCTTGTCAGCCTCGCAATGATTCCAATGGGTCGAATGCCCAAGCAGACCACGGGTAGAACATAGTGAATTGGGCTGTTCCAAAGTGCTGGAGGAAACCATCCCAAACCAAAACTAAAAATCACAATCAAAACTGCAGCCACCAAAAAGCTAGGCAATGCCACACCACTTATAGAAAAGAACATGGCAAGATTGTCACTGAGTGTATTGTGTTTCGAGGCAGCGTAGAGTCCTAAGGGTATGCCGAGGATGAAACTAATCAAAAGTGCATAAAATCCAAGTTTGAAAGAGTTAGGAAGTGACTCGGCAATGATCTCGGTGACACCTCGGCCAATAAACTTGTAGGACTCTCCCAAATCTCCTTGCAGAAGATTGCCAATGTAAATTCCATATTGCTCGAGCATGGGTTTGTCGAGATGGTACTTTGCATTGATATTTGCCATAACCTCAGGAGGCAATGCTTTGTCTCGGTCGAAGGGGCCTCCGGGAAGAAATCTCAACAGCAAAAAAGTCACCGTCGCAATGGCAAATACTGTCAGCCCGGCTTCAAAAAGTCTTTTGCTTACGTAGCCGATCATTTGGTTTTGCTGAATAATATAAATAAATCCAATGCTCATGGATGCAAAGACAGTCAAATGGCTTGCACTGACAGCAGGACCTTCAAACTGCAATAAATCAAAAGCTATTGTTAGAATTGAACTCAATAGAAATAAGAAACCAATGATTTTACCAAAATGTTCCTTGATAAAAGACATTGCACTTAGCTCCTGTGAGTTTGTTGTCTTTAAACTTAATTCTTTGCTCATTTGGTTTTAATCTCAACGTCTTTAAAATCCAAGATGTTCATTGCGTTGACAGGATAATTTTCGATTCGATCTGAAACTAACATATGATGAACGCTAGAAAACAGCGGCATGGCAGCAGTGTCTTTCTCGAGCAAGATTTTTTGCGCCTCTTGGTAGATCTTACGACGCTTATCCTTATCAACTTCAGAGATACCTTTTTCTACCAGCTGATCAAACTTCTCATTTTTCCATTTTGTGTAGTTATTGGTCGAATAACTAGTCATCAAATTGATAAAGTTGTCAGGATCTGGATAATCCGCTTGCCAGCCCATTCGAAACATCGAAGGTGTTTTTGTTCTCAAAGTATTCAAATAGACTTTCCATTCTTGGTTGGTGAGTTCAAGATTGATACCAAGATTTTTCTTTAGTTGTGCCTGTACATTTTCTGCTATTCTTTGGTGATTCTCATTGGTATTAAAGGCCAAAGTTACCTTTGGAAAAGTACTCGGATCTTCATAACCTGCTTTCTTTAAATACTCCTTGGCTTTCTCAACATTGAATTCGAGTCCAACATTAGGGTCATAACCAAACATTCCCGCTGGAATCCAGCCACTTAAAGGAATATCACCACCTGACATCATGGTTACAATTTCTTTGCGATCAATAGCATGCGAAAAAGCCTTGCGAACATCTTCTTTGTCAAATGGAGCTACACTGGTATTGAATCCATAGTATTGCAAAACCAAAGTGCTTATACTTCTGTGTTCAGGCCTTTGTTTTAGAGCCGAAATCTCTGTCTTGGGCAAAGAATCAAGGGCATCAATTCTGCCTGAATCGAAGAGATTCACAGCTGTAGAGAGTTCAGAAATAATATAACCAAGTACATATTTGGTTTTTGCAGGACTGCCATAAAAATTGGGATTCCTCTCTAAAACAATCGCTTTATCGTGATCCCATACTTTTAAGTTATACGGACCAAGAGTCACAATATTGCCCGGCTCGGTCCACTTATCACCAAATTTTTTGACCACATCTAAGCGAATCGGATAGGTCGAATTGTGAGTGAGCAGGTAAGGAAAATAGCCCATAGGATTTTCTAAAGTAATTGCAAGTGTGTGATCATCTACAGCCTGAATTCCCAACTGTGCTGGATCTTTCAATTTACCAGCATTGAAGTCTTTGGCATTTTTCACATTAAATAAAAAGTAGGCGTATTCAGAAGCTGTCTCAGGTGAAAGAAGACGAGTCCAGCCATCGACAACATGTTGGGCAGTAAAAGCAACTCCATCACTCCATTTCACTCCTTTACGAAGTTGAATTGTCCACTTGTCTGCTTTTTCATTGGGAGTCCATTCAGTGGCTAGTCCTGCAGTAATTCCCAACTCGGGATCTTCAAGATCGTACTCAACCAAGCCGCGCATCAGATTGGTAGTGATCGAAGAAGAAGTTGTGTCCGTAGCCTTATTCCAATCGAGTGTTGGTGGTTCACTCCCAAGATTGATTCTTAAAGTTTCATCTAAGTTTAAACCATAATCCCCTTTTTGAGCTTTTTTAGTACATGAGACCAAAGCGGTCGATAGCAGTAGAAATAGCAAGATCGAAAATTTCATGAATACTCCTTATGATTTCCTAACAATACCCGACATTTGAAATAGCGAAGCTCCCCAATCGAGTCAATGGGATAGCCTTAATGCTTGAAAATACAAAGAGATATTTAACAGTAAGAGAATTTGTGACACCTCTAGAAAAATTGACACCGCAAATGAGATAAATGAATCCAAATTGAGCCCACTGGTGGTGCATTATGCGTCTGCCTGAAATTGTCACAGAGCAAAATTCGCAGAGAATATTCACTAGCTGCTCCCTTTTGTTTCACTTTTTTCCCTAAATTCATTTGCAGTTTCAATGACCTAGGGTTCTTGTCTGAAAATGCACCAGATTTTCAAAAAGCTCGGACAGAATACACATAATATTTTAAATACTTATATACTATCGGACGGACGTCCGAAGTGAAATAAAAGGGAGCAGTTTATTATTTTTTCCAATCCCATCACTTCTTTTTGCGCTATCCGCATAAATTATGTAGCACAAGCCTGATGATTGGGAGGGACAATGAAAATCATTTTATCTATTTTATTCGTAAGTATTTTTGCAAATGCTAGAACTTGGCCAACAGCGCTTTATGAAAACGACAAAAATGCAACTGCTGAACTTGAACTCATAGAAGTCCATCATGATTTAGATGACTATAAAGCAGATCCTGATATGTCACTGGCGGCTAATGCCGATGACCCGCTTCGTAATGATGATTACAGAGACTACGATGTGATCGTTGTTGGCAACAAAATGCAAAAAGGAGAGATTCCCGCTCAAAGCGTACGAGTCTACGTTCGCGGAGAAGGTTTGAAGTACTTCTGGAATATTTCCTCAGCTCGCAGAGGAAAAGTAACTCCCAGTGGATTCTTTGTTCCGCAATACTTTTCATCACAACATGAATCCAGTATTTATAGTTTGGCTAAAATGCCATGGGCGGTATTTTTTAATGGCAACATTGCCTCTCATGGTACAGACAGCATCTCTCGCTTGGGAGAACCAGCATCAGCAGGTTGCATTCGCCTAGAGCCTTCAAGAGCTCATAATCTTTTTCACTTAATTGGTCATACAGAAAGAACCTGGATCGACCAAATTGGCCAAGACGGTCGCCCTACTGGAGAGAAAATACTCTCTTACCGAACACTGATTATTGTTGAGTAAGATCGCTCCAGTCTTCTTTGCTCGGAGTGGGACCTTCCCACTTTAGACCGACGGGTTTGGAGAGCCAGGCCCACTGTTTTGCTTGTGCTTGCTCGGGCGCATAGATTTTTTGATAGTGATAGGTATTCTTTAAAACTTTTTTTACATAGTTTCTGGTTTCTAAAAAAGGAATGTGTTCAATAAACACATCCATATCGTGATGGCCAAATTGCTGTAGCCATGCCTTTACTCTGTGTGGTCCCGCATTATAGCCCGCAGCCATTAGAGGAAGCTTGTTATCAAACCGAGAAGAAAGTCTTTTTAAGTATCTGCTACCAAGTTCAATATTTTTCTCAGCACGATAAAGCTGATTGATATCAAAGCTCGGGTATTCTAGCAGAGTCGCCAATCTTCTGCCTGTAAAAGGCATAATCTGTAAAAGACCCATGGCTCCAACAGGAGAACGAGCAGATTCTTTATAAAGACTCTCGGCACGCATTAATCCCCAAACAAAGTAAGGGCTTAAGGCAAAGCGCGAGGCTTGCTTTTCAAGCATTGGTGAAAAGGCCTTAGGATACATTTCTTTCCAGAAAAAACTCTCTCCGTTCATTTGTTCCTTGGTTCGTTGATTGTGAAAATAGGTCTGTGACACATAAGATGAGCGATGATAGGCTTGAATCTTTTTGTATTCTTCAATAAGACGAATTCTTTCTTTCTCTTTTTTGGTTTTCTTCTCGATATAATAAAGCTCCCATCTAGCCATATCGAGAAAGCCCATGGCAATGAGCTCACTTGCCTTATCAAAACGATTTTGATCTGTCTTACGAGAAAAGTCTTTTGGTGCCTCAATCGTACTAAGAATTTCTTCATCTACCTGCTGAACTTCTTTAGCAAATTCTTGATCGTCTTTAGCATCTTCTGCCAAGTCTTCTTCTTCATCTATTGTTTTCGAAAGCTCTTCTAAGCGATCTTCACTCTCTTCTTCATTCTCAGGAAGAAGAGAAGCATCAAACAGCTGGTTGAAGGCCATTGGAGTCTGATTGTTCAATTCAAGACTAGCAACCACTCGATTGTCTTTTTGATTTTGTAAATCAAAAAGCTTCGCTGTTGCAGCCAAACTGTAATAATCAGGATACTTTGATTCACTCATTTGCCGCAAAAGCTTTTTGGCTGTCTTGGTATCACCCGCATTATAAAGACTTAAAGCCTTCCAATATTGTACACGATTCTGGTAGCGCCATCGTCGATAGCGACTCAAATCTTGAAAAGCTTTTAAAGCCCCTTTGTAGTCTTTCTTTAAATATTTAAGCCAAGCCAAATACCACTTTGAATCTCGCCGAAGGCCTGAACTTCGGTACTTCTTCAAAAACTCTTCAAATTTTTGGCTTGCTCCATCATAGTCTTGAAACTGATAGCTAATGAAGGCTGCTTGAAATAGCGCAAACCGCCCTTTTCTCGATCTTGGATTTCTTTTGTAGATTCGATAGTAAGCACCAATAGCAGATTTGAATTCACCTGCCTTTGCAGCTGCTTTTGCAAAAACTTCGAGATACTTCTGGTTGTTGAGTTTTTTATCATAATGGGGAAGGAGTTTTGCTATGGCTTTATTGATTTCACCTAGTTGAATAAAATATCTTGCTGAAATCATATCTTTCACAAAAGCATCGGCTTTGTATTTGTCACTCAATATCCAATTGTGTTCTGCCTCTGCCTTAGGGTCTTCTCCTGTGAGAATCAAATTGCGAAAGCGATTTTTAATATCTCTTGCCCGTGCAGAGCAAAAAATTTTTTTGTCATTCACCAAAACTTCTTGCAACTGAACTCCCCAGGATTCGGTGAGATGATGGTAAGGAAATTTGCTATAAAGTTTTCTTGCCCATCGGCATTTACGGTGATGATTACGAGTCTTTTGCCCCCACTCCATCAAGCTCCAGAGAACATAGGGATAGTCTTCTTCACCTCGCATTCTTTTTTCAGCATAGCGAAGATTGCTTCGGGCTCTTCGATATTTTTTGGCATCTAAATCGAGCATTCCACTGATAAACTTGGCTCGAATTTTTTGATATGGATCGGGTTTCAGCCGCATCAATTTATAAAGCTCAGACCTTGCAGCAACATTTTTTCCAGTTCGATAATAAGACTCTGCTAAAAGCAAATGGGCATGCTTTGGCAGCTCGCTGCCCAAACGAATAGCCTCGCTCAAATGAAATTGAGCTTCTTTGTCTTGACGCATTTCGTAATTTAAGCGTCCGATAGCAAAATGCAAGCTCGGATTGGAAGAATGCTTTTTAAGCTTTTCTTTTAAATCTTGGATCGCTTCTTGCTTCTTTCCCTCTAAGTATAAAGCCTTTGCTTGAACAAAGAGATTTGAGTTAGCAAAATTTGCCTGAACTTGAACACTAATGAATAAACAGATTGCAGATAGAAATCCTTTTCTCAGCATATCTTTAATGATAGCAAATCTTTATGGCAAAGACGAAGACCAAAAAAATATATGTTTGCCACGACTGCGGTGCTCAATATCCCAAATGGCAGGGAAAGTGCTCAGAATGCAATGCGTGGAATACAATTCACGAAGAGGTAGAAGTTAAGGCTCCCTCAGAGCGTGGCTGGGAAATTGGCAAAGAAAAATCTAGTCTCAAATCCCTAAGACTCGACCAGAGCTTTCACCAAGAAGATCGACCTAGAATTTCAACTGAAAACCAAGAACTCGACCGAGTGCTGGGTGGTGGATTGGTTGAAGGTGCCTTTCTTTTACTGGGCGGAGATCCAGGAATCGGAAAATCCACATTGCTCTTACAAGTGGCTGGCTACTTGGCAAAAAAACAGCAAAGAGTATTGTATGTTTCAGGTGAAGAAAGCCTCAATCAAACCGGCCTGCGCGCTCAAAGATTGGGGGTGCAATCTTCTCTTGTATCGATAGCTTCTGAAAACAATTTAGAAAGCATTCTAAACTTGGCAAAAAAAGAACAGCCGAATTGTTTGATTGTCGATTCTATACAAACCATCTATATGAATTCAGTATCTTCAGCACCAGGAAGTGTAAGTCAGGTACGAGAATGTGCCGGGCAGTTGATGGTTTATGCCAAACAAAACAACTGCATCATTTTTTTAATCGGTCATGTCACTAAAGATGGCAGTATTGCCGGCCCCAAAGTTTTAGAACATATGGTAGACACAGTACTGTCTTTTGAAGGCGATATGAGCCAGCAGTTTCGATTGCTTCGAAGTATTAAAAATCGATTTGGACCAGCTCAACAGTTGGGTGTTTTTCAAATGTTTTCTACAGGTTTAGTAGAAGTTAGCAATCCATCCGAGCTCTTCTTAGAACAAAGAGGAAATGAATGCGTCGGCTCTGCGGTCTTTGCCTCAATGGATGGTACTCGCCCGCTATTGTGTGAGATACAGGCTTTGGTCTCCTCAAGCAATCAGCCTTATCCACGTCGAACTGCAATAGGAGTGAACACCAATCGAATTCACCTTCTGATTGCAGTCTTAGACAAACATGTACAGTCGAAACTTTTTGAAAACGAAGTCTATGTCAATGTGGTTGGTGGTTTAAAAATTGAAGAGACCGCAATGGACCTTGCCATCGCGGCCGCTCTATTGTCATCAGAAGGAAACCAAGAATTAGACCCAAAATCTTGTTTCTTTGGTGAAATTGGTCTTACCGGCGAGGTTCGAGCTGTAACTTTTGTTGAACAAAGAATCCGCGAGGGCAACAAACTGGGCTTTGAAAGATTTTTTCTGCCTGAATCCAATCGAAAGGCCTGTAAAGAACTCAGCGCAAGCTTGAAGAAAAAGTTAGTTTTTGTTTCTCATATTCGTGATTTAGAGAAAAAAATTTATAACTTTAGCTCTCCAAAGATACAAAGCCTCGACAATTGAGTTTTGAATTCTCTTCGGAGCTTGAATCTTATAATCTGATTTTAATATGAAATTTGATAGCAATTTAAAAACCGCATTTGTTTTAAGTAATCTGGGAACCCCATCTTCTCACCAGCCCAAAGATGTTGGCTTGTATTTGAGTGAATTTTTGATGGATAAAAAGGTGATCCCTGCTCCTTATCCAATTCGTTGGATGTTGGTAAATGTTCTGATCGTTCCTCGCCGAAAATACCAAAGCGCCGAAGCCTATGAAAAAGTTTGGATGAAACAAGGTTCACCCTTATTGGTGCATTCAGAAAACTTAGTCAAAAGCCTCCATGTCGATAATACCTTCTTAGCAATGCGCTATGGTCAACCTTCGATTGCTGGAGTCGTAGAACAAATTAAAGCAAAAGGCTTTGAGCAAGTTGTTTTAATACCTCTCTACCCTCAGTATGCCGATGCAACCACTGGGTCGACGATTTTAAAGTTTCGTGAAGAGATGAAAGAGCAAGGCTTAGAGATACCTGCTTTTGCAATCCCCTACTTTTTTGATGATGAGAAGACGATCGATTGTTTTGCCAAGCGCGGAGAGCAAAGGCTCAAAGACTTTCAAGCAGAGCATGTATTGTTTAGCTTTCACGGTCTTCCTGAGAGCATGCTCCGCAAGGCAGATAAAAGCGGTCAACATTGTTTAAAGAAAGAGAATTGCTGCGAGATCACAACAGAAGCCAATCTCTATTGCTATCGCCGACACTGTGTGCAAACTGCGCACTCCATTGCTAGAAAGCTTAAGTTGCCAAAAGAACAATACACGATCACTTTTCAATCGCGACTTGGTCCCACACAGTGGGTAAGGCCATATACTGATAAAACAGTAGAGTCGCTGGCACAAAATGGCTGTAAGAGATTGGCTATCTATTCACCTAGCTTTGTTGCCGACTGCTTAGAAACTCTAGAAGAGATTGCCATTGGTTTGAAAGAAAGCTTTGTTGAACATGGCGGAGAAGATTTGATTTTAATTCCCTCACTCAATAGTGATGAGGATTGGGTAAAATCAGTCGAAAACCTTATGCATCGATCGGAGCGTTTTCAAGACATAAAGAGCTTTGAGCTTTAATACAGTTGATAAAGCTCTCAATATCTTTTTCTTGAGTATCAAAACTGGTCATTAAGCGACACTCCCAAGTGGCCTCATCCCAAACATAAAAAAAGAATTCTTTTTTTATATTTTTAATTAAATCACGCGGCATTTTCACAAACACAGCATTCGACTCAACCGCTTGAGTCACTTGCACTTGAGGTAAAGCTTGCAAAGCATCTCTGAGTTTTAAAGCCATCAGATGCGAATGCTTGGCGGTTCGCTGCCAAAGATCTGTCGATAGCCATGTGTGAAACTGGCTAGAGAGAAAGCGCATTTTACCTGCGAGTTGCATTCCCTGTTTTCGAATGTATTGAAAATCTTCTTTCAAATCAGGGTTTAAAATTAAAATGGCCTCACCACCTAAGAGTCCATTTTTAGTTCCACCAAAACTGACAATATCGGCACCAACATCAGTTGTAATCTCTTTCAGGCTTTTACCTAAGTAAACGGCAGCATTCACAAGCCGAGAGCCATCAATATGAAAAAACAATTGAAATTCATCGCAAAGTTTTTTGAGCTCCTGCATTTGCTCAATAGTATAGGTTCGACCATATTCGGTGGGCTGAGTAATGCTTAAAACTTTAGGCTGACATGTGTGTTGATCACCCAAACGAATCAAGCGCTTACGAACAGCATCAGGAGTGAGTATGCATCCATCTGCATCACAGGTTAAAAGCTTACAGCCCAAAAATCTTTCAGGTGCTGAGCACTCATCGTTATTAATATGCGAATCCTCAGCGCAAAGAATGGCGTGATGAGGCTTGGTCATTGCCTGCAATGCCAAAACATTGGCAGCGGTTCCATTAAAGACAAAAAAGACTTCAGTTGCTGTGCCAAAATGTTGCCGCAAAACTTCTTTGGCTTGAAAAGTAAAGGGGTCATTGCCATAGGCAGGCACATGCCCTTGATTGATTTGACTCAAAGTCTGCATTATTTCTGGTAAGACACCTGAATTGTTGTCACTTGCAAAATGTCTTTTTGGTTGTGAGATTTTCATCCAGCTAGCCCAGCCTGTTGAACAATATCCATAATACCGCGACGAATCAGCATAATTCCAATCGCTCCGAGAAAGATGGCAAAAACTTTTCCAATAGCTATGGCACCAGCACGACCTAAGATTTTAATCACAAAGTCAGAGTAGCGAAAGCAGATAAAGCAAATAAAAATGTTAATCGCAAATGATATAAGCGGAAGCCAAGAGCCATATTTTCCGACCAAAACCATAAGCGCTGTTAGAACTCCTGGCCCGGCAATCAGTGGCATACCGATTGGAACGATACCAATATGTGGATCTTTGATGGTTCTTCGCGATTTGTTGGCACCCAATAGATCTCGTAAAGAAAAGGTAAAGAGCAAAATTCCACCGGCGATTTGAAAATCAGACATGCTGATTCCCAAAAATTTAAAAAGTGTTTTCCCAACAAAAATAAACAGAATGCCGACACAAAAAGCTGTAAGAGAGGCATGATTGACAATTTTATTTCTTTGAATTCGAGAATAATCACTGGTGAGATTCATAAAGTTGGGCAATATGCCAATTGCATCGATCGCGATAAAGATCGGTAGAAAACAAGCGATAAAAGTTGCCAAGAAAAACTCCTAGTGAATTATTTCTTTTTCTTTTTAAGGCTTATCTTCTCTATTGCCAAGTGCCAAGACTGCAAACGTTCTTTTCTTTGCTTGTTTTTCCAATGTGACGAAAATATTTCATCCGTATCCCAGATCTCTTGAATCTGTTTTTGATTTTCCCAAAGCCCTACTGCCAAACCCGACAAAAAAGCGGCGCCTGATGCTGTGGTTTCTATCACTTTTGGTCGTACCACTTTGCAGCCTAATATATCGGCTTGAATCTGCATCAAGAGATTATTAGACGAAGCCCCTCCATCAACCTTTAACTGCCGCAAACTTCTATTGGCATCTTTTTGCATTGCAATTAAGAGATCGGCATTTTGCAGTGCCATCCCATCAAGACAAGCTCGAGCAATATGAGCTCTTTGCGTTCCGCGGGTCATCCCAAGTATGGCTCCCCTAGCCTCGGGGTCCCAATAAGGTGCGCCTAAACCAGCAAAAGCAGGTACAAATTCAACCTCTCCAGAATCTGCAACCTGTTTGGCCAGCTCTTCTATCTCTGGAGCTGTTTTTACAAATTGCATATTGTCTCTAAGAAATTGAACAGCAGCACCGCAAATAAATGCCGATCCCTCCAGAGCATAGGTAACATCTTTTTCGACTCCCAACTGCCAAGCCACAGTAGTGAGCATGCCTTTTTTTGATCGAATCAAATTCTTACCCGTATTCATCAATAAAAAACTACCGGTGCCAAAGGTACATTTGGCATCGCCTTGTTTAAAGCATGCTTGCCCAAAAAGAGCTGCTTGCTGGTCGCCTGCTATTCCAGAAATTGGAATTCCATCTGGGAGAAAATCTAAGCCTTGAGTTACACCAAAAGCATAACTCGAGGGCAAGATCTCTGGCAGAATCTCTTGTGGTAGCTCGAAATACTCCAAAAGCTGTTCATCCCACATCACCTTTTTTAAATTCATCAATGCTGTTCTCGATGCATTTGTTACATCAGTTGCATGAACCTGACCGCCAGTAAGCCGCCACAACAGAAAACTGTCGATGGTTCCAAAAAGAATTTCGGCTTTTTGCGCCTGTTTCTTCCACGATTTATTGTGCTGAAACAACCAATACAACTTGGTTGCCGAAAAGTAAGGATCCATAACCAATCCCGTCTTTCGCCTCAGCCACGACTCGTCGTCTTGGTGCTTTTTGCAAAAATCACTCGTTCTTCTGCACTGCCATACTATGGCATTGTGAACCGGCTTGGAGCTTTTTCTATCCCAAAGAACTGTAGTTTCTCTTTGATTTGTAATTCCAATTCCTGCTATATCTTTGATTCTCAGTTCAGATTCGGCTTCCATCTTTTGTAAAACTTTTTTGACTGAAAGCCTCACACTGTTCCATATCTCTTCTGGATCGTGCTCAACCCAACCCGGTTTCGGATAAATCTGTGGAAACTCTTGATTGACCTTAGATACCAAAGTACCATCTTCTGCAAATATGCAAGCTGTGGTTCCTGTGGTTCCTTGATCTATAGCTAAAATACACTTTGCCATCTCAGCTCCTTGGAAAGATTTATAAAGACAATGCTTTTTGGCTCCGTTTTTTTGTATGAAAAAGGTATAGAAAACATATGAAGAAATTCTTCGAAAAGCCAACGGAAAAAATAAGTGGACTCTCTAATATCCCCAAAGAGGTGCTCTTTTACCGTGTAATGCCCCGTTTCTTATTAGATTTGATGACCAATTACTTTCGTGTCGAAGTTGAAGGAGCGGAACACTTACCTCTTTCGGGCCCTTGTTTGGTAACACCCAATCACTCTGGTTTTTCTGGTCTTGATGCACTTGTATTGGGGCACCAAATTTATCGGCATGTTCACCGAATTCCAAGAGTCTTAACCCATCACCTGTGGTTTATGAGCAGATACACTTCGATTCCTATGCAAAAAATGGGCTTTGTCGAAGCCACGAGCAAAAATGCATCTAAATTTTTAAAAAAAGATAAAATTGTAGTGCTCTTTCCTGAGGGAGAGTATGGAAACTTCAAACCCTCAAACGAGAAGTATACACTGCAAGAATTTCGCCGAGGCTTTGTTCGCTTAGCCATTCAAAATCAAGTACCTATAGTCCCTTCTTTGATACTTGGAGCCGAAGAAAGTCATATTAATTTAAAACAGATTGAGCTCTCTAAGTTTTTAAAAGGAACGACCCTTCCTTTACCGCTCAATGTAATTCCACTGCCTTCAAAGTGGAAAATAAAATTTTTAGAGCCCATTGAACTTCCGTTTAAGCCCGATGCGAGCAATGACACCGAATTGGTTCATGAAGTAAGTTTAGAGATCAAAGAAAGAATGCAGCTGACTCTTCATGAAGAGCTAAGAAAGCGTGATTTTATTTTTTTTGAGGGCTGGTATTAGGGCGTGTTCAATTGAAAAGCTTTGAAAAGTGATTTACCTGTAATTAAATCTCAAAAATATAAAGTGATTTCAACTACTACTGCGCTTAAAGCGACTTATAACTTTCATCTTAATCTATTGTTCTAGTACTCAGCTAGCTTTGCGGCGTTCCGCTTGGGTCTTCTGGCCGTCGTTTCCCAAGTCTGCGTTAATATACGTTTCTATTCCATGACATTTACCGAAATGGCCCCGCAGCCTGTCGTCTCTCATCTTAGTGAGTGCTAAGTGCTGTATTTCACGGTCCGCGGGTAAGGGGTAGCATATATTTTATGAATATGATAGAAAACAGCCTCCTGTAATTAAATCCGATGCTGAATTTTGTTGTTTTTTTGAAATAACAGGTAAGTCCTTGATCTCTTTTCAACTGATTAAATCACAAGCAATGATTCTCGCTTAAGGCGGCCAGAATCGGAACCTACACCATCTGTAACTTATTGATATTTGGAGAAAATTACAAGCCTGTAATGAAAGCTAGATGCTTTAGAGAATTATATCTAAGTCTAAAAATAATTTTCTTGATTTATTACATTATATGGTATAGTGTAACAAATAGGAGTGCGTCGTGATTACCAGCTTGGGCAACAAAATAGCCAGGGATATTTGGGAAACGAATAGATCTAAATCTCTTCCTAATGATCTTTGGTTAAGGGCAAAGGCCTTATTGATTATAATGCACTCAACTCAGACCTTGGATGATTTGAAGATACAAGGCCAGCCTCCAAATATTAGGCTGCATAAACTAAAAGGAGACCGAAAAGAGTATTGGAGTGTTACGATTAAACTACCCTGGTGTATTACTTTTAGATTTAAAAATGGTGAATTTTCCGAAGTTAAAATTGAGAATTATCATAGAGGCTAATTATGATTAAAAATCCAAAACCTATGCATCCTGGCCAAGTGCTAGAAGAGGTCTACATGAACGAGATGGGCCTTAACCAGACTGCTCTAGCTAAGTTATGTGGATGTTCGCCCAGAAAAATTAACGAGATTGTTAATGGCAAGAGGGGCATTTCTCCATCATTTGCCATTGTTCTTGAAAAGGTTCTTAAAACCACTGCTGAAATGTGGGTGCGCATGCAAGCTGAGTATGATCTTTGGGAAGCGAGGCAGGGGGCTGCTTAAGCAAAAAAGAGTGGACCGTGAAATAATGCAAAGTGAAAGCTAGAGAGACGATGTGACCCGGGGCCAGAGATCTCAAGGATGAAATTCTTCGCATGAAAATTGTTACGGATAGTTGAGAAGCGAAGGCCAGAAGACCCAAGTTGGTTCGGCTTCGTGTTCTTACGAAAAAGTCTAGGCCACTTCTATTCGAAAATTTGGGTCTAATCGTTCCGCGAAATCTATTAATTTGTCTATCGTAAAGAGATCAACACGATACTTTACAATCTCATTCAAACGAGCTGGGTCCATATTGAGTTCACGAGATAACTCTGCTTGGCTTACGCCAGTATCGAGAATGTAGGCAGCAAACTTTTCACAAATCTTGTATTTCACACGCTCAGCCGTTGTAGCATCTTTAGGTAAAGTTCGTGATGGATCAGCTTTTTCAAGAAGAGATCGCATCTTTTTAATTTGTTCATTGCTTAGGAAACTCATATCAATCCTCTCTATCATCTCGGTAGGCGTTCAAAACACCGATATAAATACACTCATTTTCTAAAAGCCAAACCAAACGGTACTGCTTTCCATCAAAGTTTAACAATGTTGCAAAATAACTGAACCCGTCATCGTCCTGAGCTTCTGGAACTTCAATTCGTTCATCAAGTCCTCGAACCAGCTGTAGAATTAGGTCTTCACTCATATAAACGCTATGATTGTCTTCAAAGTGTGGGTCAATGATGACCTTACTAATCTAGGTGCGGTTTACATGAATAGGTTCTATGTCGTATTAGCGTCGGTTCATTAAAATGATTTTATCAAATATTGCGAAATTACGCAATAAATATATAAATTGCTGTATCAACTGGAAAATAAGAGTTGCCATAGGACATAGAGAATAGAGCGGTCAGGTATCTAGTCTGTAATGTTATTTCAATTCCTACCCCTCATAAGATGTACTAACGAGATGGCCTGGAGACTAGGGGGAATAGATGCTAAAAAAAGATATTATAAATTTCGATGTGCCAGAAGACACGATGATTTGTGATTTATTTATGCAACAGGCTGCCTTAGCATGCGCTACTGCAGCCGATGCGACTCGACTTTTGTTAAATGGACAATGAGCCGCAGACCTTATTCGAAAATAAAAACTCCACAGGCCCTAATTAAATGAAAAAGAAAGACTGAGGGAAACGAAATTCGAATTCAAATCCTCTGCGGTATCAAAATCTTGATAAAACACCTTTCCCATTGTGATTGAAGTATTGAGATTTCGATTCCAAGAATAGGCCAGGCTCAAACTGGCATCTTGGGTTTCGGTTTCGTCTAAATTCACGACCTCTGCATAGAGAAAGGCAAACGAAAATGCTTGCCAATAAAAACTAGGCTCTAGCTCCCATCGAGATTTCAAAAAAGACGAAGTAATTTGAATGGTGTTGAGTGAAAAAAAAGAAAGGGCAGCATCTCGCTGCAAGAATGAAAAATCCTCTTCTTGTTGAAAGCTATGAACAGATCCTCTAAGACTCCAAGATTCGGCCAAATAGCTGACTTGCAATTGATAATGAGGATTCTCATCCACTCTTTCTGACTCTCTATTTTGAATAATCTGCGGCAATTGCACCGCAATTCTGCGAAAACCGGGGCTAAAAACCACTTCCCAATTTTGCAATGTATAGCAAAGGTCTACGATAAGATTTAGCGATTCCGATTCATTTTGTACAAAGAAATAATCCCCTCTTAGCGCCAAGCCCCAGTCTTGTAGTGGATCGGTCTCAAGACCTCCTCGATAGTTAAATGAAACAAATTCTTCATTGTCATACAATGTGCGAGTACGGGTAAGACCTGCTTGCAAACGAAGTCCTTTGTATACTCGCAGATCTGCATCGGCAGAGAAGCTGCGATTGCTTTCGGCATCCCATGATTGACTGAGACTAATCTGGTTAGGAATTTGAAAGTCCCAAGCAAAAGCATGAGAGCTCAAAAAAAGAATCAGCCACCCCGCAAAACACGCCGAAGCCGTCTTCTTTGCGCCGGATTCATTTGTCGCCATCTCTTCAACCTTTGTTTTAAAACTCTCCGCTGTTGCGGCGCCATCTTCTTCCATCTATCGTAATTTTTTCGAATCTTTGTTCGCTCTTCTGGCTCTAGACTGCGCCATCGCTTTAAGTTCTTACGAATTTTCTCTCTTCTTTCGAGCGGCAGCTCACGCCATTTTTGGTAGGCTGAGCGCAGTCTAGCTTGTTTTTCAGGACTCATATTCTGAAAACGCTGCCACTTGCGGCGCATTTCATCTTTTTGCTCTGGACTCAAACGATTCCAGCGCTCGCGATTGCTATCCTTTGCTTGGGCCAATTGCGGAGCTAATGCCAATCCAGCCAATGCATGCGCTGAAACTCTTAAAAAACGTCTACGATTCATCATCCCATTCCTCAAAATCTTCTTCAGGACCTTCTTCAATTAGATCCCAATCTTTTTCGTTTTCTAAAGCATCTAGGCTCAACAAAAAATCTAAGTTTTCAATAATTTCTTCATCCATACGAGTAACCTCTAACTAAAGTCCTTATCTTCTAATTTCTCAAGCAATTCTAATTCTTCAAACAGCTCAAGCTCCTCAAGAAGTTCTGTCTCCTCTTGCATCAAAACATAGAGGTCTTCTTCATTCATCTCAAGCAGTGGGTTTAAAGCTTTATTTTGATTGCGAAAAAGTAAAACAAGCAAAACTGCCAAGCTTCCCGTAAATAAAAATTCAAGTCGATACAAAAAGGAAAGGGGCTCTTTTTGTTTTTGTTCGAGGGAATGTCGGGCTGAAACCAAAATTTTATGTTTTAAATGGGAGGGCATGCTTTCAGAGACAAAGTCTTGCCATTTTTCATTTTGCATCTTCGTCTCCCAGTTTTTGTTGTAGGTTTTTTTTGGCTCGAAACAACAATGATTTTACAGCTGATAAAGAGTGCGAAAACTCTTGAGCTAGTTCTTCATAGCTTTTTTCTTCGGTTAAGTAAGTGAGCAAGAGAACTCTTTGCATGTCAGGGAGCTCATCGATCGCTTTTTGCAATTGTTCTTTCAATGCCTTTTGCTCCAATTGCTCAAATAAGAAATCATCACTTATGGCTTGTTCTTCGATTTCTTCTTGAGCAAACTCCCAATTTTTTTTGCTCTTTAATTCATCCATACAGGTATTTCTTGCTATTTGAAACAACCAAGCCTTCAACTGGCCTTGCTCTTTATAGCGATCCATATTTTGAATCACCTTCATCCAGACATCTTGCACAATGTCTTCTGTTTTTTCTGAATTGCCCATCAGTTTGCGGCAATAGCCAAAGAGCAAGTCTCCATAGCGATCGAGTAAGATCTCAAAAGCATAGGAGTTGCCATTTTTTAAAGATTGAATGCATTCTGAATCACTCGAATTTTTTTGTAAGACTTTCGGCTTTAAAAAAGCAAAAAAGAGATGCGCAATGGCATCTCCCAAAAAAAACTCATTCGCAGTAGCTGAATTCCACACTTTCGGTTTCTCCATTGCGAGTGATTTCTCCTTGTCCACATGATGTAATGGCAAGCTCAGCAGTGCCGCTAATGCTACCAGTATAGGTAAGGCTCAAACTTCCGAATACCGGATGGCAACAAGAACTAGACCATTCTAGATTTTGTGCATTGTAGGTGGCCGTAAAGGCAGCCAAGTTGTTGTTGATTTCTAAAGTACCCTGAGTCAATTTTCGATTGCTGCGAGCCAAGCCGCCTTGATATTCTAGGGCACCAATGCTTCGAAGACTTATGTTACGAATTTCACGGCCATTGCGAGTCAGAACTTTGTGCTTCCCATTCAACACCAACTCCCATTGATCTGTGCCGACATTTGTAAGCATGGCGCCACCTCCGTAGTTTTCTCCTCGATAGTCGTTTTTGTTATCAGAACTAATATTGAGGCTGCCGTTTCGTACCCCAATTATATTGTAGTTGTAGGTTCGCGCTACAGACTCGCTTAAGGAATTCACTTGGCAGTCTGCTTCTGAATAGTTGAGCTGAATATCGCCCTCTAAGCTATGATTTCGAAATCCGATCTCGCAGTCAGCATAATTGCTCTGTTTGACACCGGCATTGCAAGTTTGAAAAAAGGGCCGATCACAACTTGCTGCGTGCGCTTTAGGTAGCAATAGCTCGTGCATAAGAGCTACATAATTGGTCTGTTGAGCTCGAAAAGCATAAGACTCTCCGGCCAAATCATCCATCAAAGCTCCAAAACTATTGATGGCATCTTCTGTTGATTCATTGATATTCTGGGTTGAAACCTGATCGTTGTTTTCTTCTTGTTGTCCGCAAGCTGTTATAAATCCTGTTAAAAATAAGGCTAATAGCAAGATTTGCTTGTTCATTTTTTACTCCTTTTTGTCGTTATTGTTGGCTCGACGGATTTGTCGATTCAATTGTCGGTTTTCTTGCCGGACGTCCCTTCTATCTTCACGTACATCTTGATTGGCATCTCGAATGCTTGATCTCTCAGCTGAGTCAATCACACCATCTTCTCTGGCATCTTGAACGACTCCTCTGCGATCTCTTCTCTCCCCACGTAGTTCTCTAAGTTCTTGATTTCTTTCTTGTCTTTGCCTACGTAAAACTCTTCGCTCACCTCGAGTGATGTCTCCACTTTTCACACCTTGGCGAATTGCTTGTCTTTGTCCTGCACGATGAGCTCGACGAGCTTCGGCAGTGAGTACAAATACTTGAATAAAAATCAAAAAAATGGCTGCTCTCATGTTTCCCTCCTATGTGGGTTGCATAGAGAAAACGAGCGAGCGCCAAAAAAGTTGCGGAATTTTTTTATTTTTTTCTAATGCCGAAATGAAGTCCAATTGGCAACAGAAGCTACTGAAATCACTGAGATTTCAGATTCTCATTTTGAGACAGCTTGCGAGGGCACAATCTCTGCGAGTTGAGAATATATCGAGATCAAATCAGGGGGAGTTCATAAATTAAAAGACTGGCCCCGGTTTCAAAAGCGTTTTCA
>CAZZCP010000045.1:14665-20958 GCA_964653235.1 uncultured Pseudobdellovibrionaceae bacterium | reverse complement strand
ATTTTCTAGGTTGCGTGGTGTGATATGCAGTTGAGTGAGTAGATCCAGTAGATCCAGCTAGAAATGGCGACCTCGGCACGACTCGAACGTGCGACCCACTGCTTAGAAGGCAGTTGCTCTATCCAGCTGAGCTACGAGGCCGTAAAGTGCTTTTTTGGATGAAAAAAACAAGTATGTCAAGACGCGTCTTTTTTAAGCAAAGCCTTTGCATTGTTTCAAGATATTCTTTCATATAGGTAAAGTTTCAAGGAGTTACTATGCAATTATCTATTGTGGGTACCGGCTATGTGGGCCTAGTTACTGGTACCTGTTTGGCAGAAATTGGAAACGATGTCGTATGTTTAGACATCAATGAAGAAAAAGTTCGCAGGCTCAATGATGGCCAAATTCCTATATATGAACCTGGCCTAGAAAAGCTCGTACAAAATAATTTTCAAGCCCAAAGAATTCGCTTTACCAATGACTGGAAAGAGGCCTTGCGCGGCAGCGAAATTGTAATGCTTTGTGTAGGTACTCCTCAAGATGAAGATGGCAGTGCCGATCTCAATCAGGTTTTATCTGCCGCTCGAAGCATTGGCCAGTTAATGCAAGAAGATAAAATTATTGTGGTTAAGTCTACAGTTCCAGTTGGAACTTGTCATAAGGTGCAAGAGGTGATTCAGGAAGAACTCAATAAAAGGAACTCAAAGCTGCATTTTGATGTTGCCTCCAATCCCGAGTTTTTAAAAGAAGGTGCCGCCGTTGGAGATTTTATGCGTCCCGATCGTATTGTTGTGGGTGCCAACCAAGAGTCGACCAAAAAGAAATTGAGTGCTTTGTATGCGCCTTTTATACGAAACGGATATCGGGTGGTAGAGATGGATGTAAAGTCTTCTGAGATGACCAAGTATTCGTCCAATGCCATGCTGGCCACAAAAATTTCCTTTATGAACGAAATCTCAAAGCTTTGTGATCAAGTGGGGGCAGATGTCGAGATGGTCCGCCAGGGTATGGGGACAGACAAGAGAATTGGTTTTTATTTTACCTACCCCGGAATTGGCTATGGGGGCTCTTGCTTTCCTAAAGATGTTCGGGCTTTGGTTAGAATCGGCAAGCAAAACAATACAGAAATGGAGATATTGAAAGCAGTTGATTTGACTAACGACAATCAGCGAATTCTTTTTGTCGATCGAATTATAAATTATTTTGGTGGGAATGTGTCAGGTAAAACTTTTGCGGTTTGGGGGCTTTCTTTTAAGCCAGAGACCGATGATATTCGCGAAGCACCTGCCTTGCATGTGATTCAAAGTCTGGTATCTCGTGGGGCCAGGGTGAAGGCCTATGATCCGATTGCGATTGAGAATACAAGAAAAGAAATCGGTGAAGAGGGTATTGAGTATATGAAAGACCAATATGAAGTTTTAAAAGATGCTGATGCACTTTTGATTCATACAGACTGGAAGCCTTTTAAGTCGCCTAATTTCGAAAAAATCAAATCACAGCTTAAAACAGCCATTATCTTTGATGGTAGAAATTTGTATGACCCTGAAGTATTGAAGGAGCATAAGATCAGCTACCATACGATGGGGCGCTTAACTTATACTCCGCTTGATATGAGTTCACTGTAAAAGAAGGCTTTTTAAGCCTTCTTTTTTACCGCCCAAGACAACATCAGGTAGCCAAAAATACTTGCTAAGAGAGAGGCAAACATGATTCCTAGTTTTCCGTAGTTCTCTAATCCAGTTCCGGTTTTGGTAAGAGCAAGATCGTTGACGAACAATGCCATGGTAAAGCCAATGGCGGCCAAAAATGAGGTGGCAATGATTTTGGTCCAGTTCACTTCTTCAGGCAGCTGAGCAAGTTTTAAGCTTACGGCCAAAAGACAAGCGCCAACAACTCCTATGGGTTTACCGAGTAAAAGCCCGAGTGAAACACCTAGGGTTACTGTATTTTCCCACAAATCAGTGATCGACATCTCTCCCAAATACACACCTGCATTGGCTAGAGCAAAAACTGGCATAATCAAGAAAGTCACCCAGGGGTGCAGAGCATGAATCAATCGATCTAAGGGTGAGATACTTTCTTTGGTAAGAGTTTGTAGATGGTCAACCTCATGAATCGTTTCAGAATCAATGTTGAGGTATTTTTCTTTGATTAGCGCTGCATTAAAAAGGCCCTCTTTGATCTTTCCGGCAAAGGGTTCATACTTTTTCATAAATTCTTCACGAGAGATCCAAGGATTCACTGGAGTGAGCAAGCCCAAAATCACGCCTGCAATGGTGGCGTGAACTCCAGATTGTAAAAAGCCAAGCCACACACCTATACCTAGAATCACATAGACAAGTATGCTGCGAACACCTGCTGCATTTAATAGAGAGGTTAGGCCTAAAAAGATAGCGGCAATGCCAAGTGCTGCCGAAGTAATAGTATCTGTATAAAAGAAAGCTATGACAAGAACAGCGCCAAGATCATCGACAATAGCTAGTGCCAAGAGAAAGATTTTTAAGGGAAAGGGCACTCGATCGCCAACAAGGCTCATGATTCCGACAGCAAAAGCGATGTCGGTTGCCATGGGGATTCCCCAGCCATTGCTGGCAGGAGCCATCGGATTCAATAGATAATAGATAACTGCAGGAGCAATCATTCCACCAATGGCAGCGACAATCGGAAGGGCTGCTTTTTGTGGAGAAGAAAGCTCTCCCATCACCATCTCACGTTTGATTTCGAGGCCGACCACAAAAAAGAAGATGACCATCAAGCCGTCGTTAATCCAGTGGGCTAGGGAGTTTTTTAGCACCATATCGCCAAAACTAATTTTTAGATAGGTGTGAAAAAAATCATGATAAGAATGGTGATCGAGATTGGCCCAAATCAGGGCGATAAAAGCTGAAATAACGAGCAAAATTCCACCCGCTGCTTCCAGCTCCATAAAACGCTTAATGGGTCTTAAGCCAGCATTCAAGGCCTTCGATGCAGCTGTTTCGTGTCGGTTCATTGTCTCTCCTGTGATGTTATTTTTAAAAGCTTAGAAATGCTATTCAAAAATGACAAGTTTTTCAGTGAAATTTGTTTGCTGAGGAAGCATTTGATGTAGTATGCCAAAAGTATGAAAATCATCGAAAGACCTAGGAGAAGTCGTCAAAGCTCAATTGTTCGAAACATGTTAGCTGAGACAGACTTGCAAACCGAGCATTTGATTTACCCTCTCTTTGTTGAGAATTCTACGCAAAAGCAGACAGAGATTGTGAGCATGCCGGGGCAATTTCGCTGGAATCCAGAATCTATTCTTTTTGAAATAGAAGCTTGTTTAGAAAAAGGATTGAGAAGTTTTTGTTTGTTTCCAAAGTTTGCCGATAGCGAAAAAGACTCTCAAGGGAGTTTAGCCCGATCGCACAATTACTATGTGGAATGTATTGCTAAAATTAAAGAGAAGTTTCCAGAAACACTAGTTATGACCGATATAGCTCTTGATCCATATTCAAGCGATGGACACGATGGGATTGTTAAAGAGGGCAAGATTCTCAATGATGAAAGCCTTGCTGTTTTTCAAGAAATGGCTCTACTTCAAGCTCAGGCAGGAGCTGATATTTTAGGTCCATCAGATATGATGGATGGCAGAGTAGGAGCGATTCGCCATAGCCTTGAAGAACATGGATTTAAAGATACAATGATTCTTTCTTACACTGCAAAATATGCCAGTGCTTTTTATGGTCCATTTCGAGAGGCTTTGGATTCAGCTCCAAGGGGCGGAGATAAGAAGTCCTACCAGATGGATTTTCGTAACTCTAAAGAGGCAGTTCGAGAGGCAAGGCTCGATATCGCTGAAGGGGCTGATATTTTGATGGTGAAGCCTGCACTTTGTTATTTGGATGTGATTGCTGATCTAGAGAATCGTTTTGATATTCCTATCGCTGCCTACAATGTCAGTGGCGAGTACTCAATGATTCAAGCTGCCTCTCGTATGGGATTTGGTGATAGCAAAGCACTCGCTCTTGAAGCGCTCTACTCCATTCGCAGGGCAGGGGCCTCGATTATTTTAACTTACTTTGCCAAAGATTTTGCTGACTGGGCCGGTAAGGGCATGGGGTAGGTTCGGCCAAACTCCCAAATACTATTTTTGCTTTGCGCCTCTAATAAATGAAAGTGAAATATAACGGCACTCTGCGCACCCTCTTCTTGGTAGTGGTCTACTTCCATCTCAAGAATGTATTTGCCGCGAAAGGTGATTGGAATCGGCAGGGAAAAATCGCGAAGCCAGTAGCTTGCGACGGGGCTAAGACTTTTTATTCGAATCTCACCAATTTGATACCAAGCTGTAGGGAGTTGATTCTTGGCTCTAAGTTTTTGTAAGTCTTGTTTGAGCAGCTTAGAAATCTTAGCGCTGGGCTTTTTCTCTATCCCTAAGACCTCGGGGCCAAGAACATAGATAAAAGAGGCACCTGTTAAAAGCATTGCGAAGGCGATCAGTTTTTTCATTAGGCTCATTCAATCATGCTGCCCGATTCTCACGCTTTCGTCCCTCAAAGACGCAAAACGTCATATTGTCACAGCTTTGGTCGCTTTACAGGCTCTGACCACCTGCTTTAAATGTCTGGAATTATTGATTTTCATAATATTCTTGGGCTTTTAGGCCTTGGCATAGGCCTTGTATTGTAATGGCTGAGAGTAAAACAATCAGGAGAAAAGCGTGAGATTTCATCGCCTGTTTATGACAAGTTTTTTTTCAGTATTTGCTGCCATGGCAATGTTGGTTGGCTGTTCTGATGTTAGTTTTGATAGTCCAGAACCTACGCCAGTTGCTTGTGAAGACCAACCAGGTGCGAATTGTGAGCCTATAGTTGAAGAGTTTTATCGCTTAACAACTACCCATACAGTGAAAAGATCTAAGCTCGATATATTGATTGTGAATGATACATCAGGCTCAATGGCTGCAGAGCAAGCCATGATGGCGGCCAATTTTAACAATTTTATCTCAGAGTTTAGTGGCTTTGATTGGCAGCTTGGAATAACGACCATGGATCTATCCAATGCCTATCGCCCTCCTGGGGATGCCGATCGACCAACTCGTTTTCATGACAATATCAATTACTTAGATGGAAATTTAATTCCATTTGCGAATGGTTCACGAGTCTTGCTTGAGTCAGACCCAGATCGCAGAAATCTATTTGAACAAGCCATTCAGGTTACAGATACAAATTTAAAAGCTTACGGCGATGAAAGAGGTATTTATACGGCAAGTCTTGCTTTAGAGAGAAGTGGCATTGTTCGCAGTGACTCCACTCATGTTGCCGTGATCTTTTTGACCGATGAAGATGTTCGCGGTGCCGGCTGTACAGATAGCGACCGAGCTTGCTTTTGTGATTTTTTAGAGAATGAAGCTGAAAGACAATCTTGTTACGCAAATCCTCAATCTACTTATGCGGGTTATCGGCAATTTGCCATGACCGCGAATGACTTTCCAAGTCGTTTTGCTCAAGCTGCGTCTCGGTTTAATGATAAGAGCTTTAGTGTGAGTGCGTTGATCACCGAGCCGGTCCCTAGAGACCAGAATGGCAATATGATTTCATCGAGCGATGAGTTTCGATGTTTTAATTCTCAAGACGCACAAGGAAGAGGTGCTCGTGAAGGCAATCATTATGCAGAGCTTGCGGCAATGGATCAGTTTGAGGGCTTCACAGGAAGCATTTGTGACAATTTCTCTAGCTTGCTTGCTGATTTAAGTCGAACTATCAATCGTCGTGTTGAGGGTGATATACCTCTTGATGTTGCATGTGATATTGTTGAAGGTGATGCTAATTATCCCATTGAGATCACTTTGTTAGAGGATGAGCTCGAAACCACATTTGTAATGGGTGTAGATCCGCTACCTCAAGGGATTACTTCTATAGAAGTTGCATCTGGCCGCATCAATTTTCTTCCTGGCTTGATTGCAGGTAGCCAAGTCATCGTGAGCTACCACTGTCGATAATTGGGGTCAAAAAGTCTCTGTAATTTTTTTTTGGTTTCTCTTTTTCTTAAGAGAAGCCATTTGGTTTGACTTCGGTCTGGCACGCCAGCTGCAATGTAAAAATTTGAGAAAACAAAAAACCATAGGGGGGTTTATGAAAACATTATTCTTTCTCACAGTTTCTTTCGTTTTAGTTTCTCTAACTGCCAACGCAGATTCTGAGCGGCGACGAAGCAATCGACATCACGGTTACTATTCTAGTATTGATGCTTCAAATTTGCGCAGTTGTGATCGAGATACCTGTTCTACCACGATTTCTTGGAACACTTCTGATTACAGAGGAACAGGTGTTGTGACTGTTGTCGTT
>CAZZCP010000045.1:7162-14655 GCA_964653235.1 uncultured Pseudobdellovibrionaceae bacterium | reverse complement strand
TCGCGGCTCAGAGAGAATCGAGAAGCTCTTTGCTTGCGGTGAAAGAGGTCATCAAAGAGCTGACTGGATTCGTCATGGCGATGTTTATGAGTTTCGTTTGTACGAAGGTGTTCGCTGCCCTAACAGCACTTACCCGCGTCACTTGGGCTGGCCCACTGACTCTGTAAGAGTTTACGGTTTAGACAGATAGTTTCTCTCAGGGCCTCTGTCGAGGCCCTTCTTTTTTTGAGACATTCCTCTCATACATCTATCATGCAAAGCTTTGGCAACTACTCCTCTTGTTGCACATTATTTGACAGGCCGAGCTATTTCTAAAATACAATGACAATAATAAACAGAATGTTTAATTTCTGGAGCAATCACGCCTTAAATTAAATAGTTAGATGCTTTCTTGTGAAGGTAAGATGTATGATCAAAATTAAAAAATCTCTTGATATCCCAATCGAAGGTAGCCCAGCGCCTCAAATCAATAATGGACTCTCAGTAAAAGAAGTTGCTCTTCTTGGGCCCGATTATGTTGGAATGAAACCAACTATGTTGGTCAAAGAAGGCGATCAGGTCTCTCTAGGTGATCCTCTTTTTGAAGATAAAAAAAATCCAGGTATTCTTTATACATCCCCTGCAGCAGGCACGGTAAAAGCCATTCATCGCGGCGAAAAAAGAGCGCTTCAGTCGGTTGTTATTTCTGTGGATGGGAACAATGAGAAAACTTTTAAATCTTACTCCGGGCAGAATCTTGCGCAGTTATCTGCTGAAGAAGTTCGAGAGAATCTGATTCAATCAGGTCTTTGGACTGCATTTCGACAACGCCCATTTTCAAAAGTTCCTGAGAAAAATGCCAAGCCGAGTTCAATCTTTGTAAGTATTCTCGATACCAATCCCTTAGCTGCAGATCCCGAATTGATCATAAGTCAGCACCCCCATGATTTCAACGCAGGTTTGGATGTTTTAAGTACCTTAACAGAAAAAGTTTTTGTGAATCGAAAGTTTTGCAGCGAATTCCAAGTGCCCTCGCAAAACAAAAAAGTATGCGGTGAAGAGTTTTGGGGTGGTCACCCTGCCGGCTTAGTTGGTACGCAAATTCATTTTCTTGATCCAGTGGGCCCTAAAAAGCAAGTTTGGAGCTTGAACTATCAAGATGTGATTGCCATAGGAAAGCTTTTTCAAACTGGTAAAATTTGGACGGAGAGATACGTATCTCTTGCTGGTCCTCAGGTAGTAAGCCCAAGCATTGTTCGCACTCGCTTGGGGGCAAATCTATCTCAGTTGACTCAAGGACTTTTGCGACAAGGTGAAAACCGTATTATCTCTGGTAGCGTTCTTTGGGGCAGGCATGCTCAAGGGGCCTTAGACTTTTTAGGTCGGTATCATGTTCAAGTCAGTGTGATTTTAGAGGGCAGAAAGCGTGAACTTTTAGGTTGGCATATGCCAGGGGTGAATAAGTTTTCGTTTAGTAATGTTTTTGTATCGAAAATTTTGCCTTCAAAACTTTTTCGTTTTACTAGCAACACCAATGGAAGTCACAGAGCGATGGTGCCGATTGGTATGTTTGAAGGAGTGATGCCCATGGACATTAACCCGACCTTTTTACTTCGTTCTCTTCTTTCTAAAGATTCTGATATGGCGCAAAATCTTGGCGCTTTGGAGCTAGATGAAGAAGACTTAGGACTTTGCAATTTTGTATGCCCCGGAAAAGAAGATTACCAGCCTCTTTTAAGAAATATTCTCACTCACATTGAGAAAGAAGGTTAGTTATGAAGTTTTTAAGAGATTCTTTAGATAAAGTAGAGCCACTGTTTATCAATGGTGGTAAATTTGAAAAATTCTATCCTATTTATGAAGCAATTGACACCTTTCTCTTTACCCCCTCCTCGGTCACTACCGGTGGTACTCATGTTCGAGATGGGATTGATTTAAAGAGAATGATGATCAGTGTGGCAATTGCTCTTTCTCCTTGTATTTTAATGGCCCTCTACAATACTGGCTATCAAGCCAATCTTGCCCTGCAGAGCTTAGGGATGGAGGAGACCACAGGTTGGCGAGCTTTTTTGATCGGCCTAACGGGATTGGGTTATAATCCCTCCAATCCTCTTGCAAATATGCTGCATGGTGCACTTTACTTTATTCCCATTTTCTTAGTGACCAATATTGCTGGGGGAATTTGTGAAGCCATCTTTAGTATTATTCGAAAACACGAAATCAATGAGGGTTTTTTGGTTTCAGGGCTATTGTTTCCTTTAACTTTGCCTCCGGATACACCTCTTTGGATGGTGGCTGTAGGTATTGTATTTGGAGTGATTTTTGCCAAAGAAGTTTTTGGCGGCACAGGCAAAAACTTTTTGAATGTGGCACTAACTGCTAGGGCCTTTCTCTATTTTGCTTACCCGGCAGAACTCTCTGGAGATGCTGTTTGGGTAGCCGTAGATGGATATACTGGAGCTACAGCTCTAGGAATGGCTGCTGCGGATGGTATGCAACCTGTGATACAAAACTTTGGCTTTGCAAATGCTTTTTTAGGTTTGGTGCCGGGATCCTTGGGCGAAACTTCTACTCTTGCGGCTTTGCTTGGCGCCACCTATCTCATTGCAACGAAAGTTGGCTCTTGGAGAATCATGGCAGCTTGTGCAATTGGAGCATTGGTAACCTCTAGTGTCTTGTATTCGATAGGTAGTTCGACCAATCCTATGTTTGAAATGCCGCCACACTGGCATTTTGTCGTCGGAGGAATGACATTTGGCTTTGTTTTTATGGCGACCGACCCTGTATCAGCGGCGATGACCAACACAGGCAAATGGGCTTACGGACTTTTGATTGGTTTTATGACAATCTTGATTCGCGTAGTGAACCCTGCTTTTCCAGAAGGCATTATGCTGGCGATTCTCTTTGGAAATGTTTTTGCTCCACTTTTTGACTACTATGTTTTGCAGGCGAATGTTCGCAGAAGAAGGTTGAGAAATGTCTAAAAAAGAAGGTATCAAAAAAGTATTTGCAGTTGCTCTTGTTCTTTGTTTGCTCTGCTCGATTTTAGTTTCTACAGCTGCTGTTGTTTTGCGGCCTAAACAAGCAGAGAACAAAGAGCTCGACAAAAAGAAAAACATTTTGGTTGCAGCCTCACTCTATGAGGAGGGTGCTGATATTAACTCTCTCTACAACAATCGGATAGAAGAAAAGTTAGTCGATTTAGATACGGGTTCAATTACAAATGATGACCCTAGTGATTACGATCAAAGAAAGGCAGCCTCTGATCCAAATCGTTCCGTAAAAATCAAAAATGACCCAGCAGGCATTAAGCAAAGAGCGCCGAAAGCTCCGGTCTATTTTGTCAAGTCTTCAGACAAAGGCAATGTTGAAAAACTGATTCTACCCATTCATGGTAAGGGATTGTGGTCAACAATGTATGGTTTTATTGCTTTAGCCCCAGATACAAAGACAGTTGAGGGTATAACATTTTATGAGCATGGTGAAACACCTGGCCTTGGTGGTGAGATTGAAAATGCCAAATGGCAGGCTAGTTGGAAAGGCAAGAATGTTTACAATGAGAATTGGGAGCCTGTTTTAGAATTGATCAAAGGTAAAGTTGACACCAGTAAAGAGACAGCAAAATATCAAATTGATGGTTTAGCTGGAGCTACCATAACGTCTCGAGGTGTATCGGGCACCATCCAGTATTGGCTTGGAGAAGAAGCTTTTGGAAAATTTCTAGAAAAATTTAGAACCCAGAATCAGGAGGCTCGTCTTGAGTAAAGCAAAAGATGCATTGTTAAATCCTCTTTTCAACAACAACCCCATTGCTTTGCAAATTCTGGGAATTTGTTCAGCCCTTGCTGTGACCACGCAAATGAGTACCGTGATCACAATGAGTCTTGCTGTGATTTTTGTTGTTGCTTTTTCAAATCTATCCGTAAGTATGATTCGAAACCAAATACCAGGTAGTATTAGAATCATTGTTCAGATGACCATTATTGCCTCTCTTGTGATTTTGGTTGATGAGGCTCTGAAGGCTTACGCATTCAGTATTAGTAAACAACTTTCAGTCTTTGTTGGTCTGATCATTACCAATTGTATCGTAATGGGTCGTGCTGAAGGTTTTGCAATGAAAAATGCTCCTGCTATAAGCTTTATGGACGGTATTGGCAATGGGCTGGGCTATAGTTTGATCTTGGTTGTAGTAGGAGTTTTTCGTGAACTCTTTGGTTCGGGTAAACTCTTTGGTCAGACCATCTTGCAGCTGGATACCGAAGGTGGCTGGTATTCAGCAAATGGCTTGATGCTTCTTCCACCCTCTGCCTTTTTTATTATTGGTATCTTTATTTGGATTTTGAGAAGTTTTAAAACCGACCAGATTGAGCACGAGGGATAGTATGGAAGCCTATTTAAATTTATTTATCAAAGCTGTTTTTATTGAGAATCTTGCCTTGGCTTTCTTTTTAGGAATGTGTACTTTTCTTGCTGTTTCTAAAAAGGTCGAGACTTCTACGGGCTTAGGAATTGCAGTGATTGTGGTGCAAACCATCACGATTCCGGTGAACAATTTGATCTATCAATTCTTCTTAAAAGAAAATGCCCTTGCTTGGGCAGGTATTCAAAATACAGATCTAACATTTTTGGGGCTGATTAGTTATATTGGTGTGATTGCAGCAATGGTTCAAATTCTCGAAATGACACTCGATAAGTTTGTACCGAGTTTATACAATGCCTTAGGCATTTTCTTACCACTCATTACCGTGAATTGTGCAATCTTAGGTGGTTCTTTATTTATGGTAGAAAGAGATTATAATTTTGGTGAGAGTGTAGTGTTTGGACTCGGTAGCGGAGTAGGCTGGGCTTTGGCAATTATGGCGCTAGCTGGAATCCGTGAAAAGTTAAAATATAGCGATATTCCTGATGGCCTAAAAGGTCTTGGAATTACCTTTATCATTGTTGGCTTAATGTCGATGGCTTTTATGTCATTTTCGGGAATCCAACTTTAGGAGTATAAGATGTCTGAAATTACTCTAGGTGTATTGATGTTTACTGCCGTAATCCTTGTATTGGTTTCGGTAATTCTTTTTGCTAAATCCAAACTGGTTGCAAGTGGAGATATTACCATCAACGTAAACGGTGAGCGAAATCTTACAGTTAGCCCAGGTGGAAAGCTTCTCGGTGCATTGGCTGAAAATAAAATTTTTGTTTCCTCCGCTTGTGGTGGTGGTGGCACTTGCGCCCAATGTAAAGTGAAGATCTCTGAGGGCGGAGGCGATTTGTTGCCCACTGAGGCCTCTGTTGTAAGTAAAAAAGAAGCCCGAGAAGGGGTAAGGCTCTCATGTCAGGTCGCAGTAAAAGAAAACATGAAAATTGAAGTTCCCGAAGAAGTATTTGGTGTGAAAAAATGGGAGTGTAAAGTTCGCTCCAACGAAAATGTTGCCACCTTTATCAAAGAACTCGTACTTGAGCTTCCAGAGGGTGAAGATGTAAACTTTCGAGCAGGTGGTTATATTCAGATAGAGTGTCCTCCTCATCATATCAAATTTAGTGATTTTGAGGTAGAAGAAGAATACCGCGAAGATTGGGACCGTTTTAAGCTATGGGATATTGAATCGAAGGTAGATGAAGAGGTCTTTCGTGCCTACTCTATGGCCAATTATCCAGAAGAAAAAGGTCTGATCATGCTCAATGTGCGTATCGCTACTCCTCCTCCTGCTGGCAGAGAAGCGCCGCTAAATACTCAATACAATCTGCCTCCGGGTAAAATGTCCTCTTATATTTTTAACCTTAAGCCTGGTGATACTTGTACGATTTCAGGTCCTTATGGTGAGTTCTTTGCCAGAGATACCGATAATGAAATGATCTTTATTGGTGGGGGTGCAGGAATGGCTCCCATGAGATCTCATATTTTTGATCAATTTCGTAGGATTCACACTAAGCGCAAAGTAAGCTTCTGGTATGGGGCTCGCAGCTTAAGAGAAGCCTTCTATGTAGATCACTTTGATAAAATACAGCAAGAGAATCCAAATTTTGAATGGCATTTGGCTCTTTCAAATCCACTGCCTGAGGACAACTGGACTGGAGATACGGGTTTTATTCACCAGGTTCTTTACGATAAATATTTGAAGAACCATCCAGCTCCAGAAGATTGTGAATATTATATTTGTGGTCCTCCTATGATGAACGCCGCTGTCTTTAAGATGCTTGAAGATTTAGGGGTTGAAAATGAGAATATTCTTTTTGACGACTTCGGCGGCTAAATGAAAATTGCATTTTTAAAATTGGCAAGCCTTGGAGCTTGCCTTTTTTTATGTTCCTGCCTGGAGTCGAATCAGTATTCTCAATTCACTGGAAAAATCATGGGCACAGGTTTTTTAGTTCATGTGCAAGATATCGAATCAGTTGACGAACAAAAGCTTGTTGTGAGTGCTTTTGAATCGGTAAACAGTAAAATGTCGACCTACAATCACAATACAGAATTGAGCCGTTTTAATCGTTCTGAATCATTAGATCCATTCTCTGTCTCAGCTGAAACTTTTGAAGTCTTAGAGAAAGCTTTTGAAATCTATAACAAGTCTGATGGAATGTTTGATGTAACAGTTGGCCCTTTGGTCAATGCTTACGGATTTGGATATAAAAAGCTCGAATCTCCTCCCACTCAAAAGCAGCTTGATGAGATGCAGAGCTATGTAGGAATGCAGTTTTTGAATATTGCGAATGTATCGATTCAAAAAAAACATCCTAAAGTAGAAGTCGATTTATCTGCCATTGCGAAAGGTTATGCTGTCGATTTAGCTGCTCAAAACCTTCTTCAAGCGGGTGTTCGCAATTTTATGATTGAGCTAGGTGGAGAGATTCGTGTGCAAGGCTTAAATCAAGAAGGAGAAGCCTGGAGAATTGCCATTGAAAAGCCAGAAAAAAGCCAAAAAAGATCGATTCAAAGAGTTTTAGAAATTCTAGATCTTTCGATGGCTACCTCAGGGAACTATCGTAATTTTTATGAAAAAGATGGTGTTGAGTATACTCATACAATGGATCCCGTTTTAAGAAAAACTCAATTGCATAAATTGGCCTCAGTGAGTGTTTTTCATCCAAGTTGTGCAATCGCTGATGCTTGGGCCACCGCATTTATGGCTTTAGGAGAAGACAGGGGCAAAGAAATTGCGATAAAAGAGGGCATTTCGGCCCTTTTTATGATAAGATCTGACGGTGAGCTTGAGTATTACGAGAGCCCAGCTTTTCGCAAGACTTTTGGAGAGTAAAAATGAATTTGTTTTTAGTCAGTTTGTTGTTTTTTGTTTTATTCATAGCCTTTATGGCGGTTGGAGTGATCTTTAGTAACAAACGCATTCAAGGTAGCTGCGGTGGATTAAACAACCTCAAGGAGCTTGGCGAAGGGGGTAAGTGTGATCTGTGTGGACTTACCTATGAGCAGCGTAAAAAGCAGGACTGTAGTTCAGTCGAGAAACAAACACGAGAAGCCTAGTTTTCTATAAACTTAAAATCATAACTCAAATTATCAATTTCAA
>CAZZCP010000045.1:0-7152 GCA_964653235.1 uncultured Pseudobdellovibrionaceae bacterium | reverse complement strand
CGATTTTATCTTTACCTAGGAGTCGGTTTTGCAAAAGAATTCAAATTATGAATTTGTGATATACAAAGATATCGCCAATCGTACGAAGTATGCTGGGTATCTTTACTTCCTATGTTTCATGGTACTATCCGTACTCACTCCTTTGTGGCAAGAGAACAAAGCGATTGTCTTTCTTTTCGGAATTCTCTTATTGGCGCTTTCCGATCTGAGAGCAACCACTTCAAAAAGAATAAATGAAATCGATTTAGAAAGCTTTGCCAAGTGGAAGACCAACTATCATATGAGTGTATTGATAGTTTCTGCATTTTGGGGAGCTTATGCATGTAATGAAATCTACTTTCATACCGACAAGATTTTTACCAATTATGTGATCTTTACTACAGCGGGACTATGCGCTGGTAGTGTATTCTCATTTGCATCTCATCAAAAACTACTTCGTACACATCTTTTCATTATGCTTGCTCCGGTCATTTTAGCTTTTCTGGCAAATGGCACCAGAGCCTCTATTACTATGGCTGGACTATCTATTGCTTTTTTTGCATTTTTAGTAAAGCAATCAAGCATGATGACTAAATCTTCCGCTTCAAATGCGATTTCAAGCGATGATTTTGATAAAGAAATGAAAAAGATCATTCACGAAAAAGACCAAGCTCTAAAGCAGGCAAGTATTCGAGCACAGTTTCTTGCAAATATGAGTCATGAAATTCGTACTCCAATGAATGCCGTTTTGGGTATGGCCTCTCTTTTATCGCAAACGAAACTTGATCCAGAACAAAAAGAACTGGCTGATAATATTCAAGAAAGTGGTGAGAATCTGATTGAGATTATAAATGAAATTCTGGATTTTTCAAAAATTGAAGCTGGTGCTGTTGCTGTTGATAAACACAATTTTGTAACCAAAGAATTTACTAAATCGATTGTAAAACTATTTCAATTTCGTGCAGAAAAACAAGGTATCAAGATTAAAGTAGACATTGATGAAGATGTCCCTCAGGCAATTTATTCAGACAGCAATAAAATACGCCAAATTTTAGTGAATTTTGTTGGCAATGCGATGAAATTTACCAAAGAGGGGAGTATTATAATCAAAGTGAGCCGACGCTCTTACAACTATGATGATCTTCAGTTGCACTTTCAAATTATTGATACAGGTATTGGTATTCCAAAAGATAAACTTTTGAATCTGTTTCAAGATTTTCAGCAAGTTTCTCATGATACAGCAAGAAAATATGGTGGTACAGGCTTAGGCCTTTCAATATCAAAGAAATTAATTGAACTCTTAGGTGGTGAAGTCTGGGTTACGAGTGAAGTCGGAAAAGGCTCAAATTTTCAATTTTTAATTCCAGTAAAAGAAGTTAGTTTGAATGAAATTCAAAACAAAGAGGAGAGTACTGAGAAAATTGAAATTGCAGATGAATATCCATTAAAGATACTTGTTGCTGAAGATAATTTGGTAAATCAAAAAATTGCAAAAAAACTATTAGAGAAAATGGGATACCAGCCTACAATTGTCGTTGATGGAAATGAAGCTCTTGAAGCAGCTAAAACAAATAATTATGACCTGATTCTAATGGACTTACAAATGCCGAAACTTAGTGGCATAGAAGTAACCAAAGAAATCTATAAGCAGATGCAAATAGATAAGATACCTATGATTTATGCGATGACGGCAAGTGTGCTTGAAGAAGACAGAGCTCAATGTCTAGAAGCAGGTATGCATGGTTTTGTTGCAAAACCTGTAGTGCTTTATAGTCTGTCAAAATCATTGCAAGAGGCCTATCACAAGTCAAAAAACTTAAAGAGATCAGCTGCTTAAGTATTGATTTTGAATGGCATAAAAATTGGCAGTGAGAAACAAAAACAATTCATTCCATATACAAAGTATTTTATATTATATGATATAAAATAACCCAGTACATCTATATTCTTGATATTTAGGAGTCCTTTTGAAAGACAAAATCAATACACAAGCAGATTCTCCCTTGGGCTTAAAGCTGAAAAACGCCATTTATCACCCAGAGAGGCCGCTACATTTTATGACCTTAGAGCCATCTGGTGAAACCTATAATTTTCGCCTTGGGAGTCTTCAGCTAGCTCGCTCCTCAAAGGCGTTGATTCTCACTGAAGTGGGCTTTGGTATCTACAAACCCCTAATCTATCTCGATCGTTCAGATGTAAAGATGGAGCTGCTGGTAAAAAATGATGAAAGCAGCTACTGTCCCTTAAAGGGCAAAGCGGCCTATTTTGATCTCAAGACAGATGATATTTGGATACATAAGATCGCCTGGAGTTATGAAGAATGTTTTGATTTTTCAAAAAAAATAGAAAACTCAATCTGTTTTGATACCCGTTTTGTTGAAATTGAGAATTGGGGACTTCTATGATTCTACCACTTTTATTATGCAGTCTTGTTTTTGCCTCAAATTCAAAACTGGATTCATCGAACAAAGATAAGTTTCACTATCCTGCAAAGTTTTTCGATGCCTTTGAAGTGAAGACGCAAATGGGTACAGTATCGAAAGACCCGAACCAGAAACTGATTGTTTCTCTTCTACAAACTACTCAGCAAAGAAAAGTCTATTCGGGTAAAACGGCCAAATATATTGAATTAAAATATATTGATTTATCCATTTTGATGGATGTTCAGGTTTCGGGAGAATCATTGGCAAAAATCGATGGATCTCTTTCAGATGAAGTTCGAGATATACCGGTTCTTTTTTATCTTGATGAAACAGGTAAGGTAAAAAAAGTAGAAAACCTAGATAAAATTCATCGAAAGATTCGAGCCACAGAAAAAGATCCGAAATTGGTTGAGATGTTTATTGAGACTTTTAAAGAAGAGGCTGTAAGGAAAGTTGCCAATAATCCATGGGAAGAGTTTTTAAAAAATGATATGGAGATTGGACAACAAATAGAGAGTAGCTTAAAAGAATTTCAGGTCATCATTCGTTTTCTCGGTTGGAATCATAGTGGTGAGGCCTTGTTTCAAGTCTTTGCGAAAAGTGGTGAAAAATCAGTCAAAAAGCCCGATGGGGAATATCAAAAATTTAAAATCTATTCCAATGGGGAGATTAACGTGAATACGAAAACAGGTTTGGTAAAATATCAGTTAAAGCTTCATGCAAGTGAAAAGACAAATTTAGATTTAACTATCACTCTCACTGCGGAGAGAAAAGTTTTAGATCAAAGGATCTAGCATGAGGCTGAATAAAGTAAACGAACTTGAATTTTTAAGCACACTTTTTGATCAGGAAAAAATCAAAGATTATGATCGCTGGGAGCTTATATACAGTGAGAATGAATCTCCTGAGGCATTGTACTATCTCGAATCTGGCCTTGTTGGTCTTGTAAAAGTCAGTAAGAGCGGAAATGAAAACTTACTACGTATTTTCAAGCAAGATGAACTTTTTGGACATCGCAGTTTGTTTGCAGGTGAAGCCTACCATGCAAGTGCAAAGTGTCTTGAAAAATCAAGACTTCGAATGATTCCTAAAGAAGAGGTAATGAAGGCTTTTGCTGAGAACCCAGAGGCCTATCAATATTTGGCAAAGTATTTGGCCAAAGAATTGGGCCGTGCCGAAAATCGTAGCTTTATTGTTTCAGAAAGTCATATTGTCGAGAGGGTTGCTTATGCTCTCTTGTACTTTAAGAAGGTCTTTCCCGAACACATGTGGACTCGGCAAGAAATTGCCAACTATTGTGCCACTCGAACTCCAACGGTTATAAAAGTTTTGGGCGATTTAGAAAAAATGAATCTCATTTGTCAGAACCGTAGACAAATTGAAGTATTAGATGAAAGTAAGCTCATTCAAATCGCTGAAGAAGGGGCTATTTTTTAAAACTTGTAAGCTAGATTATAGCACTTTATGATTCATGGTATATTCTAAAACTAGGGAGAGTTTATGAATATGCCCAGCGTGAGACAGTTTTTTGATAAAGAAACATCATCTTATACCTATATTTTAATTGATCCAAGCTCTAAAAAATCGATCATTATTGATCCTGTTTTTTCTAATCGAGAAAGAGACATAGATTTTATCTCTGCAATGGGCCTTGAGTTAATATACACCATTGAAACCCATTTGCATGCCGATCACATCACAGGTGGCTATGAGCTCAAAAAGCGAACAGGGGCGAAGTTTGCAATATCTAAAGCAGCCAATCTTACTTGTGCAGATATACTAATTGAAGATCAACAGGTTTTTGCTTTTGGAGATTCTAGTTTGAAAGCCATTTCAGCTCCAGGGCATACAAATTGTGGCATGTGTTTTTTAACTCAAGATAGTATTTTTACTGGTGATACACTTTTAATTCGAAAGTGCGGCAGAACTGACTTTCAAGACGGAAATCCAAAAACTTTATATCAAACAGTTCATAAGAAAATCTTCAGTTTACCAGATGAGACAAAAATTTATCCAGCCCATGATTATCAAGGTTACAGTTTTTCTACAGTGAAAGAAGAAAAGGCTCTGAATACAAGATTGAAAATGAGTATCACAGAGAATGAGTTTGTAGATATTATGAATTCTTTAAATCTGCCCTATCCTGATCGCATGGATGAAGCCTTACCAAGAAATAAAAACTGTGGGAGAGAGGTATAAAATGGATATTTTGGGCTATATTTTGATTTTAATCATGGGGGTATCCCTTGGTCTCTTGGGGGGAGGTGGCTCTATTCTCACTGTTCCCATACTTACCTATATTTTTTCAATTCCCGCTGTCGATGCAACTTGCTATTCTTTGTTTATTGTTGGTCTTGCAGCGGGTTTTGGTGCTTTTGGAAAATATAGAGAGGGTCTTATCGATTTTCAAATTGGTGCTACTTTTGCTGTACCTGGTTTTTTGGGGGTCTTTTTTGCCAGGGCTTATTTGATTCCTGCACTTCCAGAATCTCTCTTTTCACTTGGATCTATTGAAGTAACTAAAGACGTTCTTATTATGTTGGTGTTTGCCATCATGATGATATTGGCCTCAGTTTCAATGATTCGAGGAAGAAAAGAAGTAGAGTTTAGTAAAAAAACAACAGCAAAGAAAAATTATCCATTGATAGCGATTGAGGGCCTAGTTGTTGGCGGATTAACAGGATTTGTTGGAGCAGGGGGAGGTTTTTTAATCATCCCGGCTCTAGTGATTTTGGCCAACTTACCGATGAAGACTGCGGTAGGCACCTCACTTATGATTATTTCATTTAAGTCTCTACTCGGTTTTCTAGGAGATGTTTTTGTAAATCCGAATATCGATTGGAGCTTGCTACTATTACTCTCTGTGATTTCTGTAGTTGGAATTTTGCTGGGCTCGCAGTTTTCAAAAAAGTTACCCGAGAAGAAGTTGAAAAAAGCCTTCGGCTATTTTGTATTGGTCATGGGGAGCTTTATCTTGGCAAAACAATTTATGGGCTAGATTATTGGCTGTAGCAGGTCATTTTTAAAATTCATCAACTGCTCCCTTTTATTTCACTTTTTTTTCCCAAATACACTCAACTTTAGATGACTTAGAATATTGTTGCTGGAATGCATTAAAAATTCGACTGTGATGTACGGAATACACTTATTATTTTAAATACTTAAATGATTTCAGATGGATGTGAAAAGTGAAATAAAGGGGAGCAGCTTATAAAATTCAATTGTATGACAATCATAAATAAAGACTTCGATTGTAATACAAATGATAAGAAATTTAGCCTTTTTGACTTATTCTAAGAATGGGAGGACGAATTATGAAAGTTCAAGAATTTTATGACGCACCAACATTTACCCTGTCTTATCTAGTTTTTGATGAAGATACCAAAGATGCTGTGGTTATCGACTCAATTTTAAACTATGACCCCAAAGGCTCTAAGATTAGTTTTGAATCTGTCAATCAGTTGCTGTCTGAAATTGAGACAAAAAATCTTAAGGTTCACTATGTACTCGAGACTCATGCCCATGCTGACCATTTAACAGCTGCGCAAGTATTAAAAGAAAAGCTGCCAGAGGTAGAAACTGCGATTCATAAGAATATTCAAATCGTACAAGAGACCTTTAAAGGGGTTTTTAATTTTGGTGATGACTTTGATACCACAGGAAAGAGTTTTGATCTTCTGTTAGAAGATGAACAAGTGCTTGAAGCAGGTACTTTAAAGATCAAAGTGCTACATACACCTGGACATACACCAGCTTGTGTTTCTTTTTTGATTAATGAGCAGGCCTTATTTACAGGAGATGCTTTGTTTATGCCCGATTTTGGCACTGGCAGATGTGATTTTCCTGCTGGAAGTGCAGAGGATCTCTATGATTCTGTTCATGATAAAATATACGAATTAGATGATTCTGTAGAGGTTTATGTAGGACATGATTATCAACCAAATGGCAGAGAGCTTGCTTTTAAGACGACAATCGGTGAGCAAAAAGAAAAAAATATTCAACTTACTCAAAGTACTTCAAGAGAAGATTTTGTCAGTTGTCGAAAAAAAAGAGATGCAAACTTAGCCCCTCCAAGACTTCTTTTGCCTAGCGTGCAGGTAAATATTCAAAACGGAAAATTGCCCCCTGCAGAAGAGAATGAAGTTTCTTACTTAAAAATCCCTATTCGTTTTTAAGTAGCTTCTTTTAGTATTCTAGCCATCTCATAAAGAAGGGCAGGATTTAATGCTAGGTCCTAGCACAACAGGGTGCTAGGGCAAAGTTTGAATAAGACTTACTACACTTATCAAAGTACTTGCGGCAAAGACACCATAAGTAACTCCATTAACGGTTTTTTGATTGTTGGCTGAAAGCCCCAGTTTTCGATAGATATAGGTTAAGTAGGCTGCCGGAAAATCTTTTCCTCTCTGTTTGTGAAGCCATATTTGAGCCTCAGTAAGAATACACATACCTGGCTTTTTGAGAACAGGCCCTATTACAAGCCAAGAAAATAAAATCACAGCTTGCCAAGCCAAATGCAGTTTGGGGTTTACAAAGCACAGCCCAATCGATCCGACTATGATACCAATATGTAAAATATGTAGAATGAAATTTAAGATGGGATACATCCTATATAGAGTAGCAAGATTTTCGTTCTTAGCGAATGAGAAAAGTATAGAAATAATTCGCTAGAGTCAAAAAAGCGAAAAAGAAGTCATTAGTAGTCTATTTTTTTTCTAAATATCCATAACTATACCTTTTCCCACAACCT
>CAZZCP010000044.1:0-21257 GCA_964653235.1 uncultured Pseudobdellovibrionaceae bacterium | reverse complement strand
GATTGTTTTTTCAGCATTGTATGCAACTATGAATATAAGAACTTTTTTGATTTTTTTATTCATTGAGTTTACAAAATTTTTTTAAAAAAATGTTTATATTATCAGCAGTGAAATACAGCTTTATAATCTGGTATTTCACAGGCAATCTGTTTTTCAATTTCACCGAGTCTGTAAATTATATTACTGTAATTTTTTTTATTTTCTTCTTTGGGTTTAATTGCAACCAGCAATCGAGCATAGCTGCGATATTTATGGACAACCGCATTTTTTAAAAAATCTTTCATCGCCGATTCAATGGCAAAGATATTGTCATCATTGTTATCTACGATTGCAATATTGTATTTCTTAGAAAGTATGGATTTCGTCGGCTCTGGAACTTTAAGATCATTTGGTTTAGAGTTTGGATCACTTACTGCTGAATCGGGTAACTTTCTACTACTGGAAACTCGATAATGAGATTTCTCAAGATTGTTGACCTGTATGTACTTTCTAAGATTCATAATCTCATCTTTATTTGGACCAAAGAGACTAAAATGATTTACATATTGGCCATTGTCCACGGGAATACTAAAGGTTTTTTTGCCCATTAAATGGGAGAGTTTTTCGCCTCCGCCAAAAATTTTAGAATGAAAATTGACTATCCTGCCAGGCTTTAGCATTTTCGTACTTTTAAGACCTATGGAGAATTCAGATATTTGTTCAAAGGATAAAAGTCGGCCCAATTCAACTTCTTCATCCACTTTTTGATACACAAGATAGCTGGGTTTAATATCTTGGCCTTCATTAAAATGAATTTCCATTTTTTGCAGTAAGAGCTGTTTCTCAATGGGTTTAACGATATAATCGACAACGTCAAGTAAAGAGATATCTCTTTTTTTCTCGATATGCCCCATCAGCATAATTTTGGTTGGTGATTCCTCAGGTACACGATTGAGTTTTTTTTGTGATGCACGAAAGCCAAGAATCCACTTTTCAAGATCAAGACTCAATAAATCAGGGTTTACAATTAGATAATGTATGGGAATAAAAGGCTCATTCTCTTCATCACCCTCAAAGCACTTTAAAAAGTCTACTTCTGATTTAAAATTATAAACTTGAATGGTATCGTCTTTCATTAACTGCAGAGTATTGCGAATTTCATGAAAGGCTTTCTCATCTTTGTCGAAAACTACAATCGCTGGCATACATTATTGTTTCTTGCAATTTGAATACAATCAATACTTGGCTAGACTATTTTTAGATTTAGAAGAATACAAAACTTATGTTACACTTGAGGATCCGTGAGGGCATCCCCGCCAAAGTGCACAAGACGTCCAGATGTTTCGTCTTGAATTTCTTGAATGGCGATTTCAACATCACGAATGGCCAAACGAAGTTCTTTGCATAAGTGGTTTTTATCAGTAGTAAAAGCCAGAGTATCAATTAAATGTTTGAGTTTTATCTGGCTTTGATAGGCTTTATGACGAGCCCATTCGGTGTAAAGAACTTCAGCAGGGTCAACGGGCTTGCAATCATTTAAGCGTGAAACATCGTTGAATTTTGGATCACAAGAAATAAAACTATTCACTAATGATATTCTCTCCTCACCCTCTTCTACATTTTGTGGTCTATGAACAACCAAATTGCCCTGTTGAAGCAAAGCAAAGCCCGCTTCCGGAAATTCAACTGTAGTTACATAGTTTGAAGTCTGTGGATTTTCTAAGAGTTCTTGAGCTGCTTTTTCTTTGGTGCAGCGAAAAAATTGAAAACTTCCCCCTTTTATAGATTTCGGATTCGTAAGCATTAAAACATAATCTAAACAAACTGTATCTGTATGCCATTTATCGATATCGACCTTTCGATCCTTGGGTAAAAGATTGATATGAGCCTGGTACAATGGCATCGAATGCGGCAATACTTTTTTGCCGACGAGCTCAGAAATAAAATTGTTAACAAGCTGAGACTGACTCAAATCACGCAAGAATTTGGAGCGATAGACTCCGCCGCGAATAAATCGGCCCATTCTCTCAGAGCTTCTCTCTTCTTTTTCAAGCTGAAAAACCACCTCTCGACATGCTGCCAGTCCTTCTTTTGAGAGCATGCGAAAGGGGGAGCAGATCGTAAACTCAAAGGCTGACTTTTCTTGCAATTCTTTAGAGTAACCAAAATCAGTCAGAGTCCAAGTCTCTTTGGGTGCTTCAAGTTGAAGGTGTTTTTCTTCACAAAACTCAGGTTCACTACTTAGTTTCTGAAAATAATTTGTATCACGTATCTCAATTGCCATAAATTAGTGTGTAACCGATGCCTGTAAATACATAAAGCAAAAAATGCTATATTTGCTTTTTTACCTGCCAAAGCGAATCGACAAAATAGTTTCTCTCATCCGAAAAGTTCTCAACGACCTGATAGCCAGAAGACTCGGCCAAATCTTGAATATCTTCACGAGTGTATTTGTAAGAATATTCGGTATGAATCGGTTCCCAGGCCTTAAATTGAAACTTTTTATCGAGAGCCTGAATATCGACGACTTGGCTTTCGGTGCTGATCAAGAAGCTCTCCATGGCACCTAAAAGAACGTTGTAGGAGCCTTGGTGACAAAATTTATTGATATTAAAATTGGCTCCCAAGTCTTGGTTGATTCTTTTTAAAAGATTGAGGTTGAACTCGGCAGTGACTCCTTGAGAATCATTGTAAGCAGCATGCAATATTTTTGGATTTTTTTTAAGATCAAAACCAGTTAAAACATAATCCCCAGGCTGGAGTGCATACCAAAGCCTTCGTAAAAACCTTAGAGCGGAAGCTCGATCAAAATTGCCAATATTGGAACCCAAAAAGAGAATCAAATTTCTTTTACCTGAATTTTCGGAGAGCCAATTGAGACCTTGAAAGTATTCGGCCACCAAACCATGACTTTGAATTGGAGTATTCGACTTTTTTTCTAAATTCTCGAGTAAAAACTCGACGGCAGCTCTAGATATATCGACCGGGAAAAATTTAAATTTTTGTCCTCCCTCTGAAAGAGCATTGAGAAAATGAATGGTTTTTTCACCATCGCCGCAACCAAGCTCAACCAAATTGAGCTCCTCACCCACCAATTGCTTCACAATATGAGAGCTTTTGTGTTTGAGAATCTCCATCTCGCAATCTGTAGGATAGTATTCAGGAAGATTCATGATTTTTTGAAAAAGGCGTGAACCCTCATCATCATAAAAATAACGCGAAGGCAATCCCTTTGGCTTTTTAGAGAGCCCTTCCAAAACAACGAGAGCCAATTCATCTTGAGGGCTTTGGTATTCTTGACTTAAATTTTCAATTTCATATTTCATTTTTTTCCTTAAAAAAGATTTTTAATACCTGCAGATAAAAACAATCCATTGAGTAAGTCGGGCTGGGAATCTAATCTCTCGGCTCGTGCAAAACCAAACCAGCCACTAAAAAGCACAAAAAAACTGGGGGCAGACTCCCCTCCCAAAAAATCTTGTCTTTGCTTTTTTAAGAGAAAGTCCATACCAATTGCAAACTGCAGGCCCAAACCACCACTCTCTTGGTAAAGACTATTGTCATAATCCATATAAATAGCACCCAAACGACTAAAGACTTGCTGCCAATCGCTTGAGGTTTGAGTTCTCGCCTCAAAAGCCAAGCCGTAAAAAAAGGTCTGTGCGATTTCAAAGCGATTGTTCTCTTCTTTTTGATTGTAAATATTGTTAAAGCCAAGCGACATATTGATAGCAAGGGCTTGTACCAGATCGGCATGCTCATATTCGACCAATCTAGGAGTTGAAACATCCAAATTGGCTGAATCGCCCTCTCGATGCATATTGAGAGCCATGCCATACTTCCAAGAATTGAAGCCCGAGATTGCAGATGCCTGTGCGGTTAATGCAAACAAGAAGAACAAAAGGATTGCTTTCATACTCGACAGACAAACATTAATAGATGCAAAAAGCAAGTCGCTCTCTCTAATAGATTCTCATTTGATATACTTGTAACAAGAAAATTCTACTCGACTTTGCTTTTGTATATGAGATTCAAAAAGCCGTTTTTTTTATTTTGCCATAATTTTTGACCCCATCTGCAATAAACCAGTGACTCCCTGAGAAGCAGAAGCACTTAAAAAACCGCCCATCATAGATCCAATAATTCCGTGACTAGACACATCTGCACCAGTGATAAATAAATTTTCTATGGGAGTTTTGGCGCGCAAGCTTTTGTATTTTAAGAAACGATCCACTATCGCTGGTACACTATAGATTTCGCCTTGGCGATGAAAGCTCATCTCTTCATAGGTAAAAGGGGTGGCAAGACTGGTCAGTTCAACTATATCTTTAAAGCCTGGAAACTTTTCTTCAATAAATTCAAGAATCGTTTTGCTAATTCCTTCTTTCCAGCTTTGAAACTCCTCTTTCGACTTTTCTTTTAGTTTCCAAGTTTCTATCATTTCGTATGGAATAGGAGTAATAAACTCCGCAGTATGTCCACCTGTATGTTTATCATCTTTTAAAGACGGAAATGACAAATAGCCAGACCATACTTTACCTTCTAAAATATCAGCAGCTCTCTCATAAGCAAAATCATGATCATTCGTGTTGTAAATCCAGTAGTTTTCTCCTTGAAAACCTAGCTTTTGTGGACTTTCTTTAAAGCCGATAAAAAGAGTAAATACACTGTAGCCAGTTTTTATCTTTTCGACCTCAAAATACTCATCAGGCGCCAAGTCTTTGGGTACCAAATCTCGATAGGTCGCAACCACCCCAATATTTGAGAAGAATTGATCGGCTTCATAAACTTCTCTCTCACCTTCATTCTCGCAAACAAGGGCCACAACACGATTTGCTTCAAACTTAAGTTCTGTCACATTTCTCTTGGTCAATATCTTTCCTCCATGAGTTTCTAAAACTTGAGATATTGCCTTGGCAATGCTAGCGCCTCCACCCTGTGGGTAATGAGCCCCCTCAAGGTAGTGCGATACAATTAACATATGAACGATTGCACTTGCCTCTTTGGGCGGGAGTCCATAATCCCCCCACTGTCCGAGCAAAATAGCACGTAAGTTTTCGGATGCACCAAGATCATTAAAATATTCATTGATACTCCAGCGTGAGATTTCTTTTGCTCTAGGAGTAAAAAATTCTGCGAGATGAAAACACCACTCTGGAAACTCTTTGCTGAAAAATAAACTTCTTCGCCATTCTGCCATTACTTCAAGATCTCGAAAGTACTGATCAATACGTCTTTTTTCTTGCAGAAAATTGTCTTTGAGCGTCTGCCGAAAAGCTTCGGGGTCAGAACTTTGTCGAATCGTTATTTCAGGGGTCATATAGACTTCAAATGGATCTGGCATTTTTTGCCAACTGACTTTTTTCGAAGTGATGTAATCCATGACTTTTCGAGTGAATTTTCCTTCTTGCATATCTCCAACATAATGAAGACCTGCATCCCATGAGAAGCCTCGAAAACCGAAGCTATGGGTAAATCCTCCGGCCTGAAAATGTCTTTCGAGTACCAAAACTTTTTTGTTGTAAACTTGAGCAAGCAAGCTTGCCGTGGTCATTCCACCCATTCCAGAGCCAATTACAATGGCATCGAATTTTTGCACATTGCCTCCAAGTTCTATTTATCAGAGCTAATAATAGAACAAAAATACAACAAAATCGAAATTGAGAATATTGCCTTGAACCCATGCACAATAAATTATAGATTTCTGCTTCATGCTGATTCTATTCTTCTTTCTTTTCTCTGCTTCTGCATTTGCACAAAGCTATGGGCTCGACGAATTATATCAGGCCGCCCTTCAAAATACAGGAAGGCTAAAAGATTCTGAACTGCAGGTTGAAATAGCAAAAACCCAAGAGAATCAGGCTTTGGCTCAAGTCTTTCCTCGATTTTCGGCAAATACATCTTTAACAGAACGAGATGAAGTGCCGGTTGGGCCCTTTGGCGAGGGAACCCAAAGAAACAGTTTTTTAACTCTGACTCAGCCCCTTTTTCAGGGCGGTGCTGAATACTTTCTTTTAAATTCTACCAATTTACTCACTCAAGTTGCTGAGTTGAATGAAAACAATCAAAAAATTCAGCTCTACCTAGAAGTTGCCACTGCCTACTACGAAGTTTTGAGCCTAAGAAAACAAAAAGAAATTCTTCTCGAACAAGAAAAAAACTTGGCCAAACAAGTAGAGACTTTAAAGAAAAGAGTAAGAATTGGCCGAAACCGAAGCACTGATCTTTTATCTTCACAGTCTCGACTTTCAAGAATCCAAGCTGACCGAGCCATCAATGAAAATACGCTCCATCGATCTGAGCTTATGCTGCAAAAGCTATGCGGCTTAGAACAAATCTTAGATCTGAAAGAAGTTTTCGCCTCTGAATCGCAAGCACAAATCAATACTTGGCAAAGCAGAATTGCCGATAGCCCGATTTTAAAAGCAGGCGAGCTCAGCCTAAAGAGTGCGAAAGCCCAAATTGATATTGAAACCGCAAGTCTCTTGCCATCTGTCGATCTAGAAGCAAATTATTATATCGACCGAGCAGGTATATTGGCAGATTCAAAATGGGATGCAATATTAACTGCCACTTGGGAGTTTTCTCTTGGTGGAGAGGAATACTTTAACCGCAAAGAGCAAGTTCTCGAGAAGAGACGCCTTGAGCTCGGTCTTGCAGATACCAAAAGAAATCTGCTTCAAGATTTTAAATCACTGCGCAAACAATGGCTTGCGCAAAAAAAAGTCATTGAAAGTCTGCAACTTGCTAATGAGCTTGCGCAAAAAAATTACTTACAGCAAGTCAAAGATGAGCGAAGGGGTTTGGTCAACCAATTGGATGTTCTACAAAGCTTAGATGATGCCATGCAAATAGAGAGGGCTTTTTACCAGGAACAGTACAACTCTCAGATACTGTGGCAGCAGCTGCGAGCTACAGCGGGGGTTATGCCATGAGCTTATCTCGTTTTTCAATTCAAAGACCTGTTTTTGCCTGGATCTTAATGTTTGCTCTCATTTTTTTTGGCATCCTTTCTTTTCGACAAATGGGAATCAATGAAAATCCTGATGTGGATTACCCGAACATCAGAATCAATTACTTTTATGAAGGGGCAACTCCTGCTGTAATTGAAAAAGATGTAATCGAAGCTGTCGAGAGTGTTTTGGTGTCGATTGAAGGAATAAGAAATATGACATCAACCAGTAGCCGCTCCACTGGTAGCATTGAGCTTGAGTTTGAAATCAATCGAGACATTGATTTTGCGCTTCAAGAGGTGCAAACCTTGCTAGGCCGAGCGCAAAGACAACTCCCTGCGGCTGTTGAACCACCTGTTGTTACTAAGTCAAATGCTGCTGATGATCCGGTGATGTATCTCAACCTTAGAACAGAGAGCTTAAGTGATCGAGAGCTGATGATCTTGTTTCGAGATCAAATTCAAGACCGACTCTCAACGATCGAAGGGGTGGCAGAGATTCGCGCCTTTGGCTACCATGAGCCTGTTCTTCGAGTCGATCTTCGAATCGAGGACTTAAAAAAATACGACCTCACCCCCATGGACATTGTCGATAGCATTCAAAGAGAACACAAAGAATTGCCCGCAGGCAGGCTCGAATTTGGCCCCAAAGAAGATACAATTCGCATTATGGGAGAGCTTTCTCAGCTGAAAGACTTTGAAAATTTGATTATTTCAAGACGAGGTGGCGCGCCCAATTTTGTTCCTCTGCGCTTAAAAGACGTAGCCAATCTTTACGAAGGAGTAGAAAACCTAAGACGTATTTCTCGCTTAAACGGTATCAAAGCACTGGGAATGGCAGTACAAAAACAACGCGGGGTCAATACCGTGGCAGTCGCCGACCGAGTCTTTGAGAGAATCGATGAAATCAACAAAAATTTACCTGAAGAAACCGTCTTGGGAGTCAATTTTGATCGTAGTCAGTTTATTCGCGAATCTGTCAATGAACTCGTTTTTACTCTTTTTCTTTCGGCATTTTTAACTTCAATCGTCTGCTGGCTTTTTTTAGGTTCGCTCAGTGCTACATTGAATATTGTATTGGCCATTCCCACTGCCATTATAGGGACTTTTATTGTTATCAATTGGCTTGGTTTTACATTAAATACCTTTTCTCTTCTGGGTCTTGCTCTTGCCATTGGTGTTGTGGTCGATGATGCCATAATCATGCTAGAAAATATTGTACGCTATATGCAAATGGGTTGGGATCGCCTCAATGCCTCTTACAAAGGTTCAAGAGAAATTACTTTTGCTGTACTGGCGACAAGTCTTGCACTTATATCTATCTTTTTTCCCATCGGATTTATGCCTGGAATTGAAGGTAAGTTCTTCTTAGAGTTTTCAGTCACAATTGCAATCGCGGTATCGCTTAGCTCTCTAGAGGCTTTGACATTAGCACCAATGCGATGTTCTCAATTTTTAAAGATACCCAACAGAACATCTGTTTTTGGTAAAGCTTTTGAAAGGCTTATGAATTGGTTGCGAGACCTTTACGAATCAAGTTTAGAAAAAGCATTAAAATATAAAAAAACAGTCGTTGCCGGATCGAGCGCAGTTTTTTTGAGTTCCTTGCTTCTCTTTCCTTATTTGCCCAGTGAATTTGCGCCAGCACAAGATCGAAGTGTGCTCTTTGTGATTTTCTTAGCACCTGACGGAAGTTCATTAGAATACACGCAAGAAAAAGTCATTGCCTTTGAAAATATCGTAAAACAACATCCTGCTGTCGAAAGACAGTACATGGCTGTGGGCGGTTTTGGTCAAGGAGGCCAAAGCAACCGCGGAAACGGTGTCATCATCTTAAAAAACCCGAAAAACAGAAATCAAAATCAATTTGAAGTGGCTGCAGAATTAAGAGAAAAAGCCAAAGAACTCAATGGGCTCAGTGTTTTTATTCGCGACCGTTTTGAAAGTGCAATAGGCGGAAGGCGCGGTAGCCCAATTGAGTTTACGATCAACGGACCAGATCCTAAGGTTCAAAAGCAAATTTTTACTGAAATTCAAAGTGAAATGCAAAAGATAGGGTATTTTGAAGGTATCCGCTCAGATGATGTTCTTAGCTTACCTGAAGTTCATATTCTACCCGATCGCAAAAAAGCAATAGAGCGAGGAGTTGAAATCAGTGAAATTGCTGACAATATCAATGTTGCATTTGGCGGAGTAGCAGCCGCGCAATACACCGATCAATCCAGAAGATTTGATATCTTTGTTCAACTTAAAAAAGAAGATCGAGCTCAGAAAACAGATATTGAATCGGTTCAAGTTCGAAATAATCGTGGTGAACTCATCTCACTATCTGATGTCGTTCGCGTTGAAGAAACAAGAGGTCCACAAAGCATTTACCGAGAAAATCGCCTTCGGGGTATTCGAGTTGATTCAAATCTAGCAACATCAGCAACTCAAGGTGAAGCCATAGGTTTTATTCAAGATTATAGTAAAAAATTGCCAGATTCTTATTTCTTTGCTTTTCAAGAAACTCCTCAAGAAAAAATAAAAGAAGCGATATGGATTATGATTCTTGGACTTCTGATCGCATATATGATTTTAGCCATACAGTTTAACTCTTTTCTAGATCCTATCATTGTTTTTGTTGCGGTTCCCTTTGGTTTATCTGGCGCATGTGTTGCTCTTTTATTGGGCGGGCAAACTATCAACATATACAGCATTATCGGGATCTTACTGACTCTTGGAATTGCCAAAAAGAATTCTATCTTGTTGATCGAGTTTACCAATCAGTTGCGAGACCAAGGAAGAGATATATCCACTGCCCTGAAAGAAGCTTGCCCAACTCGTTTGCGACCCATTTTAATGACATCGATTGCAACTTTGGCTGCTGCTCTTCCTGCTGCCTTTGCTTTTGGCCCAGGAAGTGAAACGCGAATCCCAATGGCACTTACGGTTTTAGGTGGAGTCAGCCTATCAAGTCTTTTTACTCTATATGTAGTGCCATGCGTATATTCTCTTTTGAAACCAAAAAGAATTCAAATTGCTGAAGAATCAAAGTCGCAAAGTTGACATCTATTTTGCAGAGCTTATAAGAAGCAAATGATCGACAATCCCTTTCGAAAAATTCTTGAAAAGCATAGCACTGGGCTCATCGATATTTTGGTAAAAACTAAAATCTCGGCCAACCTTCTTACCTGTTTTTCATTTCTAGGTGCAATGATAAGTGCTTACTTTGTTATAGAGAAAGAATTTATAGCTGCTATACTCATATGGTGGCTCTCAAGATTGCTTGATGGCTTAGATGGACTAGTGGCTCGTAAGAGTAACACAGCTAGCCCATTTGGCGCCTTTCTTGATATCAATCTCGATATGGCAAGCTATGCATTGATCATTCTCGCCCTGGCAAAAATCTTTCCGCAGTACTCTCTAGAGTGGAATCTGATTTTGCTTCTTTATATTTTATGCATTACCTCAGCCCTTGCGAGTGGAGAAATTCTGGCCAAAGTACAAAAAGAGAATCTCGACAATCGCGGCATCAATCTCTTACCTGGACTTGCTGAAGCGGGAGAAACAGGAATCGCCTACACTTTGTTTTTGCTTTTTCCTGAACAACTTTTGATTTTAACTTGGATCTGGATTGCAGTGCTCTTGCAAACCGTAGTGGCTCGATTTGTTTTTTGTGCACGCCACGGAAAAGCTTAAAGCGTGTTGAACATTTATCTCCGCTTTGAAAGCCCTAAAGAAGTCGATTGCCTATTTCTTTGCGTAGAGCTTTTAAAAAGTCCATCTCCGCTTTCGGCAGCGAAGTGAGTCCTCCAAGACTTTCTGCCTTATAGAGAATTTCTGCAGAGTGCTCGATTCTCTCCATCCCTCGATAGGCCTCTTCTAAGTCTTCTCCCCAGCAAACAGCACCATGACGTGCAAGTATCAAAGCCTTATATTTCTTTATATAAGGAGAAAGACTGCTCCCCATCTCTTTACTCCCCGGGCGAGCAAAAGCGACGATGGGTACCCCGCCGGTTGCAAGCAAGAGCTCTGACATACAGTCCATGGGCAACTCTTTCAGCTCTGGTTTGGCTATAGTAAAAGCAATGACCGTAGGCGGGTGAGCATGAATCACAGCCTTCGCCTCTGGGCAGTCTTTGTAGATTTGCAAATGCATCTGCTTTTCACTAGAAGCATTTCCTTTTAAAACTTCACCTTCTTGATTGATCACTGCCATTTGATCTAGCGACATAAAGGCTTTTGATACTCCCGAGGGAGTAATCAATATTTCATCTTCTGAGACTTTGAAGCTAACATTGCCATCGGCAGCCGCCAAAAGGTTCTTGGCATGTAAGCGCTTGCAGATTTCTAAGATTTTCTCTTGCATCCTGATCTATTGCGAAAAAAAAGAGCTCTTGTCTAGACTTAGTAAACAGGCGCACGCGAAGCTATGCGTTATATTTTGGCAAATGGACTCAAGCAGATGTTTTACTTTCGAAGCTCTTTCTAGTATCTCGATCTTTTAGCCAAAGGATCCTATGCCAAAGAGAATCACATTGGGCTCACTGCTTCAGCAAAGCCGAGAATTAATCTCTCGAAAACTTTGGGTCAAAATACTCCTGTGTTTGTTTCTTGGGCTCATAACAGGCTATTTACTTGGCCCAGAGGTGGCTTGGGTCTCTAGAGAAACTTCTAAAAATATTTCAAATTGGCTCGCACTACCAGGTAAAGTTTTTTTGATCTTAATGAAAATGATTGTGATTCCCTTGGTGCTGAGTTCGGTCATTTTAGGGGTGATTGGGTCAGGTTCTCTAAAAAAGCTTCGCTTTATGTCAATTCGTATCATCCCCTACTTTGTGTTTACCACTGCCATTGCAATCATCATTGGCTTTGCCACCGCTTTTTGGATTCAACCTGGAAAGGGGCTTGCAAAAGATCTCAGCCAAACAAGTACGAAAATTCAAGACGTCAAAACATTTGAAGAAAAATCCATTCCCGATCAGCTGACTTCTGTTTTGCCAAGCAATCCACTCGGCTCGATTGTAGATGGCGAACTTTTTCAGGTAGTTATCTTTGCTATGCTTTTAGGAGTAGCTATTTTGAGCTTACCCAAAGATGAATCAAAAACTTTGATCGATTTGCTAGAAGCGATTCAGAAGGTCTCGATGATCATTGTCGGTTGGGCAATGTACCTTGCCCCTATCGCGGTTTTTGGTTTGATGGCGGAGCTCTTTTCGCAAACCGGATTTGATTCTCTCATTGCTGTAGGCTCTTATGCTTTAACCGTAACACTTGCACTTTTTTTGATTCTTGTTTTCTACCTAGTATTGATACGTATTTCTGGTTTTTCAGCCTTTCAATTTTTAAATATAGCTCGGCCCTTGCAGCTTCTTGCCTTTTCTACTTCAAGTTCTGCCGCCGTGATGCCGGTGACGATGAACGTGGCCGAGCAAGAATTGAAGGTCAACCCAAGTGTTTCTCGTTTTGTAATTCCTCTTGGTACGACGATTAATATGGATGGAACTGCCACCTATCAAGGGGTTGCTGTCTTATTTATTGCCCAAGTCTATGGTTTAGAATTAGGAATCTCGCAATTGGCTTTGATTGTTATCACTGCCATTGGTGCATCCATCGGCACTCCAGGAACCCCAGGAGTGGGTACTGCAATCTTAGTTAGTGTGCTATCTAGCTTGAATATTCCCTCTGAAGGCATACTCTTGATCTTAGGTATCGAAAGAATCTTAGATATGTTACGTACGAGTATCAATGTTACCGGCGACTTAACTGCAAGCTATGTATTTGACAAATGGCTAGGTAAAGTCGATTTTGAATAATGTAAAAGGATTAAGATTTTAAAATTCCTTTATCTTTGCTTCACCAAAAAGCTCTAGCACCTCTGCTTGATCTTTTGAAAGACATAATACAAAAGCCTTTGTCGCTAGTATTCTATGATTTAGAAATATCGAGACTATATTGACTCGTTTTTTTATAATTCTAGAGTACAACTCCGCCAGATCTTATACATTCTAGTGCAGCTTCTAAAGTGGCATACTCTGAACTGTCTCCAGGAGTAGTAGCTTTTGCAACATAGGGAAATTGAATATCATCAGCAAAAACTCCAAAAGAATAGAGCAGTAGAAAAACAATAAATGATTTGGCCATAGATTCCTCCTTGAAAGAATTAGTAGGTTTATATTGCTCGTATTAAAAAAATGCAAACTTTTGTAAAAATAAAGATGATCTTACTATATTATTTTTAGTAAAAAATTTTCTCCTTTATTTTCATTCTTAAAACCCTTAGCAGTAGTTTCTATGAAATCAAAATTTTTACTTGTTTTTTTATTCACACTTCAACTTTACGCACAAGAAGAAATTGGGCAAAGCCTCACCATTAAAAAACCAGCCAAATCCTTAGTGAAAGACAATGGCTGGCATCCTAAACTTGACCTCGGCTCAAACCTTAGCATTGGCTCTAGCAAAAATGTAATCGGCCAGCTCGATGGAGACTCTAAAGCCTATGGAGTGAGTCTTTTAACTGAAATGAACTATCGAAAAGATTTGCATGAACTACAAACATCTTTGCAATATACAGGTGCAACCAGTTCTACTCCAGCCCTGCCAAGATTCGTAAAATCAAATGATGAGCTCAAACTAAAAACTTTGTATATTTATTCTTTTGATAGCCAGCCGAGAATAGGTCCTTATATTCGAGCCGAAGCTAGAGCTGCGGTTTTTTTGGGTGAAGATGTTCGAGCCGAAGATCAAACTTATCTTATTACTGATCAATCAGGTAATCTTGAAAGCAAAAGCAATATCTCAACTCTTCGTCTTACAGATGGTTTCAAACCACTTACAACCACAGAGGCTGCGGGTATGTTTTTTTATTGGATCGAAAAAGATAATCTCTTACTTACCAGTCGACTTGGTCTAGGTGCTCAACAAGTAGAAGCCTCAGGACAGTTTGCGCTGGCTGATGATGAGGATACCCCTGAAATTGAAGTTTCAGAATTGCCAAGCTATAGTCAATTGGGTTTTGAAGGCGGTCTTACTCTAAATGCAAAATTTGATGAAAAAACCAGCCTGTCATTGAATTTTGACTTTTTAACTCCGATTGATCCTGAACTTGAGACCGGTGATAATCGCTCTGACTTTGATATGACCAATATTGAGTTTACAGTAAAGCTTAGCTCAAAACTCTATGACTGGCTGAGTGTAAAGTATGAATACTTGCTAAGAGAACAGCCACAGCTACTTGATGAAACTCAAACCACACACTTTTTTGGTCTCAACTTTGATTATTCAGTTTTTTAATATCAAAATGCTTTAATCTTTACTAAAACATTTCGTGCAATGAGAATTAATAATAACCAAGTGACTTAAGCCATAAAACTTGTTTTAAGAAAAGAATCAGATTTTAGAATATTCACACTCGACATTTCTTCTACTTCATCTTCAGCCCATTTCTGAAACTCAGGATCAACAGAAACACCGACCCCCTCTAAATCTTGTTTGAGCTCTTCTATATTTCTGTCACTTCGACATGATTCATAAACTGACTCCTGTAGCTTACAAAGACCTATACTCCGGATGACTCTATCAACCTCATCTTTAACAGAAGCGAGATAAGAATCTACCAAGGATCCATTCTCTAGCCAATGACTGCGAGTGTTTTTGTAATTTGATCAAGCCTCTGTTCATTTTCACTCAAAACTCTAGGGTAAATTGAGCAATGACATCATAAATGCATAGGCTTTTGAGTATCTCTCGGTTCTAGATTCAAAGTGTCCATTTTGCATATCAATATCAAAAATAAGTTTACTTTTATTGGTGCGAACAGATCGAAGTTTTGCAACATACTTTGCTGCTTCAGAATATGAAACTCGAAAGTCATAATACCCGCTAGTTACTAAAATATTTGTATACTCTGTCTCTCTTAAATTTTGATATGGGCAATAGGATCTAACATACTCAAAATGCTCAAAGATATTTAAAGGATCACCATACTCTTCTCGAAAAAAAGAAGGACCCGTAAATAAGCGATTTAAAATATCTACATTCGGTACATGAAGAACCACTGCTTTGAATAGATTTGGTTCATAATTTAGAGTAGCTCCCATAAGGAGTCCTCCACCACTTGAACCTTGTGCAAAAATTTGATTTTTATTTGTATAACCACTTTCTATAAAATAATTTGCCACATCTATAAAATCGAAAAAGGAATTCTTTTTTTGCATTCTCGTGCCAGCTTTGTGCCATAGACTTCCCTTTGCAGATGAACCACGTACATGTGCTATTGCAAATATAAAACCTCTATCTAATAAAGTAATCATCTCTCGGTCAAAAGCAATAGGGTAAAAATATCCATAGGAACCATATCCCCATTGCAAAAGTGGCTGCGGCTTTGATCGATCGAGGTCCTTACGATGCAAAATCGTTACTGGAATACTCTCTCCATCTCTAGCATCAATAAAAATTCGAGATACTTTAAAATCCTCAGAAGAGACCGCCCTTGAAACTTGATCTTGCCCTTTTAGAGTCAATTCTTTTGAGTCAAAATTGATTTCATACACACGATTTGGATGAACAAAAGAGGAGATCGAAATGAGTGCAGATTCTGCTTGGTACTCATTGTTCCATAAAATAAAATCTCTAGGATACATGGGATGCTTAGTGATACCAGAATCATGGATTTTATCAAAGCTTTCCATCTCATGAATTTGATTTAGACTTCTGTCAATCCAACTCATCTTATGAAAAGTATCTTGAAAATATTTGACTACAATGGCCTTTTCAAAAACAAGAAAATCTCTAACTTCTTTTTCACCTTGTGCAAAACTATAAGGTAGAGCTTGCCACTCTTCAGAATTTAGATTGTATACGTCTTTAGTTTTATACAATTGATTTTTTGGCGATAGCAAATTAGAACTAATAATAAAATACTCTCCGGCGTGACGAAGTTTATACCAGTGACCTTGTTTGCGAGGAATCGCAACCCGAATTGCACTATGAGGAGAATGTGCATCAATTATTCGAACTTCAGAAGTTGTATTGTTCGCATCACTAGTTACAAAAATATAATCTTTAGTTGAACTTTTTGCCATCCACAAAATAAATCGGGGATCTTGCTCTTGATAAACGAGTTGTTTTTCTTTGCTAATAGAATGAATTCTATAAAGTTTTTTATAAATTGGAGGATCCTCAAAAGAATTAACTGCAAACAAATGAATACCGTCCTCAGCCCATTCTATGTTGGCTGTAATATTCTCAACAAGAACTTGAAGTTCTCCACCTGATAGATCTTTTATATAGGCCGTGTAATCATCCCTCTCTGAATTTCCTAAACTAAAAACAATTTTATTGTGATCAGAACTAGGAAGAAATCGACCTATCTCTTTATCTTTCACAAGATCGGGATAAATGTTTAAATCAAGTACCACCTCTTCTTCAGTAGAATCTATTTTTCTTCTTGTATATACAGGGTATTCTTTATCCTTGAGTTTATTGATAGAATATACATAAGTCCCTTGCTGTATCGAATTGGGTGAATAAGGATCAATTTTATAAGAGAGCATCTCTTCTTTTAGACTCTGAACAATTTCTTCATAGATTGAGATTTCTTTTTTAGCATATTCTCTTTCTGCTTCAAGGTATCTCAATACATCTGGATGATCTCTCTCTTGCAGCCAATGATATGGATCTCTTAATTCTTTACCATGATGAAACTCAACATGTTCTTTTCTGGGAGCTTCAGGTTCAACCGCATTGAGAACACTACAAAACAAAAAAAAGAATAGAAATAGTATTGATCTCATAAAAAGCCACCTCTATCAGGACTTAAAAATTTAATTTTCAATGAACTGTTATAACTTTTTAGATCAATAGTATCAATAAGAGAGTCAAACAAACTTAAATTGCTCTATATTTAAACTTCTTGCATCCTTCGCTCAAACTCAGCCAAAGACATTTCAAGATCGCGGGTGAGTTGATCTAATTCTTCATAGATAAGATCGATTTCTTTTTGTGTTTGACCAATAATTTTGTAAACTTCAGCCAGATCTTCTCGATTTGGATCTTGTGCCTCGTGATTTTTTATAGACAGCAAATCTTCTTTTTCTAGGAGAGTTTTCTCTAATGTCGCTATCTTCTTTTCAAGTGGTTTGATTTTCTGCGATTTTGCTTTCACAATTTCAGCTCGAAGGCGTTTTGCTTCTTTTTTTGAAACTTTATTAGAGGCCGCTTTTTCAGTACTCGGTCCTTCTTCCCAGCCAATCTTTTCAAGAAATCTTTCATAATCACCTTCAAATACAAAAGCTCCACTTTCTTGAAAAACAATTAATTTGCTTGCAAGGTTATGCAATAGATCTTCATTGTGTGAAACAAAGACTACTGCACCGGGAAAGATAGAGAGCTCACGGAGTAAGACTTCAACTGACTCCATATCAAGGTGGTTGGTCGGCTCATCAAGGAGCAACAAATTACAGGGATGAGCTAGGATTTTTCCAAGCAATACCCTGCCTTGCTCCCCTCCTGATAAGACTTTGATTTTTTTATCGGCATCCTTTCCACTAAACATCATCGCCCCGCAAATGGCTCGAACCTCACTTGTCATCAATTGCGGGTTAGAAAGTGCAATCTCATCTGCCACTGTATTATTGGGACCGAGTTCTTTGCGGTTGGTTTGTTGGTAGTAAGCCATCCCCACTGAATTGTGAAAACTCACGCTGCCTCTGGTAGCTTCGAGTTTTCCCGAAAGGACATTCAAAAGCGTAGTTTTACCTTTGCCGTTTTTACCAATAATAGCAACTCGATCACCCGGAGATAGCTGAAAAAAAATATCGCGAAAAAGAAGATCTTCATCTTTACCAGTATACGAAAAAGCCAGATCTTCTACTGTTGCCAGAACCTTTGCCGGAGTTTCTTTGAAATTAAAACGAAAGCCCATCGTCGATTCGGCATCAAGGGTTTTTAATATCGACATTTTTTGAATTTGTTTGAGTTTGGATTGTGCTTGGCTTGCTTTTGAGGCCTTGGCTCCAAAGCGATCGACAAAGCTTTGCATATGCCTCATTTTCTTCTCTTGATTGGCTCGGGTCTTTTCATAGTTTTCTTCTTCAATTAAAATCTGCTGATAATAGCCCTCTGTCTGCCCTTCATATTTACGTAGTTTTCCGCGCTTAAAACCCATGGTATGTGTTGTTACCGAGTCCATAAAACTTCGATCGTGAGTAATCAAGATCACTTCACCTCGAAAAGCTTTTAGAAAGCTGCTCAGCCAACGAAGAGAGACGATATCAAGATAGTTAGTAGGTTCATCCAATAGAAGCAGATCAGGTTCTTTAAGAAGAGTTTTGCAAAGATTGATACGCAATTGATAGCCACCCGAAAATTCTTTGGGGTTACGAGCCATATCTTCATTTTGAAAACCAAGACCCGAGAGGATTTTCTCGGCCTTGTAAGAATCAAGATCAGAATTTAAAACCTGAATGCATTCGTCCAATACAGTTTCTTTGTTAAAATGGATGTGTTGGTCGAGATAACCAATTTTGTAGCTTTTGGGTGTAATCACATCCCCTGAATCTGCAGACTCTTGACCAATAAGAATTTTAAACAAAGTGGACTTACCGCAACCATTTTTACCCACCAAGCCAACAATCTCGTTTTTTCCGAGACTGAAAGTGATATTTTCAAATAATTTTCGAGAAGCAAAGCTTTTTGAGAGATTACTAACCTGAATCATATGTGTTTCATAAATCAAAAATGTGTTCTTGTGTATGGATGAATAAGTTCAATGCTTTGAATGTCTGAATACACACTGCCTGCGAAGCTTTGCGTTATTAGCTGCTCCCCTTTGTTTCACTTTTCTTGTAAAATTGAATCGCACTTTCAATAACCTAGGAGACTTGTCCGAGAATGTATGAAAATCTATAGAGTCTCGGACAGAATAATCAAGATTTTTTAGATATTTATCCCCCATCGGACGGACGTCCGAAGTGAAATAAAAGGGAGCAGCTTGCAGTGTTTCAATTTGATTCTTCAAAAGCTAAAGTGTTATTGTAAATCGATGTCAAATGGAAAAACCTGGCTCAAACAAGCAATTATCGATCGCGATTGGTGTCTAAAAACCATCGAAAACAAGTTTTATGGACAAGCTTGTTTTGTTGCACAACAAATTGCTGAAAAAACTCTTAAGGCAATCGCATACCATCGAGGAGCAGACATGGTAAAATCTCACTCTTTATTGAGAATATGCCATGATTTAAAGATCAATGATGAACTAGAAAGGGCATCTAAACGTCTTGATTTATATTATCTAGCAACAAGATATCCGGATGCTGCACCGGATGATATGGTTCCTTCTGAGAGATTTGATAAAGAACAGGCAGAAGAGGCGCTTGGTTTTGCAGACCTTTTTATTGAAAAAGCAAAGATTGAAATCAATGACTAGCCTTATCTTTTTAGAAAACAAAGATCCTTTATCGAAAGAAAGATTGGATCAAATCAAAACTCAGATTGCTGAGAAGTTGAAATCAAGATGTTTGAAAGCCTATTTATTTGGGAGTACAGCCAAAGATACATATCATACTGAAAGTGATGTGGACCTATTAATCATAAAAGATACTGATCTAAAATTTACAAAGAGAAATATTGAGTTCTCTGATCTACTCGATATTTTTCCAATGATTGATATTATCGTCTATACTCAGGAAGAGTTTGAAAATTCTGAACACATTCCCTCAGATATCAAAAATAATCTACTACAGATAGTATGAAGGCAGTAGTTGGGTGACTAGTTGGGTGACAGTCACTTTTATTCATCCCATGAGTTTTTGCAGCTGAAGTACCTCTATTTTCGAGATCAAGCAGCTAATCTGTAAATCCAAGTTTGCATTTTGGATTTGCAGAAAGTATACTATTAATTCATGTATTGGAGCGTCCTGTGATTCAAAGAGACTTATCTGGTGTAGCGCTAGATTTATTTAAAAAATATCCGGTACTTACAGTCATTGGGCCCCGCCAGGCTGGTAAGACAACTTTATGTCGAAATATATTCGCTGATATGCCTTATACGAATTTAGAAGAGCTAGATACTCGAGAGTTTGCTAAACAAGACCCAAGAGGTTTTCTAGCTCAATACTCTGAAGGTTGCATCATAGATGAAATTCAACGAGTTCCTGAACTAACCAGCTATATACAAGTCTTGGTCGATGAGAATAAAAAAAATGGGCAGTTTGTATTAACCGGAAGTCAAAACTTTACTGTTCGTGAAGCATTAGGGCAGTCATTGGCTGGCAGAACCGCCATTGTTCAACAACTCCCTTTCTCATTAGTTGAATTAAAGGATTCATCAGATAGAACGAATGATGAAATTATGTATTATGGTTTTTATCCAAGAATCTTTGAACAGAATTTAAACCCAACTCAATTTTACCAAGACTATTTAGCTACTTATGTTGAGCGAGATCTAAGACAACTGAGTTTAGTAAAAGATATCTCACAATTTCAAACTTTTATAAAATTGTGTGCCGGTAGAGTCGGACAAATCATAAATTTTGAAAAATTAGGGAATGATACTGGAGTCTCGCAAACAACGGCAAGGGAATGGTTTTCTTTACTAGAGACTAGCTATATTACTTTTCGACTACCTCCCTACTTTGGCAATATTCGAAAGCGTCTTGTAAAAACCCCTAAGTTGTATTTTTATGACCCTGGTTTGGCCTGCTACTTATTAGGTATAGAGTCTAAAAAACATATAGAGACGCACCCTCTACGAGGAGCTTTATTTGAAAATTTAGTTGTGATTGAGGCCTTAAAAAAAATTACGAATTCTGGAAAGACAACTCAACTGCATTTTTATCGAGATAGTGATGGGAATGAAATTGACTTGTTATGGCCTGTTGTGAATCACAATGTTCCTATCGAGGTGAAATCAGGTGAAACAATTGCTTCCGACTACTTTAAAAATTTTCCCTCATATAGAAAGGCTTCTAAAGATCATCAATTTAAATCATTAGTAGTCTATGGGGGCCGTAAAGTGCAAAGACGATCCGAAGTTACAATAACTGATATAAATAATTTTTGTGAAGAATTAGAGTTTTTGATTCATAAAACAGAATCTAAAGAGACGACATAATAAACAAGAGGAACTTAAGTTCCTCTTGTTTATTTTTGGTCGGTACGCACGAAATGCCGTAAACCAACGGATTAATTAGAAGTTAAATCAGCCCGGTTATCAAATGTTATCATGCACTACCTCTTTTCATTGTCTCTTGAATTCGATGACATTGGCTTTTTTGGATTCTTCTTGAAGTGAGTGCCCAAGGGAATCCGTTGCGCCGCTTATATCAACTCCTGCAAGCCTTAA
>CAZZCP010000043.1:14206-21259 GCA_964653235.1 uncultured Pseudobdellovibrionaceae bacterium | reverse complement strand
TAGCTGCTCCCTTTTATTTCACTTCGGACGTCTGTCCGCAAGCAATAAGTACTTACAATCTTTCGTATAATCTGTCCGAGAAGGATTAAAATTTGGTGCAGCTCCGGACAAGTATCCTAGGCTATTGAAAGCAGGGTTTCATTTTACAAAATAAGTGAAATAAAAGGGAGCAGCTAATTCTGTACAACTCTGCGGCTTTCTGGCAAGCTTGCGCCTATGAAATGCTATTGCCAATCAGGAAAAGACTTTGCCAACTGCTGTGAACCCTATCTGAACGGTGAAGACCTACCTGATACAGCAGAAAAGCTGATGCGCTCTCGCTATTCTGCTTTTGCGACGGCCAATATTGAGTATCTCAGCCTCAGTCATGAGCCTGAGGGGAGGGAAGAGCTCGATGTTAAAGAGCTTACCGCTTGGGCCAAGAAATCAGATTGGACCGGACTGGAAGTGGTCAAAACTCTGCAAGGAGAAAAAGGAGACTCTAAGGGCTATGTCGAATTCATTGCTCGTTATCGAATCGGTGAGCAAGATTATGAACACCATGAAGTCGCAGAGTTTCGCTTTGATAAGCACGAGCGTGAGTGGTTTTATGTCGATGGCAAAATGGTGGCCAAAGAGCCTTTTGTTCGTGAAGAGCAAAAAGTGGGTAGAAATGATCCCTGTCCTTGTGGAAGCGGCAAAAAGTACAAAAAATGCTGTCAAATTACTGCACAGATCTGATTCTGTGTTAGAATTTCTTTAGATAAATGCAAGCATATTCTTAGGATTGTGATTAGGTCTATGCAGAACTCAATAATTCGCTATTCTAAGACAAAACAAAGGATGCCCTGTGTTCAGTTTAGAAGAAGAAAGTCTACACTTTTCGCTCGCCACGGAGTTTCTCCAAAGAGATCAATCTATAATATTTCCGCATAAGATTCTGATTATTTCAGATGCTTGGTATCCTCAAGTCAATGGTGTGGTTCGTACCTTTACTCGAGTTACTGAAGAGCTTAAAAAAATGGGTCACCAGGTTGTGGTAATGAGTCCCAATGACTATGTAAATGTACCGTGCCCGACTTACACTGAAATTCGTTTGGCAATCGGGGTTAGCTTTCGCATGCCTCGTATGATCGAGGAGATTGCTCCTGATGCCATTCACATTGCCACTGAAGGCCCCCTAGGAATTACCGCTCGTCGCTATTGCTTAAGGCATAATATTCCTTTTACTACCTCCTACCATACCAAATTTCCTGAATATTTAGAGAGTAGAATTCCGACCATTCATCGAGATTATTCTTATCCTTGGTTTCGTAGATTTCATGCTAGTTCTGAAGCGGTTTTGGTTCCCACTCCAAGTATTAAAAACGAATTGCAAGAACGTGGTTTTCGAAATTTACAGCAGTGGTCTCGCGGTGTAGACACCGATCTGTTTCAGCCAACAAATTTTAAGCTCGATCTTCCAGGCCCGATCTACACCTATGTTGGGCGTATTGCGATTGAGAAAAATGTCGAGGCTTTTTTAAGTTGCCCACTTAAAGGTAGTAAAGTGATTGTGGGAGATGGCCCAATTCGTGAAAGTCTTCAAAAAAAGTATCCCAATGCTCATTTTGTTGGTTACAAAAAAGGCAAAGAGCTGACCGATTACTTTTCAGCCTCTGATGTATTTGTGTTTCCAAGTAAAACAGACACATTTGGCTTAGTTATGTTAGAAGCATTGGCCTGTGGCACTCCAGTGGCAGCCTATCCGGTTACTGGCCCTGTGGATGTTCTTTCTCCTAGAGTCGGAGTGATGAAGGAGAATTTACAAGAAGCCTGTGAACAAGCATTACAATTGAGGCCAAAAGACTGTATTCAACATGCTCAAAAATACTCTTGGAACCGCACGGCTAGAGTCTTTCGCGAACATCTGCGGCATCTTTAATTTCTATAAACTGCTCCCTTTTATTTCACTTCGGATGTCTGTCCGAAAGCAAATAAGTATCTAGAATGTTTCATGTATCCTGTCCGAGATGGCTCAAAATTTAAGACATTTTCAGACAAGCATTCTAAGTGATCGAAAATGCAATTGAATGTTGAGAAAAAAGTGAAATAAAGGGGAGCAGCTAATAATTGCCAAGCGAGAGAATCATAAATATTCTCTGTCAATGTTTCAGCAAAATAACCTGAACATTCAAGTGCAGCGAATGGCTGAAAAAACTCTGCGAGTGCAAGCACTTTCATCCACAGGTTATCGCCTAGACCGAACTTGGACTGCATTGGGAGATCGTGATTTTCAATGGGGTGGCTATCCGCGCTCTGAGCAGCCTTATGAAACTCAAGATTTAAAAGCAAATCAAGAATTCGCCGGTGGTTTTCATTTTGTTTGGCAAGATGGATTGGTCTTATTTTACCAAGGCAAAGAGTTTTATCGTGATCTCTCTCATCATGCCTATAAAAAATACGAAAATTCAATTCGGCATATGCTTTTTCGCCGCGACCAAGAGAGATATTTTGGCTATGGTGAAAAAACCGGAGAACTCAATAAGTACGGGCGACGCTTACAGATGCACAATACCGATGCCATGGGTTATCGAGCCAAAGACTCAGACCCTCTTTATAAGCATTGGCCCTTTGGTATTACCTATGTTGAAGACTTAAAACTCTTCTACGGCATCTACTATGACAATGCAGCCACCTGCAGTTTTGATTTAGGCTGTGAACGTCACAACTACTTTGGACCTTATCGTTATTACGAGGCCCAAGATGGAGATCTTGATTTTTATATTTTCTTAGGTCCCGATTTAAAATCGGTACTCGATCAATTTTTAAGTCTGACAGGGACAAATCTTTTTTTGCCGCAATATAGTTTGGTCTATTTGGGTTCAACCATGAGTTATACCGATGCCGAAGATGCCCAAGCGCAGATGATGAAATTTGTTAGAAACTGTGAAGAGCACCAGATCAAGTGTCCTTTGTTTCACCTGTCTTCGGGCTATACATCGATTGGCAAAAAGAGATATGTCTTTCATTGGAACCCTGAGAAGTTTCCAGAGCCCGAAAAGTTTTTGCGCGAGTATCGAGAAAAATCGATTCGTGTCAATGCCAACATCAAACCTGTTTTGCTCGAAGATCACCCGCTCTATGAAGACTGTAGAGACTTTTTTATTCAAGAAGGAGATCATCCGCTAAAAACTTTTTTTTGGGATGGTGAGGGGAGCTTTCTTGATTTTAGCAATCCAAATGCAATTGCTTGGTGGCAAAAAAAGATCGAAGAAAAGCTCTTTGCAGTGGGCATCGACTCGGTATGGAATGACAACAATGAGTTTCGCGGCGGCAGTGATCAGGCACTATGTGCTGGCTTTGGTCAGCCAATCGAATTGTCATTGGTTCGGCCCTTGCAAAGTTTATGGATGAATCATGCCAGTCGAGAGCTGTGGCAAAAGCAAAAGACCGAAAGACTCTTTGCTGTGACTCGTTCTGGTTTTCCCGGCATTCAAAGTTTGGCGCAGACCTGGAGCGGTGACAATTATACATCATGGGAGAGCATCAAATACTCGATTCCCATGGGCAGCGGCATGAGCTTGTCTGGTCTCTTTCATTTCGGTCATGATGTAGGTGGTTTTGCTGGCCCTAAGCCAGATCCTGAGCTCTTTATTCGATGGCTTCAATACGGTGTTTTTATGCCAAGGTTTTGCATTCATTCTTGGAATGAAGATCAAAGTGTAAATGAAGCCTGGATGTATCCCGAATGCATGCCGATAGTAAAGAAATACATGGATCTTCGCGAGCAACTAATTCCATACTTGTACTCACTTTCTTGGGCTGCAAGCCATAAAAATGAACCCATTCATCGCCCGATCTTTTGGGATTTTGCAGAAGATCCCAAAAGTTTTGATCAAGACTTTGAATATATGTTGGGGCCTTATCTCTTAGTGGCACCGATATACGAGGATTCTGCTAGGGCAAGAAAACTTTATTTTCCCAAGGGTCCTCAAAGGTGGTTTCACTTGTTGAGTGACAAGAGTTTTACGCCAGGTATTGTAAATAGAATAGATTGTAGTTTAGAAGATTTTCCAGTCTTTGTGCGATCTGGTACAATCTTGCCGCAAAAAGTTTTAGATAAACTACAAGTTCATATTTGGTGCGCTGACGGCAAAGAACAAACTGAATTTGATTTCTTTGCAGATGATGGTCTTAGTTATGAATACTTAAAGGGAAAATACCAAAAAATTCATTTTGTATTGCAAACGACTTTAGATGAAGTGAAGCTTAAGGTAAAACACGAAGGGGCATTGAAAATCTATGAAGACATTGAAGTGGTTCTTCACAATCAAATGGGCCGAGATTTTCAGCTTGAAGCTAGAGATTCTTTTTAGTTTCTGTTTTGTGTTTTGCATGCAGGCAACTGCTTCAGTAAGTCTTTGCCAGCATGTTTTTTTTAAAACTCAGGGATTTGCTTTTCGATTTCATCCAGAACCTGCTTACAGCCATATTCAATCTTTTGGTATTTTCGTAAGCAGCAGGCATCCCCAAACCCAAGAGCCTATGGTGCTTGTTCGCAAAGTCGCCAATGAATACTATGGTTATAAGTGGTCTTTGGCCAAAGGGCGGCCCGATGAAAGTGATTTCAATCGCTTCTTTACAGCTCATCGTGAAACATATGAAGAGGTGGGTATCAAGCTTCATTCTCGTGATTTTCTTGCTGATACCAAGGATTTAAATCCACATACTGGTCAGCCTTATCATTCAAGATTCTATTTTGCAGAGATAGGATATCATCAAGTCAATTTAAGATTTAGTTCTAATGAAACCGATGAAGTTCGTTGGGTAAGTATTTCTGAGGCATTGCAGCTTTTAAACATCCAAAGTGATCGCATGGTGGTGCAAGCTTTTATTGGTTTGTTGCAAGCCCATGGCTATGAATTTCATTAAGAGTGAATGATCACCAATTGTGAATGCTTTGGTCTTGCAGCCGGTTTACCGGTAAATATGCTCTTTTGTAAGGATATTTTGCAGCCAGATCTTCATCAATATCTACACCATGACCGGGAGTCTCGCCTGGAATCAAAGAGCCATTTTCGAATCGATAGTCATGTGGAAAGACTTCGTCGGTTTTTTCGGTATGCCTCATATATTCTTGAATGCCAAAATTTGGAATCGAAATATCAAAATGCAAGGCAGCTCCCATACAAATGGGGGAGAGATCCGTTGCTCCATGCGAGCCCGTTCGCACTTGGTAAAGCTCAGCCAGTGCGGCAATCTTTTTTAAATGCGTGATTCCGCCAGCATGAACCACAGTGGTTCTTATATAATCGATCAGCTGCTCTTGAATCAAGTTTTGGCAATCATAGATGGTATTAAAGACTTCGCCTACTGCAATTGGCGTCACAGTGTGTTTTCGAATCAAACGAAAGGCTTCTTGGTTTTCTGCAGGAGTTGGATCTTCCATCCAAAAAAGACGATAGTCTTCTAAACTCTTACCAAGGCGTGCCGCTTCTATGGGACTTAGCCGGTGATGAACGTCGTGCAAAAAGTGTTTTTCAAAGCCAAATTTCTCGCGAACTTTATCAAAAAGTCGGGGCGTAAAATCCAAATACTTTTCTGTAGACCAAATATTTTCACTTGGTAAATCGGCATCTGCAGGTTCATAAAAGAGTTTGTCTTTTGATACTCCATAGGTTGAATCTAAACCGGGTATACCCGATTGAACACGAATGGCCTTATAGCCCATTTCGATATACTTTGCCACTTCATCCAAGCATTCAGAAATATCACTGCCATTGGCATGGCCATAAACCATTACCGAATCTCTCGATTTGCCACCTAGCAATTGATACAAAGGCAAACCTGCCACTTTTGCCTTGATATCCCATAGCGCTGTATCAACCGCAGCAATAGCAGTCATCGTTACAGGACCTCTTCGCCAGTAAGCGCCGCGATATAAATACTGCCAAATATCTTCAATTTGTTGCGGGTCTCGGCCAATTAAACAAGGTAGAACATGATCTTCTAAATACGATGCCACAGAGAGTTCTCTGCCATTTAATGTCGCATCTCCGAGGCCATAATAGCCCTCATCGGTCATCAGCTTCAATGTTACAAAGTTACGATCTGGGCAAGTGACAATCACTTTGGCTGAGGTGATTTTCATTTCATATCTCCATAGTTTGAATTTGTAATCGAATTGTCATAGTCTTTGTCAATTAGCAAGGAAGAAGAGATGTTAGTACACCAAGATAGACTTTTTTCTGTCAACAAAGAGCAAAGAGAGCTTGCCAGAGCTCTTTACAATGAAGTCAAAAATCTGCCGATCATTAGCCCTCATGGACACACTGATCCGAAGTGGTTTGCTGACAATAAGGCCTTTGAAAATGCTACAGAACTCTTATTGATTCCAGATCACTATATTTTACGGATGCTCTATTCACAGGGAATTTCACTTGAAGATTTGGGAAGAGAAAAAAAAGATGGATCAACAAAAACAAGAGATCGAAAAGAAATTTGGAAACTCTTTGCCAAGCACTACTACTTGTTTCGCGCAACCCCCTCACAGCTTTGGCTCGATACAGTTTTTCAAGAGCTTTTTGGTATTCAAGAAGAACTCAATGAGAAAACGGCAGAGATGTATTATGAGCAAATCAATTTTGCTTTGGCCAAGCCCGAGTTTTTACCGAGAAATCTCTTTGATCGCTTTCAAATCGAGGTACTTGCTACAACCGATGCAGCAACAGATAGTTTAGAGTCACACAAAAAAATCAAAGAATCCGATTGGCAAGGCAGAGTGATTCCCACCTTTCGACCCGATACTGTGACCGATCCAGATCATGAGAACTTCTTAGATGAAATTGAAAATCTATCTAAAATGACAGGTAAAGATTGTCACAATTTTCAAGAATATCTCGAAGCTTTGATCGATCGCCGCAAGTTCTTTATTGAAATGGGGGCAACCGCAAGTGATCATGGTCATCCGACTGCCTACACCGAAAAACTCTCTGAAAGAGAAGCAGAAAAACTCTTTCGCCGTGCCTTGAAAGAAAAGAAAGAAAAGCATGATGCCGAGAGGTTTCGTGGTCATATGTTGATCGAAATGGC
>CAZZCP010000043.1:0-14196 GCA_964653235.1 uncultured Pseudobdellovibrionaceae bacterium | reverse complement strand
ATTGATGATGGTTTGGTTTTACAACTTCATCCAGGCTCTTACCGCAATCACAACCCCTATCTGTTTCAAGAGTTTGGTCGTGATGTCGGCGCTGATATTCCAATTCAAACCGAGTATGTAAAGTCACTAAAAGAGCTTCTCGATGTCTATGGCAATCACAGAAAACTCAATATAATTCTATTTACTTTGGATGAATCAAGATACTCTCGAGAACTTGCACCGCTTGCAGGCCATTACCCCTCTTTGAAGTTAGGACCAGCCTGGTGGTTTCATGACAGCCCAGAGGGAATAATGCGCTATCGAGAACAAACCACAGAGACGGCAGGTTTTTACAATACTGTTGGTTTTAATGATGATACCCGAGCATTTTTATCAATACCGGCAAGACATGATGTTGCTCGAAGAGTCGATGCTAACTTTTTAGCCGGTTTGGTAAAAGCGCATCGACTCAGAGAAACAGAAGCCTATGATTTGATGAAAGACCTAAGCTACAATTTACCCAGAAAGGCATACAAACTCGATGCAGCAACTTCATCTTGATATTTTAGATCAGATTTCTACAAACAAGCCAAATGCAAAGGCAACAGATATTTCTGTTGTGCATTTTGGTTTGGGAAGATTTCACCGAGCCCATCAAGCAAAGTATTTTCAAGATTTGCTGGTCGATGATTCTCGCTGGGGTATTTGTGCTTTGAGCCTCCGCTCGCCAGAGACGGTTCAAAATCACCGAAAACAAGGAGGAGTTTACTGCCTTTTGAGTCATTCCAAAGAGGGCAGCCAAAGTGAGATCATCAATTCTATCGTAGAGGCGATTCATGTTCCGAGCGAGAAAGAAGCTTATTTAAGTCGAATGGCCAATCCTAAGACGCAGCTATGTACTTTTACTGTCACTGAAAAGGGCTATTGTTATTCAAGCAAAACCAAGAGCCTAGATTTTGACAACCCAGTTGTACAGACCGATATTAAAAATCCAAATGAAGCGGTCAGCCTGATCGGAGTTCTTTATCTTGGTTTGAGAGCGAGAAAAGCAGCAAAGTCTGGAAAAATCACTTTGTTAAGTTGTGACAATTTGGCAAACAATGGCAAGATTTTAGCAGAATGTTTAAAAAAATATGTCGAGTCGGTAGATAAAAATTTTTTAGAATACATTCAAGAGAATGTGAGCTTTCCCTCTTCGATGGTCGATCGCATAGTGCCTGCAATTCCACTTGAAAGAAGATCTCAACTTGAAATAGATTTGGGCTATTTTGATGCTCTATTGGTAGAAACCGAAGAATTTAGTCAATGGGTGATTGAAGACAATTTTTTTGCAGAAAGGCCCAATCTTGAAGGCGTAGAATTTGTAGAAGATATCGGAGTTTATGAAGAAATGAAGCTTCGCATGCTCAATGGCAGTCACTCCTTTTTGGCCTATGCCGGCTATTTGTCAGATTGCCGCAGTGTTGATGAGTGTATGCAAGAGAAGGACTTTGTCGATTTTCTAAGTCTCTTTCTTAAAAACGAAGTTCGTACAAACTTAAAAATAGATAAAGATCTACAAGCCTATCAAGACAAGTTGTTTTCGCGCTTTGAAAACCCGCTGCTCAAGCATCAGCTCTTGCAAATTGCGATGGATGCTTCGCAAAAAATACCGCAGAGATGGCTTGCCAATTTAGAAGAAAGACTCGGGCAAAATCGTCCTAGTCCTTGCACAGAATTTGCGATTGCTTCTTGGATTCGCTTTACGCGTGCAGAAGATTGGCCCTTGCAAGATCCTCTTCATTTAAAACTCTTAGATCTTGCCAAGCGCTATCATGAAAAACCCGAGCTTTGGGTGAAACATTTAATCGAAGATACTGGGATTTTTTCAGCTCAGCTGGCGGCCAACGCCAACCTAAAGCAAAGACTACAAGGCTATCTCGAAAAAATATTAAACCGAGGAATGCGTCTTGCACTTCATGAGTTTGTTAAGGAGCATTCGTGATTGAAGAATTGTATCGTGAGAGACTACTTGCTGTGATTCGCGCAAGCACTCTAGAAGAGGGGATAGAAATTTGTCGAGCTCTTGCTCAGGGAGGAATGCGTTTTTTAGAAGTGACATTTAGCGTGCCAGAGGCTGAAAAGTGCATTTCGCAAATCAAGAAAGAATTCCCAAAGAACTATGTCGGTGCTGGAAGTGTGACCAGTCTTTCACAAGCTGAATTGGTCTCTCAAATTGGGGCCGATTTTGCGGTATCTCCTCATTTTTCGATGCAGCTCAAAGATTTTTTTGCAAGCAAAGAAATATTTTATGTACCGGGCAGCTTTACTCCCACCGAGCTGGTTCGATCTTTTCAAGCCGGTGTTGTTTTGCATAAAGTATTTCCGGCCGAAGTCTATGGGCCCAAAGGCATTCGCTCTTTGCTGGCACCACTGCCTTTTTTAGATTTGATGGTCACTGGTGGAGTTCATTTTGAAAATGCAAAAGACTTTTTCGATGCAGGTGCCAAAGTCATCTGCGCAGGCAGTCAATTGATATCAAAGCAAGATGTAGAAAACAAGAACTGGCAGGCTTTGACCGAAACAGCAGCAAAGTGGGTGAACTTATGTCGTATGAATTGATCGCCATTGGCGAGGCAATGCTAGAGCTCAATCTCAAAAGTCAGGCCCCGCAGGGAATTGGTGGAGATACTCTCAATACTGTGGCTATGGCATCTATTGCTGGTCTAAAAACTGGCTATGTTACCAAAATCGCCCAAGACCTTTTTACAAACTATTACTCTCGTTCGCTAGAGGAATACAATATTTCTTCAGAATTTATAGTTAGCTCTAAAAATACTCAGAATGGAATTTACTTTATTCACACCGATGAGCAAGGAGAAAGATCTTTTCAGTACTATCGAAAGGGCAGCGCCGCAAGCCAACTTGCTTTGACCGACTTTCATCACGAGAACTATCTCAATACCAAAGCTTTGTATGCAAGCGGAATCTCTATGGCCATTTCAGAATCGATGCGAAACTTTGTGATTACGAGTTTTGAAAAAGCCAAAAGAAAACGGATCTATACTGCTTTTGTGATCAACTATCGATCTAGTCTTTGGAGTTTTCAAGAAGCACGGATGCGTTTGCAGTCGATCTTTCATTTGCTCGATACATTGTTTTTGTCTGAAGATGAGCTCAATTTGGTCGCAGAGACTTTAAAGGTCAAAGCTGAGCCTGAAGAGGTCGCCAAAGCCTGTTTTCAAAAGAGCATTCAAGAGGTCATTCTTACGCAAGGTTCTAGTGGGGTGACATGTTTTATGAAAAATCATGATCCGATTCATATTGCAAGTCCACAGGTGAATGTGATCGACACTACGGGTGCTGGTGATGTATTTAATGGCGCCTATCTTGCGAAAAAACTGCAAGGTGAAGATCTCGAAGCTGCTTTGCATTTTGCTGTGACTGCGGCAGCTCTACAATGTACGAAAGAAGGAAGTCTAACAGCCCTTCCAACTGTTGAAGAAATAGAAAGTTTAAGGAGTAAATCGTGAAAAAGTTTATATTCATTTGTATTACCTTGTTTGGCCTCAATCTCTCAGCCTATGAATTTGGACTCACTCTAGGCATTCAAACTACAGATCTCGAAGCTGATTTTGGCTCTACCTCAGAGTCTGCAGATAGCGTAATTGGTTTTGCTGTTGGTTTTTTAGGATTTGTTGAAATTGATGGTCCACTGTTGTTTCGTACCGGTGGTGTACTAACACAAAGAAATTTTGAGTTTGATACGAACACTCTCACAACCGAATACGAGCTTCTCTATTTGGATGTTCCAGCAACTGTTCTTTATATGTTTAATGATCAATTTGCTGTTTTTGGTGGTTTAGAGCTTGGGCTCAATCTAAGTGATGATTGTTCAAGATCAAATGGAACAAGTTGCCTCGATGTTGACTATGGGGTTTTGTTTGCACTGGATTTCGGAGCTCATGTTCGCATCGTACCGAATATTGCCATTGAGTTGAGTTACCAATCCGGTCTAACAGATGTAGGAGAAGTTGAAAATACCAATACAGAATTTACTGAATACAGCGGCATCAATGTTTCGGGTATCTATCTGTTCTAGATTATGACTTGCATTTGGTAGATTGGATAGCTTTCGACAGGAGTCATTTTTGCTTTCCATTTACCACCAGAAATGGTAAATACTTGGGAGGAACAAATATTATTTCACCCGTTCTTGGACTCCTACCCTCATAGCTATTATAAAGTCGACCAAAAAGCCGAATATTTTCACCTAAAGGAATAAAGTGCAAAGGATAATCGGTGGCTTTTAAAGTGTCGACGATTTTAATAATTTCTTCGATATGTTTTTCTGTAATATTAAATCAGTTTCATTTTCGAGAAAGTAGGCCATAGTATCTGCCCCACCAAAGAATAGGGGAGCAGTTTAAAATTTCCAATGCTCCTCGGTATTACCGATCATCCATGTTTTTTCAATTTCTCTAAATATAAAGCTTTAGCTTTCTTTTGAAGTTCTTTGCTCTCTTTATCTTGCTTCTTTTTAGGAGGAAAAAGAATAGAGCCAGGATGGATTCCAAGGATAAGAGCAAGTTTCTCAGCATTTTGAGGGCTAATTTTACCTGAATTCTCAATTCTAGAAAGATTTGATTGAGATATTCCTGTTAGATTATAAACATCTTCAAGGGTAAAGCCAAGCTTATGGCGAAAAGCTCTAACAACAGAGCCGGGAGTAGGATCTTCATCTAAATGTTTTAATAATGTTGTTCCAAAATATTTCATCATTCGTCCTATTTATAATTGTGATCAGGAGTTATTCTTACAGCCTGAACTGTCACGATCTCATTTTTAACCTTATATATAATTCTTCCCTTAAAGGAAAATGAACTCGATCTATATCCTCTCCATTTTCCATCAAGAGCATGATCATTCCAGTGCTTTTGATCAAAGTGCTTAGGTCCGTATAACTCCATTTCCTTTACCCAAGTTGATATTACTATTAGGTCATCATGAGAAAGTTCTCCTGATACTCTTAGCTTTGTGATTTCTTTGTCAACTTCAGGCGTACTTTCAACTTTCCATACCATACGATGAAATCCTAATTTATCATTTATGATAACATATCACCTATGATAAGTATAGGATTATTTGTAGAAATAAAATTACTCAATAATTGCATTATTTTATGTGGTATAGACGGATTTGCTGCCCAAATAGATATGAGAAAACAACTAGAAAGACACAGGTGGGGTAATATAGACTAGATTTTTTTTGAAACATACAAGCAAATAACAGGCTCATAATTAAAATGATTCGACTTTTTTTCATAGATACTCAATTGAACACATTATATTTTTTATTGAGGCTATTTTTAAACAACAACTTTACAAATATAATTACAACTCCTATTAGACAAAGAGTCTTAGAAAACTTAAAATCCCTTAGACTTCTTGAAAACGAGCAGCATTTTTATATTACTGTTCACTTAAACCAAGCCAAAAAAATCATAAGATGATAAGTTTTGGGTGTGAGCAAGCTAGAATGGTAAAAAGCCGATTAAAAGTATAAATAGTATAAAGAAGATAACACCCATATGCCCGAACTACCCGAAGTCGAAACCGTAAAAAGGGGACTTGAGAAAATCATCCCGGCCAATACGAAAATCAAAAGCATTGAACTTTTGCGTGCAGATTTGCGTTTTCCGATGCCGCAAGAGATTCCACAAAAATTTAAAAACCAAGAGATCTTAAGAATTGAAAGACGAGCTAAGTATCTACTTTTTCACACTTCAAATAATACTCTCATCAATCACCTCGGCATGACCGGAACTTGGCGAGAGTTTCAAGATGCCAAAGACCATGATCACATTTATTTAAACCTATCCAATGGTTTAAAGCTGGCCTATCGCGACCCCAGACGTTTTGGAATCTTAGACTTTGCCCGTAAAGATCAGTGGCAGAAGCACAAGTTTTTTTCTCATCTGGGGCCTGAGCCTTTTGATCGCGAGCAATTTACTGCTGACTATCTCTTTCAACAATGCAAGAGAAGAAAAGTCGCCATTAAGACATTGATTATGAATCAAGTATTGGTCGTCGGTGTGGGAAATATCTACGCCTCAGAAGCCTTGTTTCGCGCAGCAATCAGGCCGCGAAAGTCTTGTCATCGCTTAACAAAAAGAGACTGTGAAAGACTTGTGCTTGCGATTCGTGAGATTTTGCAAAAAGCCATCGATGCTGGCGGATCGAGCATTAGCGATTTTAAATCAGCTGGGGGCGATTCGGGCTACTTTCAGCATTCTTTTCAGGTCTATGATCGAAAAGACAAGCCTTGTTTTGTTTGCGAAACACCCATTCAGGCAGCTGTTGTTGGCGGGCGCAGTAGCTATTGGTGCAGATCTTGTCAGTCTTGACAGTTGTTTTGAATCGAACAGAGCGGAATGCGAAAATCACCTATCAATTCAGGAAAAGGATTGCCGTATTCATTGAGTCGATTTTGATAAAAGAGCTCACCGGTAAAATCATCTCCTTCGATGATTCCGTCTAAAAATAAAGTTGCAAATTCATCTTCAAATTCAAAAGTGTAGATATCATCCAATTCATAAAAGTCGCGTCTGCGGGTTTCAACAAACTGACCGATTCGAATCTCAATGGGAGGAAAATCTTCACTTTGCACATAGCTATCATAGATACGAATCAAAAGACTGATTTGAGATAGGTCAATTTCAGTATTTTCTAAATCTCGCACATTGCCGGCAGATTCGGGCACATCTAGCCAGATCTTAACTCCTTCTTGCGCTTGAGTGGCACTGGCTGTGGCATCGATGGAGCCTATATCAATAGAAGTGTAGGTTTCATCTGCACCAGTAGCCATCACACGGCGAATGATATCGCGAAACTCAGAATCTGTTAGGCTAGAGTCTGTGACGGTGCCGACTTTTCGTTGGGCCATCGAATTGTAGAGCTCATCGGCCTCTTGGTTGTCTGTTTCAACAACTGGGGCACCGCCGCCATTGCTTAGGTCATCACCGCGTGGATTGCTGCCCGAAACGGGGCCTCGATTGCCAGTTCTGCCAGTGGCTTTATCACTTTCGGCACAGCCCAAAAGGCTGAAAATAGCTAATAAGAGAATCAATACAGTTTTACTCATCCTATCTATATAAGGGCAAAGCCTGTGCCGGCTCTGAGAGGCTTTGATTAGATCTGGGAGCCCCTGTGCCCTTTTTGGGCAGCCATGTGTCGAGTCGAAAAACAGTTCTAAATATTGATTTTTATTAAAAAAATCGCATACTACACATATGCAAGAGACATATGGTTTTCCAGAAGAGATGTTTGCTACCGTTTTAGGTGGGACTTCTATTCTGGATATTCCGAGATTGCGAATTGATGATTTGCAAGAAGCTCATTCATTTATTTCTTGCTACGGCTATCAAATGACGAAGCTAGAAGATGTTGAAGAGCTATGGCAATTGCATGCCGATGCCTTGCAGTTTCTCAATAAAAATATTTTAAAAGAAAATGAAATTCTACCAGAGCTTATTCTGTCTCGCGAACAACTCAAAGATGTAGGTAACCTCTTGGTTTTTGCAAGTCAAAAAGAGGGACAATTGCAAAAGTGGTCTTGTGCTCTTTTGCGTGTGATGCATGTTTTATCTCATTTGCAAAACTCTGTTTTTTTTACTTTTTCAGAACATTTACAAAAACAAATTTTGTCTCCCATTGAAAAACATATTCACATTCGCGATGGCTATTATTATTTGGGAGAAAGAGAAGAAGAGATTCCTCTTTATACATTTAGGCAAAAAAAGTTTAAAAGCAAAAGGTCGGCAACCATTAAGTTGCTAGCAAAGAGAAATGAATTTGGAATGAATTTGCTCGATCGTATGGGCTTAAGGTTTATCACCTATTCTGTTTACGATAGCTTTCGGGTGCTTCGCTATCTCATCAATCAACATCTCATTAGCATTCCAAACTTGGTCTCTGATCAAACTCGCAATAATTTGTATCCTTTGAATTTGTTTTTAGAAGTAATGGACAAATTGCACTTGCAAGAAAGAAAACATACCATCGAAGAAATTGATGCCCTTTTACAGAGAACTTTTGAAAGACGTTCAGAAGAAGCAGAGTTCACCTTAAAGGCCAATGACTTTTCATCGACTAGTTATAGAGCGATTAAATTTATTGCTCGGCATATGGTTGAAATTCCAATAGCAGGTAGAGATTTTCATTTCTTTTTTCCTTTTGAAGTGCAAATCATGGACAAAGAGACGCATGCTCAAAATACTACGGGAGATTCTGCCCATTCTTCGTATAAAGACAGACAGCTACAAGCGGCGCGTGATCGGGTGCTGGGTATAGATCAAAACACAGAATAGCTAGACGCTACACTTCTCTTCCAGTTGATACCTGAATCTTTGGACTCAACATAAAACTTTTTGCCTGCAGTTTGCAGCTGTAAGAGTATTTGTTTGCCTTTTTGGTCTTTAATCTTAATACCAGTGAGTTTCATTTTTTTGGCATCGGGATAGAGAGCAAAAACCTTAGACCATTGCACATAACTTTGAAAGTTCTTGCCACCATCACGGCTGCGAAACTCTCCAACAAAAATGTCGCCATTGGGCGCTATGTGAACCGGATAGTTTTCATCAGAAAAAGAATCAATGCGAAACCACAAACCTTCTTTCACACTGTGAAATACTCCGTTGGCTGAAAGAATTTTATAATCAGATTGTGGATCACTTGCCATATCATAAATAGGTCTTGCCAGAATCTGTTTGGTACTAAAAGATTCAACTTCTTCGCTTTCTGGGTTTTCTTTTGACCACCAGATCCACCCATGACCTCGAATTTTTGACTGAAACCAAAGTTTTTCTTTTCGATCTTGCCACGGATAGAGCTTAGCTGGGTGTAAGTAAGATAGAGCCTGCATGTTTTTTTTGCTGGTTTTAAAAAGAGAGCTTAAGTCTTTGTAAGTCAAAAAGATCTTCGATCGGCTGCGAAGTGCGGTCATTTGAGAAAAGTCAATCCATTGGCTCCCGCTTTTGGCCGACCAGTTTTTACGGGCATGGATAGGGTACCAGGTATTTTGCCACAAAAATTCAGTGGCAATATCAAAGCGCGAGAGCACGACATTACTTGGTATATAAAGTTTTTCTCCTCGGTAATAGACTTCAGCCCACTTACCCACGATACGGTTATAACTAAGTCTTTGCATCGAATCTAAAATGATAGGGCTTGGCTTTTGCAGATCTCTTTTCCAAAAAAGAGCCGTTGGTTTTTTTGTGAGCAAGTAGCCTTTATCAGAATCTAATGATTGAAAATGCCACTTTTGTATCCAGTATTTCTTTTTTGTTTTTTTGTTTTCAGCATAGACAAAGTTATTTACAAAGCGATGAATAAGCCACTGGCTCCCTTTTGAAGCAATTCCTGTTTGAGCAGAATCTACTTTGGGGTAGCGGTACGTACTGCTTGCCTTAAGTAAAATTGCATCTTTCATAAAGTCTTGCGCAAGCAAAACCTCTGAGCCAGGGATCCACATCTTCTTATTGTTCCGAATCACTGAGAACCAAGTCTCTTGTCTCTGATCGAAAATAGTCTTTTCAAGTTCCTCTTGCGGCCAAGTTCCAGAGGGAAACAAGCTTTCTGGCTGCAAATAAAAGCTTTGCACGGCAGCTTGTAAGCTAGAGCAGAATAAGAAAAGTAAAAGAGTGTACACAATTTATTTTCTCAAGCTATATCCTACTGACAAGACTAGGAATTTCGAGCTTGATGCAGGGCTTCGATAGAGCAAAAAAATATCTTCTCTAGCAATTCTCTAGTACAAAATTCAGCATGCGAAATTGGATTTTGGTCTTATTGTGCGCTTCAGCAAATTTATTGTATGCTGCTGAAGATCTGGGGCGCTTTCACTTTCATGATTTTTTGGTCGAGGTGGGCTATGAGAGCAACCCCAACAACAGCTTTTCTATCGCCAATTCACAAATTGGTTTTCGTTGGCAAAGAGATGAAAATGTAAAAGCTTTTTTTCGTTTGGGACCAGCCTATTTGCGCAACACTCCGGCTTGGTCATCAAGAGAGAATCTCGACAATCTCGAATTGCTTGAGAGCTATGCTGTTTACGCGAATCCGACCTTTGGTCAGTTTCACCTAGGCTTACAGAAGTTGCACTTTGGTTGGGAGGGACAAACCGATGAAAGAGACTTGCTCTTTGTTCGCGCGAGTCTTTTTGAAGACCGAGAAATAGTTTTACGCGACCTTGGTGTAGGGCATATTATCTCTCACAACGGATTTACTTCTCGCATTGTTATACACAATGGCGAAGGCGCAAGTACAGACTCTGGAAACCTTTCATTAAAGAACGAGGATGAGAGGTTTTTCTATACGGGGAGTGTCAGCAAAGAATTTGATTTTGATCTCACAGTGAATTTGGGTGGGCAAATCGGTGAGTATATTGCTCCAGGTTCTCCCGATATTCGCAAAAGAAGAGTGGCAAACTTTTACGCCCGACAAATCTTTGGAGATTTTCTTTTGCATATTGAAGGAACAACGGGAGAAGACTTTATAGCAGCTGATGAAAGTAGCACCTTACAGTTTTATGATTACTATGCTGATCTTTACTATCAGATGCAAGAGAGTTTAACTCTTGGCTATCGCTATGAAGTTTATGATCAAGATATTTACGTCGATCAAAACACCCAAAGCACTCACTCTGGAGTCTTAACCTATAAAATCGATCAGGGACATGATGTAAGAATTGTTTATGAACATCGAAATGGTGAAAATGATACGCTCGAAGACGCGGTTTATTTTTACTGGCGTTTATCTTCACAATACAAAGGAGAGAAAGAATGAAAAAAATTGGAGTTGTCGGTGCCGGTCAAATGGGAAATGGCATCGCCCAAGTACTTGCTGCCAAAGACTACGAAGTGGTCTTAAGTGATATTTCGAATGAATCATTAGAAAAAGGCTTAAAGACCATCAGTTCATCTTGTGATCGATTGATCAAAAAAGAGAAAATGACAGAGGCTGAAAAAACCTCTCTCTTGGGGCGTATTTCGACCACCACTCAAATCTCTGATTTGGGCCCTTGCGATCTTGCCATTGAAGCTGCTACTGAAAATTTTGAAATCAAAAAGCAAATCTTTCAACAACTCGATCAGAGCTTAAAACAGGGTGCTTATCTTTGTACGAATACTTCTTCAATATCGATCACCAAAATTGCAGCCACCACCAAGAGACCTGAATTGGTTTGCGGAATGCATTTTATGAATCCAGTACCGATTATGGCCTTGGTAGAGGGGATTCGCGGTTTACAAACCACAGATGAAACTTTTCATACTGTAAAATCTCTGGCAGAAAATTTAGGCAAGGTTTTTATTGAAGGTCGTGATATGCCTGGATTTATCGTCAATCGAATCCTTATGCCTATGATCAATGAAGCTGTCTATGCACTCTATGAAGGCATTGCTGATGTAGAAGGTATTGATCAAGCTATGAAGCTTGGAACCAATCAACCTATGGGGCCACTTACTTTGGCAGACTTTATTGGCTTAGACACTTGCCTTGCGATTATGCAAGTTCTTTACACTGGCCTTGGAGACAGTAAATATCGCCCCTGCCCACTTTTGGTTAAATATGTCGAAGCGGGTTGGTTTGGCAGAAAATCAGGGCGAGGCTTTTACACTTATTAGGAGTTCATCATGGAATTTGTAAAGTATCAAAAAGAAGGCCCAGTGGGGCAAATTACGATCGATCGTCAAAATGCACTCAATGCTTTGAATTCTCAGGTTTTAGATGAGTTGCAAGAAACACTCAACGGCATTCGTGAAGATCAAGAGCTGTGTTCGCTAATTGTAACTGGAGCAGGGGAACGTGCCTTTGTTGCTGGAGCCGATATTAAAGAAATTCAATCTCTTGAAAAGTCGGCAGCAGTTGAATTTGCTCGTAAAGGTCAAAGTATTTTTACACAAATCGAAAATTTAAAAATCCCAAGTATTTGTGCAGTAAATGGTTTTGCTCTTGGCGGAGGGCTTGAACTTGCGATGAGCTGTGATTTTATTTTCGCCTCTGAAAAAGCCAAGTTTGGTTTGCCCGAAGTGACTCTTGGACTGATTCCGGGTTTTGGTGGCACGCAGAGATTGATTCGCTTTGTAGGTGCGGCCAAAGCCAAAGAAATCAGTTTTTCGGGCAAGCATTATAGAGCTGAAGAAGCCCATCGCATCGGTTTGGTCAATCAAGTCTTTGCTCCGCAAGATTTACTGCCCGAAGCCAAATCGATTGCCCATGCCATTGCCGAGCAAGCTCCTTTTGCTGTTCAGGCTTGCAAACGAGCAATTCATTTTGCCGACACGGCGAACATTGAAGAAGGTCAAGAATTTGAAGCTAAATCCTTTGCAGAGCTTTTTTCTACCAAAGATTTGCAGACCGGATTGCAAGCTTTTATTGATAAGAAAAAACCAAGTTTTCAAGGAGTCTAAATGCCTTACTCGGCAAAGAATCCCATTCGAATTGTAACGGCAGCCAGTCTTTTTGATGGGCACGACGCTTCAATCAATATTATGCGAAGAATTTTGCAAGATATGGGGGCCGAAGTGATTCACCTTGGGCACAATCGCTCGGTCAAAGATGTGGTGACTGCAGCTTTGCAAGAAGGGGCGCAAAGTATTTGTGTGAGCTCATATCAGGGCGGACATGTCGAGTATTTTAAATATATGCGCGATCTTCTCAATGACAATGGAGCCAGCTATGTTGAGCTTTGGGGCGGCGGCGGCGGCGTCATCATTCATGAAGAGAAGAAAGAGCTCGAAGACTATGGCATTGCTCAAATATTTCACCCAGATGATGGCCGGCGCCTGGGGTTAGAAGGCATGATCGAGATGATCATCAAAGGCTCTGACTTTAGCATTTTAGATAAAGCCAAAGAAGTATCGAATCAACAAGGCAAGTACACAGACTCTTGGATGCAATACTCGCGCAATCTAGGTTTGGTACTCACAGCTGTTGAGCAAGAAAAAGAAATTAGCGATATTTTGCTCGAAAGTCTTGTTAAAGAAGAACTCAAAGATGCTGCACCTGTTTTGGGAATCACCGGAACCGGCGGTGCCGGAAAATCGAGTCTGATCGATGAGCTCTTGCAAAGAAGTAAAAATGCTTTTCCAGAAATTAAAGTAGGTGTAGTTTGTGTAGACCCATCGAAGAGAAAAACCGGGGGAGCTTTGCTCGGTGATCGCATTCGCATGAACTCCTTAAGCCGAGAAGGTTTGTTTATGCGCTCTCTTGCCTCTCGTGGATCGGGCAATGAAATCGCTCAATCATTACCTCGCGTGCTTGAGAAAATGAAAAAGCATTTTAACTACCTGATTGCCGAAACTTCAGGAATTGGTCAGGCGGCCTCATTGATCACTGAGGTAAGCAATAAATCGATGTATGTGATGACCTCTGAATTTGGAGCCCAGTCTCAACTCGAAAAAATTGATATGATCGACTATGCCGATTTTATCGTAATCAACAAAGCCGATCGCCGTGGGGCCGAAGATGCTCTTCACGATGTTCGAAAACAGTATAAGAGATCTCATAAAAAATTTTCTGCTGATGATTCAGAGCTTCCGGTATTTCTCTCGCAAGCCTCTCAATTTAATGATGATGGAATCAATGCATTGTTTTTAAAATTTGCATCCGACCTTCATTCAATGACGAAAGATGCTGCCTGGAAAGTTTCTGCCGAATACCAAGAAAATTTAAAAACAGCTTCAAAACAACAAATCATCCCTGCCGATCGAGTTCATTACTTGGCTGAGATCCGTAGAGCCGTTGTTGACTATCGTAAAAAGACTCAAGAAACCGCAGAGAAAATCTCGCTTCTCTTGGCACTTGAAAAAGCATCTTTACGTGCCGACTTAAACCAACAAATCGAAGAGCAAAGATCTAGTATCTCGAGTGAAGATCTTGAACTTTTAAAAATCTATGATCAATTTCAAGAACGCTATTCACAAAAAGAATTTGTCTACAAAGTGAGAGACAAAGAAATTCGTCAGCCTCTAACAACAACTTCTTTGAGCGGAAAAGAAATTCCGAAAGTGGCACTGCCTCGCTACACCGACTGGGGCGATCGCTATCGTTTTATGCGCCAAGAGAATTTGCCAGGTTACTTTCCCTTTACCGCTGGAGTCTTTCCACTACGTCGCCAAGGAGAAGATCCCAAGCGACAATTTGCTGGCGAGGGCGGGCCCAAGCGCACTAACAAACG
>CAZZCP010000042.1:0-21535 GCA_964653235.1 uncultured Pseudobdellovibrionaceae bacterium | reverse complement strand
GCGAAGTAAGATTGACTTGTATTTTCATTTAAGCCTTGTTACTGAGACCTCATGAAATTTATTTTTTTGCTGCTTTTTCCTTCTTGTCTTATTGCAATGCGATCGAATGAAGATGTTATTCTTACTTTAGAATCCCAAAATCGAGCCTATTCGCTTTTGCTAGAAAATGAAAGTTCATTGCGACTACAAAAAAGTACATCACGCCATAATAGAATCAGAGCTAGAATACGAGTTTTCTATCCAGATCAATCTCCAAGCGATGAAGAATTAGAGACTGATTTTTTAAATAGCTTTGAGTGGGATGAAGAGAAACAAGAATTTCTTTTACGTGAAGAAAATAGTTTGATTCCCTTTTGTGATGAAAATTCGATGCTGTGGATTCGTTTTTATTCAAGGCAAATTCGTGTCCTTGCGCCTGAGCCTCTGACTTACTGTATTTACGAGATTCGAGTTTTCTGATTCGCTTGCTTTTTATGATGAAATGAAGCTTTGATCATTTGGTCTACCCGGAGATATAATGCATTTCTATGGATTTGATTTTGGCTTCTTCATCGCCCTATCGGCGCGAACTTCTCGAAAGACTTGGTCTTAGTATTGAGTGCATCAAGCCTGAGCTGGATGAGGCCCAGATTCAAAGTCAATCTGATCTGTCAGTGCAAGAGAAGGCCGAAGCCTTGGCACTTGCCAAAGCCAAGAAAGTGCAAGAGCAACGCCCAGATCAACTCATTTTGGCTGGAGATCAAATCGCATCTCTTGAGAGTCAGATTCTTACCAAGCCCGGCAATAGAGAGAATACAATTCGTCAGCTCACCGAGATGCAAGGCCGCGAGCACAAACTCTATACCAGTATTTGTATACTGGGGCCGAATAGCCAAGATATACATACCAATATTGCCTGTCTTAAAATGCGCAAGCTCAGCCCAAAAGAAATCGAGTCTTATGTAGACCTCGATCAGCCCTTTGACTGTGCCGGTGCCTACAAGCTTGAAAAAGCAGGCATTGCTCTATTTGAAAAAATTGACTGTGATGATTTTACAGCCATTCAAGGTATACCTTTGATTCAGCTTACGAAGTGCTTGATTCAGAAGAAGATAAATCTGTTTGCAAATCACTGAGCTCGATCGATTTCTGCTCACCTGTTTCTAAATTCTTAACACTCACTTTGCCAGCTTGCCATTCTTCTTCACCCAGCAAAATACAAACTTTTACCCCCGCTTTATCTGCTTTTTTAAAAGCTTTGCCTAAGTTTTTGTGTTGGCAGTCGGTGGTAATGTGCAGGCCTTTTTTGCGCAGGTCTGAGGCGAGCTTGTCGATTTCTTTTTCGGTCTCGCCCATAGCAATAATGCCGTAGAGCTTTTGTTTTTTGAGTTGCAATTTGTTTTCTACCAAAAGTGCCAGTCTTTCGATTCCTGCAGCCCAACCAATTCCAGGGGTAGGTTTTCCTCCGAGAAGCTCGACCAAGCCATCATATCTTCCGCCGGCAAGAACCGCACTTTGGGCTCCAAGATCACTTGAAGTAAATTCAAAAACCGCATGGCAATAGTAATCGAGACCGCGCACGAGTTTTTGATTTTCTTGAAAAGGGATTCCCAATTTTGCAAGGCCATTTAAAGTCTCTTGGTAAAATCGAATCGACTCTTCATTCATAGAGGCTTTGATTTCGGGGGCATCGACCAAGATTTTTTGATCGCCTTCATCTTTAGAGTCGAGAATTCTTAACGGATTTGTTTGCAATCTTTTTTGTGAATCTTCGCTCAAGTCATTTTTGTATTTGTCGAGAAAGCCAACCAGAAGATCGCGGTATTTGGCGCGGCTCTCTTTATCGCCCAGTGAATTGATTTCGAGCTGAAGGTTCTTTAACTCCAACTCATTTAAAAACTGATAGGCAAGGTCCATGCATTCGATGTCGGCGCGGGCTTCGGCAATACCCAAACATTCCACCCCAATCTGATGAAATTGCCTTTGGCGACCTTTTTGCGGGCGCTCATAGCGAAACATAGGACCCGAATAAAAGTAGCGCAGTGGAAGCTTCTGCTGCAGACCATGCTGCACGAAAGCGCGGCAAATACCGGCAGTTCCTTCGGGGCGAAGACAGAGCAGCTCTCCGCCGCGATCTTCAAAAGCATACATTTCTTTTGAAACGATATCGCTGCTTTCGCCCACACTGCGGGCAAAGACTTCGGCAAATTCAAAAATGGGGGTTTTGAGCTCCTCATAGCCAAATCTTTGAGCAATTTGCCAGGCAAGAGCTTCGATTTTGCGAAAGCGCAGTGCATCGTCTGCGATCAGATCATGGGTGCCGCGCACACTTTGAAATTTCATGACAGGTCCTTTTCATCTGTGAGAAAAACTGCTAAGAAAGCTATCAGCTCAAGGGGGAGAAGTCATGATTCTATCCGATCAAACCTTAAATAAAATGCGCAAATCGGGAGATTTGGTGATTGATCCGATCACACCAGAGAGCATTCAGCCAGCCTCTGTGGATTGTCGTTTAGGAGATCACTTTTTGGTACTCGAAAACCACAGCATGGACTCAATTAAAATGGACCAAGAGATTCAGTACCGAGAGATTGTGGCTGACAAGTTTACCATTGCTCCTCATAGTTTTTTGCTGGCAACGACCATGGAGTATATAGAACTGCCTGACAATCTGACGGCCTTTGTCGAAGGCCGAAGTTCGATCGGCCGCATGGGATTGTTTATTCAAAATGCCGGTTGGGTTGACCCTGGTTTTAAAGGCCGAATTACCTTAGAGCTTTACAATGCCAACTCTCTACCGATTGAACTGCAAGTGGGACGAAGAATTTGTCAGTTGGTGTTTTGTAAAATGGATGAAAAAGCCCTACGTCCATATGCCGGAAAATACCAGGGACAAATGAAGAGTGTCGGCTCGCGCGTCTTTAAAGACTGTGAAGCAGGTCTATAACTTCATTATTGGCATTGATTGTTCACAAAGCTGAAACCCGCTTCGCAAATACCTTTGACATGAATCGTATGTAGGATATTTGCTCTATCAGCGGCATTTCCATTGCAACTATAGAGTTGAAAAATCGAAGTCTTATTCGGATTCGCATTTATCCAGCTGGCTGTATTCGTTTTGCGTGCACTATCATCTCGGCATGGCATAAACAGATTGGGGTTGCCTGCAACTCCTACAGCAAGATTGTTGGTGATCGTGCCGATGATGTTTATATCGATATCACATAGTCTTTGACCTCTTGTGACGATGCATTCATATCGGTCCTGGCCCGTTTTGCGAAAGTCAGACTTAGCTTGAGTCGCTGTGAGATGAATCTGATCTAGAGCATTTTCATTGGTTCTTTGACAGCGATTGTTTCTCCATTCACTTTGATTGCTACATGATCCTTGAACTTGAATTTGGTCTATAACAGTCGAAAAATCTGGCTGATTCTCACTGCAAGGGTGAAGGCGAAAGCTATACAACCTGTCAGGAATCGCTTGAATCCAAGAAGCAATTTTTGAAAAACCATGAATACGATCTCGACAACCCATGAATACTTTTTGAGTATTCGATTCAACACTCACCGCTATCTTTTCACCCTCAGGCAAATCACCTTCTAATTGAATACGAGTGCTACAAGTTCTTTCTGTATCTTTCACTTGGCATTGGTAAGATTTTGGACCGAGGCTTTGAAAGCCAGCATCTACTTTGGCGGCACTTAGCCGAGCATTTAAGTTTGCCTTTTCGATTTTAGCCTGTTTGACGAGAAAGCGTATTCTACCAACAGTACTGTGAGATTCGAGGGCCCAGTGAATACCAGTTACCGGTATGTGCTGGTCATCCGGCATGGGTGAATTGAAAAGTCCCAGATCACTAGCGCATTGAAAAAGTAAAGATAAGTTCAATTTGTATTCTGTCTCACGATTCATAGAGATTTTATCAAAGTCACCAAAGCCACAAGTCTCTTGAATTTGATCGATTTCAAAAAAAGCGAGATCTCCACCTGGATAGTAAAAGCTTTCACGTATTGGCCAATTCCAATCTACTTTAGCCAAATGGTCGCTGCCTCCATTTTTAAATGAAGTTTTTAAATTAACAAAAAGCATCCTATTTTCTCCTCCCCATTGAGCCGTAAAGAAAATTCTTACATGCGAAGATGCAGTACTGTGAAGCTGACCTGTTCGATGGTCAAAGATGCGTGGATTCTCTTCGAACTCTTTGAGAATAGCTGAAAAAGAAAGAGTATTGGGTGACAGCAAATAGTCGGGGTGATTGGGGTGAGCTAAAATGGCTACTGGGTGTTCTTGACCTCGATCTTGTTGTGAACCGAAAGCGAGAAAGGGAACACTATAGGGGCCACAGTCTGTGAGATTTTCATCTCCCTGATTCGCAATAAAAGAACTGTTTAAAAAAAGCTCAATTCCCCCATCTCTTAAAGCATAGACTCCTGCGCCGCCAAGATCATCCTCTCTAACAAAAAAGCTCTCGTTGGGCGGACCAGGATTGCAATTGTGATGAGCATCATAGGGCGGGGCATCTATTTTTCGATCTATTGAATTATCGTCAATGAGGTAGTTCAAGGGGGCAAGGACTTCATTGTTTGCTGAAATGACAAAAGCATTCTCACTTGCTTTACTCGCCGGAGAACGCAAAGAAGGAAGTCTGTCGATGGAGCCTTCGTCTTGCATATATTGTTGTGGGCAACGGATGATAGATACTTCATACATGCATTCGTCGTAAGTCAATGGACTTAGCGGAGTTCCTGCATAGATATCATCATAATCGGAGCGAAATTGAGGGCTCTGAAAATTGGCGGCAAAGCCATAATTAGAAGAATTCTGTAAGTGAGTACTTGTTTCTGAAGCGATTCCTCGAGATTCTTGCTTGGATTTTTGACAAGCTAGATTGAAAGATAAAACTGAAATCAAAAAAACGAAAAAACGATTCTTACTTTGTTTTGCAAACGCACATCCCATATATCCCATATCGAGACATAGGTCGAAAGACTTTAGTGATTTTTAATCAATTTGAGAATGATTGAGAAAGATGTCTCAGAATGAGACAAAAGGGAGCGTTTTATAAAAGACAAGACTTAATCAATGCGAACCTGGCCTGAAGCCACCAATACAGCAGTGCCAGAGAGTTTCACCGCTTGAATCTGGTCAAAACTACCAATGCAGCTCAATTGAGCCTGCCCAGGTCTTTTCATATGCTGTCCTTGAAAGGCAGTAAACTGACTCTGCTTGCAAATTTGATGTTTCCATAAATAGGCAGCCATACAGCCCGAGGCAGAGCCTGTAAATGGATCTTCAGAGAGATCTGGCGGGGGACAGAGGTGCCGGGCATAGGTTTGATTTTCTTGGGAGTCGTAATAGAAAATGTGAAAGCCAAAAAAGTTATTTTCGTTCATTACTTTTTGGGCCAGGTCGGAATCAAATTCGAGTTCATCTAATTGCTCTTTGCATTTGACCTGAATCAAAGCAAATGCAGTTCCAGTACTTACAATTTCGGCACCGAGTATATCATTTGCTGGCAGAGCATAGATTTTTGCCGCCAGCTCTTTGTCGAGACTGCCGCGAAACTCGGGACTCGGTTGATACATAGAAATCAAGGGCGAAGAAGATTTAGAATCAATATCAATTTCGAGGCGAATTTTTCCGACCTGAAGTTCGATTGAAAATTCAGAGCGCAAACTTGAGATTCGGTTCGTTTCTCTTAGAGCAAAACTACTGGCAATGGTCGGGTGCCCAGCAAGGGGAATTTCTCTATCCACCGTAAAATAGCGAGCGCGCCAATCGGCAGTCTTAGACGACATTAAAAAAGCGGTTTCGGATTGATTCATTTCGCGAGCGATCTTCTGCATTTGGTATTCATTTAATGTATCGGCATCAAATACAACCGTACAGGGGTTGCCCGCATAGGGAGTTTTGGTAAAGGCATCAATCAGGCAATAATCGAGCAGCACTACTGGCAAATTCCGGCATAGATATTTTCAGCGATGATTCGGGATCTATCGGCTTTCTCTGAATATCTTGACTTGAGCAATTGATTTCTCGAGCTTTCAAGCTGAGCGACTCGCCAAGAATACATTCCTTGTTCTTTTTTATAATTTGCAATATCTCGCAGTTCGCCACTATTGTAGTAAGCAATAGGTAGTTTATAAAGTTTTTCACGATATTCGGTCTCTAAGCGAGCTAATTCAGCAAGATCCTGATCTAGTTTTTCTGTCGAGCTTTGGGCTAAGGCCTGAGCCTGCATTTGACCGATTTGAAAAGAAAGCTCCATGATCTGTTCAAAGGTTTTTAAAATGGGCTCGCATTCAGGGGCGATCTGATCTGCATGGCTAGTCGGTGTGATTGTGAAGAAAAATAAGAATAAGAGTTTCACCCTCTAGACTCCTTTTAGTTTTGCGTAATAAATGTAATACACTGTGATTTATGATGCGGAGAAGCAAATTGCTTCATTTTGAAAAAATACTATAGCTACAAAGGAGCCACCAAAGACCCATCCAGCCTCAATGCCAGGCCGTGATTTTTCTTGTAGCCCGGTCACAAGCTTTCTGTTAGAATTTAAGAAAATCACTGGAATTCTCAATGTTTGTAAGGATATTTGCGAGAAATGGATCAAAAAAAATTGCATGAAGTAGATATTGCTGGAATCCCATTAAAACTTCTCTCGCAGAACGACGAAGCAACAGTTCGTCAATTGGTTCAATACGTCGATCAAAAAATCAAAGAGGCACTCCCTCTCACCAAAACCGGTTCGATTCAAAATGCAGCCCTTTTGGCTGCGCTTCATATCGCAGAAGAGCTCCATCGTATCAAGCGTGACTCCTATGCTGAACTCGGTCGATTGGCAGAGCAAACGCAAAATATCGTCAACAATATTGATATCGCCAGTGATAGCCCAAGCAGTTTAAACAACTAATTGGCTTTTAACTGAGGGATAGAATGAACAGCATTCAAGATGAGAAGTCCTTGATGCGTATGCATTATAAGCAGCTTCGAAAAGACTTTTGCCAAGATCGAAAACAAGATCTCTGTCGGCAATTGTCTCAGAACTTGCAGGCTTTTTTTCAAGACCGACCTGACATTAAAACTTGTGGTACATATAAGGCATTGCCTTCAGAAGCAGATCCAGAGTTTTTTTGTCAAAGTTATTCTATTCAATGGGCTTATCCCAAACTTGAGGATGAGCAAATGCAGTTTTACTTGCCCCTTTCAGAGTCGGAATTTGCGCTATCTCCTCTAGGGATTGCAGAGCCGATTGTGGAGAAATCGAAATTTATAGACAAAAACAAATTGGATGCCTTGCTCATACCAGCCTGTGCCGTCGATCGCAGAGGCAACAGACTTGGAATGGGGAAGGCTTTTTATGATCGCTATCTCAATGGCTTTTCGAACTTACGCATTGGCATAGTTTGGAGCGTTCAGGTGGCAGAGAACATACCTGTTGAAGAAAGTGATGAGAGTTTGGATTTGATCATCACTGAAAATGAAATCATTCAGGTAGAAAGAGAGAGCTAAAATGGAAAGCATATGGATTACTGGCGGAGTTGGTATTGGCAGCTTGATTTTTGGTGCTTTGGCAATGAATACCTTTCGCAACTTTTATGACGAAAAAATTCGCAGAAACGCTCACAAAGAGGCAGAAAGAATCGTAAGCCGGGCCGAGCGCGAAGCATCTCGTGTTGAAAAAGATGCCAAAAAGAGAGCTTCTGAAGTTGAGACGAAGGTTAAAAAATCAGCCGAAAAAGATATTGAAAAGACCAAACAGAATTTAGAGAGAACCGAGAAGTCTTTTAAGAACAAACAAAAGCAGCTCGAGGCAGAGTACCGCGATAAACAAGAAGAGATTAAGAATAAAAAAAGACATGTTGAGTCTCGCGAAGAAAAAATAAAGATTGCCGAAAAAAAGATGCAAGATTTTGAAGCCAAGTCAAAACAGATGCTTGCCGATCTTGAAAGCAAACTCGAAGGAGTTGCCAACTACAGTGCCGAGCAAGCAAAAAATGAATTGGTCGAAGTGGTGAAGACTGAAGCCAAGGCCTATGCTTCGCAACTTGCTGCGCGCATTGAAGAAGAGGCCCGCGAAGATGCCGAGGCAAGAGCCAAGAGAATTATCGGCATCGCAATATCTCGCTACTCCGGAGAGTACGTTGCCGAAAGATCGGCAAGTGTGGTTGAGCTTCCGAATGAAGAGATAAAAGGTAAAATCATTGGCCGAGAAGGGAGAAACATTCGTGCTCTAGAAACCGCATGTGGTGTAGATCTGATTGTTGATGAAACTCCTGAAGCGGTTGTGATTTCGGGCTTTGATCCGGTTCGCCGTGAGCTTGCCCGCAGAACTTTGACCAAGTTGATCGAAGATGGCCGTATTCACCCTGGAAAGATTGAAGAGGTTCTCGACAAAGAAAAGAAAGAGCTGTTTAAATCGATTCAAGCCGATGGTGAAAAAGCCCTCTATGAGCTTGGCATACATGGCGTAAACCCTGAAATCACTAAGCTATTGGGAAGTTTAAAATATAGAACCTCTTACACACAAAATAACTACACTCACAGCATTGAATGTGGATTTATCTGCGGAATGATGGCAGCCGAAATGGGCGCCAATGTGCAAAAGGCTCGAAGAGCCGCCGTATTGCACGATGTGGGTAAGGCTCTCGATCATTCGGTGGCAGGTTCGCACGCGGTGATTGGTGCCGATTTTGTAAAGAAATACGGTGAGAGTGAGGCTATTGTACATGCCATTCGTGCTCACCATGAAGATGAAAAACCCAATACTTTAATTGCTCACTTGGTGCAGGCGGCAGATGCTCTATCGAGTGCCAGACCTGGGGCCCGAAAGCAAATGACCGAAACCTATGTCAATCGACTCGAAGAGCTCGAATCGATCGCCAATAGCTTTGATGGGGTGATTCGAAGTTATGCCTTGCAAGCAGGTCGTGAGATTCGAGTTCTAGTAGAAGGCAGTAAGATCAGTGATGGAATGGCTGTGGGCTTGAGCCGAGATATTGCTCGAAAGATAGAACAAGAAATGTCTTACCCCGGACAAATTAAAGTCACTGTGGTTCGAGAGATTCGCGCCGTTGATCATGCGAGATAATCATGGCCAAAGTTAAGTTTTTTCCGATAGATAAAGAGTTTGAAATCAGCTCACAAGACTCGGTTTTGGATGTGGCAAAAGACAATGGAATTCACATCAAATCGGTTTGTGGTGGGCTGCCATCTTGTGCCGAATGCCGCATTCAAATCAAAGAGGGCGAATACAATGTGCTTGCCCCCTCGCCCGAAGAAGTGGCTTTGATTGGTACGGCTCACTTTGTAGATCGCTCAAGGCTCTCTTGCCAGCTGCATTGTTTTGGAGACATCACCATCGATTTGACCGAGCAAATTGAAAAGGCAAAGAGAGGCGTGAATACCAAGAAAGCCCGCGGCGCAAAGACCAAGACTGAAGAGACGGAGTCTCATGCCGTAGAAGGCTCGATCATCTTGGGCGGAGCCGATCTTGAGATGTTCAAAAAGACGGTCGCTGATGGCGGAGCTGATGCCATGGTTTTAGATGAAAGACTCGAAGATCAAGAAGTTGCGATGGCTGAGCTCAAGAGAATTCAGCAGAAGAAGGGCCGAAAATAGCTATTCATATCAATCAGCGAAGTTCATCAGAACAAGTATCGTCTAGCTGTGTATCGAAGTGTATCATTTTAAGATATTCTTGTATTGAGACACTGTTAAACTTAAATACAGTGTGTATTTCATAAACCATCCCAAAATTACCTACTCTTTTTAAAGATTTAAATCTTTTATTCCGAATGAGAATCAAAATGAGCAACACCAATGATAAGTCAGAGCGATCTTGTTTGAGTTGATATGGTACAAGAATTGCCTTTAAAACAGGTGTTTGGGGGAAACTATGAAATCTATAATTGCAATTAGTTTATTTTTATTCGTATTAATTGGCTATCAAAACTGTGGATCACAGCTTGAGCCAACATCTAGCGGACAAGCAAATACGCAGGATATGCCTACCAATCTGAGTCCAACTCTGATGAGTATGCAAAAGAATAACAGCTCAGAGTCAATAAGTTGCAATTCCAATAATGAACAAGAGAAGGTACTCTGCTCGAAAATACAAAGTATCTCTAAAAATAATAATACTGGTGCCCTTGAGTTTAGAGGCTGGGCCTGTATGGCAGCAAGTGTAAACCAAAGACCAGGTGATGCATCCTTACAGCCATTTGTTTGGGCAACAATCCTTGAACCTTCTCCAGACGGTGATCCTGAAAAAGATATATATTATGATTATGGAGCCGTCGCTCAGTTTACAGGAGGAGCATTAGCTAGCAGAGAAAATGACGAAGCAATGATAAGTCACTGTGGTGAATCTTATCAGGGTGGAGAGTTTTTTCTCCAAATTCCACAGGAAGGTATTGATGCAATGGAGAATTATTTTAAAAATAATCCTTCTGTTGCAAGAGGATCGATTTTTAATATAACTACATTTTTACTTGATATAAATTCAGGAATCATTGATCTGACTGATGAATTTGTTGTTGGCTTTGCGGATACATTACCTGCATTAGCTATTCACTTTAACTTATTTGAAATTCCTTCTATCAAAGTCGGCTATTGCCAAATAAGAACATTTCCTGTTGGCAATGTATCTAAGGTTCAATTTTCTTCTCTAGATGGAGGCCAGACTCTAAATCTTCGCCTTCGAAATTTTGATCGCCCATCGGATTGGAATGAGAAATTAGAGGATGGCACACTAAAGCGAGACACTACCTATCTTGCAGGAGGAGATCAGTCAGTGCAAACTAGTTTACAACAATGCCTAGACAATGCACCCACAGAGTTAGATTTTTTTGCTTGTGAAAACAATCACTCATTAGCTCATGATCCTCGAGATAGAAATATTGTCAGTCTTGAAGGCATTGAGAAAGGTTCTTGTGTACCTTTTAGTATTTATGCTGTGATCTTACCTGGTGCGCCTGGAGAATCTGGTGAAAGAGAGTTTGAGGTATGTTATCATACTACTGGTTTTATTGAGTTTCAAACTCCCGCAGGTCTTGCGCATAAATACAATCTACCATCTAAGTGGCCTGAAACTTCAGGAGATTGCTGGATAGAATTAGAGTCTTACTAATGAAAGTGAACTACTGATCTTTAATGTCAAGAGAGGGCTGCGGCAACCAAGACAAATATGCCGCAATACTTGGGGAACTTTCATCAAAATTGCTTTGAAAGTTTCCGCCTAATACGGCGACATTCCACTCTCCCCAAAAGTAGCGAAGGCCAGACGCCCAAAACTGATATTCTGACTCAGCAAGAACTGTCTCTGCTTTTTTATAAAACCAAATAGCATGCAAAGAATCACTCAGTTTAAGGCCTACTGTAACCCCTAGGGCAAATTCTCGGTCTTCTCCAGGACTGGCAAGCAAGGGACCATTTTCAAGAGCAAAAGGAGTGTTTTGATCTTCTTGTTCAAAATTTGTGGCCATGTTTAGACCTTCGTAAAAGAAGGGGAGTGCATAGAGAAAGGCGTAACCCAAATTGGCTCGAACTCGATAAAAGTTTCTTTGTACCAAACCATCACAAACAACAACTTCGCAGTCGAAGGGGTCGATTTCATAATAGCGAAAAGTCATGCTTGAGCCAAAGCGAACACCTAATATCGACAGAGGATAGATATCGATAAAGCCTTGTGCCTCTCCTTGCCCGCCGAGCATCATGCCGGGTCTGATATAGCCGTAAAAAGGATTGGTGGGGCCAGGGCTGCCATAAAGAAGAAGATTGTAGCCAGATTCCCATTCGAGAGTACCACCGATCGGATAGTCTCGAAAATTTAGAGTCAGTCGGGTATCAAAGTCTGCCCAAGTAGAACTGCAGAATAAAAAGATCAGTAGCGAACTAAGGCAGCGCCCCATGTAAATCCTGAGCCAAAAGCCAAATAAGCTACTAAGTCGCCTTCTTTAATTTTTCCTTCTTCACGGGCTTCGTGAGCAGTGATCGGAATCGTAGACATCGTCGTATTGCCATATTTTTGCAGAGTATGATGAGCGCGATCAAAGGGCAGTCCCAAGGTTTCAAGTACTGTGAGGTTAATTCTTAGATTTGCTTGGTGCGGAATGATCATTTTCACATCTTGAATGTCTATATTGTTTTTCTTGCAGATTTCGCTCATGACTTCACACATTCGAGTTACTGCGTGCTTAAAAACAGCCCTTCCTTCCATAAAAGGATACCACTCACGTTCGGCTTCATGCACGGGGTCTTTGAGTCTTGGAAAATCATTGGGAGTCGGTTTTTTTAAACAGAGCTTATCGGCAAACTCACCTTGCGAATAGATAACAGAATCAAGAAGAATTCTTTCGCTATCTTCATTGGCTGAGACGACAATTGCGCCTGAGCCATCACCAAACAAAACACTTACGTCGCGGCCCTCGGGTTTTTTCCAAAGTGAGGTCGAGTGAATTTCAGAGGCTACAATCAAAACATTTTTGTACATTCCAGCTCGAATCCAAGCATCGGCTACCTGCAAGGCATAAATAAAACCACTGCATTGGTTTCGAATATCTAAAGCGGGGATATTGCGTTTGCAGCCGAGCTCTGCCTGCAGTAGGCATCCGGTTCCAGGAAAAATATAATCAGAAACCAAACAGCCAAATATTATGGCGTCAATATCATCGACTTCTAAATTGGAGTTTTGTATGGCTTGCCGAGAGGCTTCTGTGGCCATGCTTAAGATAGTATCGCCCGGCTCGACCCATCTTCTTTCTTCGATTCCAGATCTTTGAACAATCCACTCATCGCTGGTATTGAGCATTTCTTCAAGATCTTTGTTCTTTACCACTTTTTTAGGGACAAACATCCCACTTCCCTGAACACGGGTTCTCAAAGCCATAAATCCTCCTAGAGAGGAAATACTACTTCCTTAGATTTAGGTGTCGAGAAAAAAAGCTATTATTCCGCTAAACAGCAAAAGAGGAGCCGCATCCACAGGTTTTAGACGCATTGGGATTTTCAAAACCAAAGCCACTGCCATTGAGTCCGCCAGAGTAATCAAGAGTCATCCCTGCGACAAACATTAGACTCTTTGGATCAATCAAAACCTTAATATTTTCGACTTCGATAATTTGGTCTTTTTCTCTGCTTTCTTCTGTGAAATCTAATTTGTAGCTAAGTCCAGAGCAGCCGCCTTTTTGCACCTGTACTCGCAGAAAAGAATTTGGTTTGCCTTCTTCGTTCATCAACAGCTGAATTTGTTTTTGGGCATTGTCACTGATCTTTATCATAGATATTAGAATACGAGAAAAATGAATTTTCGTCCATACTTTTTGGTTCAAAAAAAAGATCAAAATTTCAGCAACTTAGAGAATATCCGGTATTCTTGAGGCAGATATGGCTTGGCCTATAGCATCTGATGCTGCGTCGAGTTCTTCAAAGCTAGTAAATCTACCCACGCTAAAGCGTACAGTGCTTTTGGCCTTGTCATCGTCTAGACCAATGGCAGTAAGTACATAGCTAGGTTTCGCTGAAGCAGAGCTGCAGGCCGAGCCAGTACTAAAAGCGACAAAGGGCAAATGCTTTTGAAACTCCGATAGCTGCAGTCGATCTATGGAGAGGTTGAGATTGTGGGGCAGCTTACGGTCAAGATCTTTAGGGCCATTGATCTGAAAAGAAATATTCTGAGCCATTAAGTTTTGTTCGATCTTTTTTTGTAAATAGTCGCGTTTTTTTCGCATATCATTGATTTCATCATTTAATTTTTGAGTGCAGATTTCGGCTGCCTCACCCATACCAACAATGGCAGGAACATTGAGTGTACCAGAGCGCAAACCTTTCTCATGACCGCCTCCAGTGAGTTGAGCTTGGAGTCGCAATCTTGGTTTTTGCTCACGAATGTAGAGAATTCCTGCTCCCTTGGGGCCATAGAATTTGTGTGAGGAGAGACATAGAAAGTCACCGGGAATTTTTTCTAGATTTAATTCAACTTTTCCGAGAGCTTGAACCGCATCTGTAAAAAATAAGCTGCCCTTTTCTTTAGTAATTTTAGCAAGTCTTTCTAAGTCATTGATCGAACCCACTTCGTTGTTGGCATAAATAACACTCACTAAAAGAGTGTCTTCGGTGATCGCACTTTGCAGAGTCTCTGGCTCAAGAAAACCCTCCGAATTGACGGGCAAAATCGTAATCTTTGCACCCTGTTTTTCAATTGCTTCATAGGTTTCTAAAACCGCTTTGTGTTCAACACTCGAGGTAATAAAATGATTTTTTTGGCTGCCATAGCTTTGCCAGAGTCCGCGAATCACAAGATTGATGCTCTCGGTGGCTCCAGAAGTAAAATAAATTTCTTTTTCTTGGCAATGAATCGCAGAGGCAATTTGTGCTCTCGCTTTTTCAATGGCCTGGGCACTTTGAAAGCCCAAACTATGTTGGCTAGCAGCATTGCCAAAAAAGTCGGTGAAATAAGGCTTCATTTTTTCGAAGACTCTGGGATCACAGGGAGAAGTTGAGTGGTAGTCAAGAAATATTTTTTCTTTCATGCCCCCAAACTAGAACTAGTCTTGTTGGGGGTCAATTCTTTAAGAAAAGATTACTTGCCAATAGCCTGTAAAAAGGCTTCAAGCTCTACTTTTTCTTGTTCTGTTAAGCCTAGTGGCTGGATAAAAATGTCTTGTTCATTGTTTTGGCTTCCACCTTGATTATAAAAATCAATGACCTGGCCTAAGTTTTCGAAGCGACCATCGTGAAAATATGGAGCGGTTGATGCTACTTTTCGCAGTGTGGGAGTTTTGAACTTGCCTTTATCCCATCTACGGCTTGTGACATTGGCCCGGCCAAATTGATGTGGCTGTCCTTTTCCAAAACCATTGTGATGAAACTTTTCATCTGTAAAGTTGGTACCTGTATGGCACATAGCACAGCGGGCTTTGCCGTAAAACAAACCCATACCATTTTGTTCAATTTCAGAAAGCGACTTGCGATCAAAAGAAGTTCTAGGACTAATCTCATTTCTTTGAAAATCGGCGAGTGCCTTTAATACCAAATCGGCAGTGATCTCGCTTTGATAGGCATTATGAAAAAGCTCTACATAGCTTTGATTTTGTTTTAGTCTTTGCACCACTTCTGGCATGGTCATATTCATCTCTTTAGGATTTTCAATGGGAATCAATGCCTGTGCTTCTAAGCTCTCTGCCTTTCCATCCCAGTTATGAAGTCTGCCGAACAATCGATTGAATATAGTTGGAGTATTGGATTTAATAATTTGTCGACCTATTCCAACTGCGAAACGTCTGCCATCGGTCCAGGCCAAATCAGGATTGTGGCAACTCGCACAACTTACACTTCGATCGCGAGATAGCGTTGGATCAAAAAAGAGTTTTTGACCAAGCTCTTTTGATGCGCGTTGAACAAGACCTTCTGAGACAGGGTCATCATCACCGCTAAAGTCAAGATAGTCGTGAGGCTTCGATTTATCAGAGGGGTGAAGGGCTGCCATACAGGCTTCTTTTTGTGTTCTCGCTACATCAGAGAGAGCCACTTCATCGAGCATATAATAGGTATTTGAATCACTAGCATTTGGGCCAATCCAAGAACGATATTCTGTGATTTGAGACTGACTTAGTTTTTCATTGGTCGTTTGCTCGTGCACCAAAACCGAATTTTGGTAGACTCTCATGTTTCCTTTTTTAAAGCTGATCAAATAGTGATTCCACTGATTCACCTGATAGTTATTACCAACAGTAAATTGAATACTTTGGTCGGCAAAAGTCCACTTCACAAACAATTTATGATCATAAAGTGCAGTATAGAAAAAGTCTTTAATATAGGTAATAGTTTGCAATTTAGAATCGCTGGTCAGTGGTTTCACCCAAAACTCAAAACTCATTTCTTGGTTTTCGATCATGTTTCGCAATTCATCTTGACCCACTTGGGTATCGAGCCTTGAGTTTCCGGTAAAATAGATTGCGTTTCCAACTATGCCTTCATTGCGATCAAGAATGACTCGATCGCTTTGCCAAGCGGCTTTGGCATCATTTCTTTCAAAAGGAAACTGAGCTCCTCCTTGAAGAGTGGCTGCTTTAAAATTTCCAGATACATCAGGAGTTCTTCTAGGATCTTGTTGTACGACAGAATAAACGGCATTCCAGTCTTTTGTGTGAGATTGCATTTGTCTTTGAATCGCGGGAAGGTCGTATTGTAAATCTTCATTCATTGGATAGTAGTAGATATAGTGGCCATCTTTGACTTGCCATAATGGAACTTCAACATATCTTTTTGAGTGAGACATGATGAAAGAATAAACATGATCGCGATCTACAATAGGTAAGTGATTGTCGAATTTTTTTACGTAAGGATTCCACATCGATGAGTACAAGCCTAGAGGAATACTTAAAATTCGCTCCCAAGCATGCCTTCCAAAAGCTTGGCCATATTGATCGGTGTGGGCATTGTATTTATCAACGAGCTCTTGTCCTTCTGGATGAATCGAAGGAAAGAGATCAGATCGATCGGTAAGATTCGATCGCATCGGATTGATTCTTCCATCGATGTGCTGAACCATATAATTAGTAAGTTCACCAGCTACAACGCTGCCTGCTCTTCTTGGACCATTAAAAGTAGCAACACTTGACCAAAGGGCTTCTGTACCATCAAAGCTAATCCATGGGTAAGCACCAGGTAGTGCTTCTCCCATACGAAAAACTCGATTGCTAGAATCTCTCAATGCTATAGCTGCAATAGGGTATCTTTTAGAGAACAAAACTCCGTCAACCAGCATTTCATTTTGCGAACCGGCTCCATGAACCCAAAATAAATCACTCAAGGGACGAGGACTTGACCAGCCCGTAGCGCTTCCCGGGTTTGGATTGAACGTGTACATAACAAAACCATTTCCGCGATTGACGGGATGACCGTTGTAGACCATAAGTCTTCCGTCCATGGTTACACTAGGCTCCATGGCGTAAATCATTTCATTGTTTTCATCGCGAATCGTCTGGCCTTGTTGTAAAATCTTAGCTGAGTGGATTCTAGCTCGACTAGTATAAGGATCTTGAACTACAACTTGTGCTTTTGAGAAGACCAAGAAGTTTTTGTCAAATTCATTCACCGTATCATGACTCTCGTTGACTACGCCAACAATATAAAAGTTATAGGTTTCATAGCGAGAGCGCATATTGCTTGTAGGGCTTCCATCTTGATTTGATGGATAAGGATTTTTTTTTAACTCAGGGTTGGGATAAATGGCAAGGTGCATTCGCTTGTCAGCACGAAGTCGATTCTCTGGGGCGTTAAGGTCACCAGTTGTTGAATCTGAGTCTATTTCAACTGAGGGGCTAAAGCTATTGTTGCTAACTAGATCAGGGAGTCCGTTTTGCGTGCGCTTCATTGATTCAGGCTTAAACAGAAAAGCATCCCAAGAATATCGATCATTGTTACCTTTGTACTTCACTCGAATGATCAATCGTGTATCCCAAGAGCTGGTCATAACCCCATGAGGAATGTGAATGTGTTTTGAATCATCAAGATCTCCGGTTCTACCTGGCCCACAGACTGGGTTATTGACTTTGGCAGAGACTCCTAGAGCGAATAGTACAATAAATATAAATAATTTTTTCATATCCCCCTCAACGGATTTACAGCTGTTAAAAACAGTTGGAATCCATAAAAGGGCCAAAAACTGGCCCTTTGTTGGGGGGTATCTCATTTTTTTGTATAACGACTTTATGCGCAAACTTAGATCGAGCTTTATCTCTTTTTCTTGGTGTCAAAATGATGCTTTGAGTATTTTTTCCTGGTAGAACCTGAGTTTGACAGCTCCCAGAAGGATGGGATTATAAGTATATGATTAAAGTGCAAAGTCCATTAAGAATCAGTTTTATGGGGGGGAGAACCGATTTTCCGAGTTTTTATAAAGAAACTGAGGGTGCTGTAGTTCTTTGCACAATCGATCAATACATCTATCTTGAGGTCAAAACAAGTAACAACAATAAGTTTGAGTTTTATACCCAAGAGAGTGAAGGAAGTTTTGACAGAAGAGAAGACATCACTCACAAGATCATTCGCACATGTCTTGAGTTCAAGAACATCCAAGAGCCTCTGCATTTTAAGATCTTCTCTGACATACCCTGGGGTACGGGTTTAGGCTCAAGCTCAGCTCTAATTGTAGCTCTTTTAAAAGCCTTGAGTGTTTTGAAAAATGAAAGTCCAAGTTTACTAGAGTTGGCAGAGCAGGCCAGTTATGTTGAGATTCAGCTCTTAGGTTGTTTTACCGGAAAACAAGATCAATATGCCTCTGTACTTGGCGGCCTGCAGTTTTTGCGCTTTTGTAAGGATGATTCCGTAGTTCATGAAAAGATTCTTTTGAGTCAAGAAAGGCAAGAGCGTTTGCGAAAAAGTATGTGTTTGTTTTTTACAGGAAAACGAAGAGACGGTGGCCAGGTTCTTGAAAAAGAAAAGCAAGAAGTCGGGCAAAATCACGCGTCTCTTTTGCAGATGCGCGATCTTGCACTTGATTTTTACAAAGAGATTTCGGGTAGTATGAATATTGAAAACCTAGGCAAAATACTCGATCAAGGCTGGAGAATTAAGAGATCTTTGAACTCTCAAATTTCGAACCCTGAGATTGATGAGTATTACGAAAAAGCCATGCTGCTGGGTGCTTATGGAGGAAAACTCATAGGCGCAGGAGGAGGAGGTTTTCTCTTATTTCTATGCCCCCCTGCAAAACAAAAGGCTTTGGTTCAGGATCTTAAAAAATTAGTACACTTTCCTTTTTCTTTTTCACAAGAAGGGGTGAAAGTTCTTGCTCAATAGCTCGCTTCTCGTTATTTCCCTAGTATGTACAAAATCCTTGGAATTCCAAATTGTAGCAGCGTGAAGAAAGCAAGAAATTTCTTTGATGAAAATGAAATTGAATACGAGTTTCGTGACCTTCGAAAACAAGAACTCAACGAAAAAGAATGGAAAAATTTGGTCGATCAAGATCATGATGAGAAATTGATCAATACTCGAGGTCCTAGTTTTCGCAAAATGAATGTTGATAAATCGGACTTGAATCCGCAAAAAAAGCTTGAGTTGCTTTTAGATATGCCAACAGTAATGAAAAGACCTGTGATTTTAAAAGCCAATAAAATACAGGCCATCGGTTTTTCAGAACAAGAGTACCAAGAGCTTTTTTAGGAGTAAAAATGGCTGAAGTTGTAGATACCGAATATGGCAAGAAAATGATTGAAGAAGCTGAGTTGATCAGCTTTGAAAATCGAACCAAACATCGTAAGTATACGGTTGATTTCACTTGTCCTGAGTTTACCTGTCTTTGTCCAAGAAGCGGTTTTCCTGATTTTGCTACGATTTACATTCGCTATGTACCCGATCAAAAATGCGTCGAACTCAAATCATTAAAACTTTATATCAATAAATTTCGTGATGAAGCTGTATTTCATGAAGATGTAACCAATCGTATTTGTGACGATTTGGTAACCTTGTTAGATCCTCATGAAATTGAAGTGAAAGCGGATTTTAATGTGCGTGGTAATATTCATACTGTAGTTAGTGCCCGCCACGTCAAAGCTCAATGAATTTTACACGAAAACAAACTGGGTTTTGCCTGTGGGTGTGAATAATCGAGGGGCAGATTTGTGCACGAAAAACACTCGCCGAGTTGCTTGAGCTTGTCTTGCCAAATATGAGGAATCCACTCTTGGTAGTTCGAAGAAAACAAAATACAGCCATTGGGGGAGAGAATTTTTTTGCACAAGCGAATGAGTTTTTTATAGTCTTTATGAATTTGAAACTTTGCCTTGGGACTTCGCCCAAAGCTTGGGGGATCACAAACAATCAAATCAAATTGCATCTCTTTTTTTTGTGCAAAAACAAGAAACTCAAGAGCGTCCCAAGCCCAAAACTCATAGGTTTCGAGTTTTAAATCATTGAGTTCGAACTGTTTCTTGCCCCAATCTAAATAAGACTTGCTAGTATCAACAGAAAGTACTTTTTTTGCTCCCCCTTGAGCTGCCGCAAGACTAAAGGCACAAGAGTAGCTAAAGAGATTCAATACATGTTTGTTTTTAGAGTTGTCTAAAAGCCATTTTCGATTATCTCTTTGATCTAAGAAAATACCTGATGAGGTTCCTCGTGTTCTAGAGAGTAAAAATTGGTAACTATGCTCAGTAATGATCCAGTTCTCAGGACAATGAGGGCTTTGATAGCTGAGAGTCTCATTGCTGGCTCCTCGATTGGGCATCCAACGCAAAAAGAAGTGCAAATCTTCATTGAGCTCCTCACAGAGATAATTTGAATAAGCTTGGCAGAGCTGTTTGCAATCTATGAATGCTTCTCTTTGACCATAAAAAGAGTAAAACAAAACGGAGCCAAGTTTATCACAAGTAAGATTGTCAAATTCATTATGTAGAATTCGAAAAGCATTCGGTAGAGGAACTAAATTATCTTTGCGAAATCGAAAGCATGATTTTGCAAACTCAAGATTCATTGGATCTTTAAATCACTATGAGGCAGAATATCACTCTTTTTTTGGCAATCTGGGCATACACCATAGAGCTCTAAAATATGTCCTGTAAGAATAAAACCAAAACTTTTAGCCACTTCCAATTGCAGCCTTTCAATATCGGGATTTACAAATTCAACAATTTTACCACAGCTCTTACATGTTAAATGATCATGGTGGCATTTCTTTTTGGTCCACTCATATCTAGCAGGTAAGCCCCCCATTCGAACTTCGGTAACCAGTTGGTGATTGGCTAAGAGACGAAGAAAGCGATATACGGTGGCAAAGCCGATACTTGAATCTTTTGCACTGGTTTTTTCAAATACTTCTTGGGCAGTGACGTGGTCTCGTCCATGAAGCAGACATTGCAGAATCAAAAGTCTTTGTTGAGTTACTTTTAAGCCAATGTCTCGAATGATTTGTTTGAGTTCTGATTCCTGGTTTTTACTATGAAATTCGATTTGCATGCTAATGAAATAAGCGAGTTAAAATCTAGAGTCAAATTAATAATGATTCTCATTTGCACTGACTTAGAGTTCCAAAAGAGCTTGGCTAAAATGGTAGACCGGGCTGGTATATGGAAGTCTTTTGGCTTCGACTTGAGCTCTTTCAAGACCCTTTTCTTGCTTGATTTGCCAAATTTTTGCAAGAGTTTCTAATTGATCTTTGAGATAAGAGTCTTCAAGTAGGGATAGCTGATTGTCGATAAGGTCAGGCTCATTGTCTTGAATCAAGCTCAAGATGGCTCTATTGATTTCAGACTCCCTAGAGCAATTTGGTCCCGCTTCGTTTTGTTGCACTAAAAGCCAACAATTATAGGTTTGATTGAATCTTTCATTCATCGATGTAAGTGGTTCAAGTTCAATCAAGCCTTGAGCCATTTGTTCAAACCAAATTCTGTCTTTTAATGCACTTGAAGCAATTTTCTGTTCTTTCCAACTCTCTTGATACTTTTTTAGAATCACAAGTCTTTCTTTTCGATTGCTTGTCTGTAGATAATCATCGAAAAAATCAGTGTAGGGCTTAAGCCAGTGCTCAGCAAAAAGAGCAGACTCCTCTTTGATA